>NZ_JAIZAZ010000018.1:0-2598 GCF_020515645.1 Pseudomonas sp. MWU16-30316 | reverse complement strand
TCAACGCAGTTTCCGAGACGCCTTTGGGTCAGAATATTGGACAAAGGCTGGCTGAGTACGGTGAAGTACTGGGAGAGCAGGTTGCCAATGCCATGGAAGGCGAGAAGATTAACAAGGATGACAACACCGGCGCCTACCTGATCGGTGGCGGAGTGCTTACAGCCGGCATCTTGACTGGTATGCTGGTAAGCGGTAAATCTGTAGCCAAGTCTAGGACTATCTCAGCCGAGATGAAGGCTGATGCTTATCACCCGGACTGGAAGAACTATACCGGGACTGACAGGGGTGTTGGAGCGGATGTTGTTAAAGGTGGTGGTGCAAAAGGCGTCGAAATACCTCCTTCAGTGAACAAACCATTAGGTTTGGGTTCGACGGGTAGAACTACGCCTGCTAACTTGAATGAACAGATTGCAATGGAGCAGGCTATTTCAAATCCTGCTGCTGGTCGCTCACTGCCGGTTCCGATGACTGATTCCCGATGGCCAGCAACTGATGGTTGGGTGAAAACGGCGCAAAATATCAATGGAATAGAAATCCACTACGTTAGAAACTCCATTACTGGAGCAATTGACGACTTCAAATTTAAGTGAGTAAACATATGCTTGCCTTTTGCCAGGCCAATCTCGGTAGTGCTATCCCAACGACGGAACGCTATTTAGGTGAGGTAGATCAAACTGACTATTCTCCTTTGAGTATTGGGGAAAGTTACGTGGTGTATGCGCTGTTGTTTATTTTTGATCGGGTAGATTTTTTAGTGCGGGCTCCTGATCAACCTCCTTTTTGGGCTCCGAGCAGTCTATTTCGATTGATTGACGCTAGGATTCCAGCAGGCTGGGAGTTTTGTATTACTCAGTTGCGCCCTGGCTACAAGTCTCTTTTTGATGCGTTCAAAATTAGCTATGTTATGGGCTATCCGCTGCTAGTAAATGAGTATGAGCATTATGTAGGGGTTGTTGAGCGAGACCCAGTAGAGCTTCTACGATTTATGGAGGAAGAGCTAAAGCACATGTCAGACTGATTTAACGATTTGATGTTGCAAAAGCGATAGACGACTCTGTGTCCTATGCTAAATGGCGGGATGATTTAGCACAGCCAAAAAGCTTAACTGATAGAAGGGACCGAAAGGTCTGGTGCAACTGGCGGTTTTCAACGCGGTTTCCGAGACGCCTTTGGGTCAGAATATTGGACAAAGGCTGGCTGAGTACGGTGAGGTACTGGGAGAGCAGGTTGCCAATGCCATGGAAGGCGAGAAGATTAACAAGGATGACAACACCGGTGCCTACCTGATCGGTTGCGGAGTGCTTACAGCGGGCATCTTGACTGGTATGCTGGTAAGCGGTAAATCTGTAGCCAAGTCTAGGACTATCTCAGCCGAGATGAAGGCTGATCCTTATCACTTGGACTGGAAAACTTTACCGGGACTCATAGGGGTGTTGGAGCGGATGTTGTTAAAGGTGGTGGTGAGGCGAAAGGCGGTGCTGGAAAAGCTGCGGAATCACCCTCCGGACCTCGTAACGAAAAAGATCTTGCAGGTGGGCCACTTGAGCATGCGACTCAGGTGAGCAGGCGCTTAAAAAACGATGGCGGGCCATCCAACGGAACTGTCTACAGGGCAGATAATCAAGGTAATATCACAAGCTATGCCGTATATGATTCAGAGCGGCTGATCGTTAGACGAGTAGATGTAACTGGCGCAGCCCATGCAAATGTGCCTACTCCACATGTAATAGAGTACGGAAGAAATACATTGCCCGATGGAACTGTTAGAGTTCAATCGCCTTCGACTAAATTCGCACCACGTCCCGCCAATTTGGATGAGATACCATGATAAAAGTTAATACACTTTCTCCTTTCGTTGGGTTGGCGCGATATGAGGCTTGGAAGGATGGGTGGGTTGATAAAGATAAAATTGACGAATTCTCATACATAAGCAATGTATGCAATCCTGAGGATTTATTATTGTCATGCAAACTTCTATTTCCTGATTTTGTTGTTGTTCAAGAGGGGGTTTTCTTAGAAGGGAAATATGATGCTGATATTTTTGTTTCTTGGTTGAAGCACTTTAATGGTGATCTTCAAGTAACAGAGAAAATGTTAAATCATACTCATTTATACGATGTGTTCGATTCATGCTCAGGTGATATTGATGACCGTATATTTGAACAATTGGCAAACGTGCTTGCACTGTCTTGGAGGCTTGTCCTGAAAGATAAGTTTCCAGAAAGAAAATTTTCTGTAGATATTTCAATTACAGACCAAGATTATCGGCCGATAGTTACTTTTTATCAATTGTCTTAAGTTTGATGATTACGCATCATGTGTAGTTGGCGAGAGACTGTTAAGGTTTGCAAGGCAGCCCAGAACAATAGCTTCATCGAGAACACCCGAAAAAATGTCGGCGGAGAAGCCGATATCGCCATCGGCCCAGGAGGTTTCGGTGTTTACGCCAGCGTCAATATTGGCAAGGGCGACCTAGAGCGCGAAGGCAAACAGCAGCAGGAAGTTTACCTGTATGCCGGTAATCAGCTCGGTTTCACCAGCGGTCAGGACACCAATATTGCCGGAGCCACGCTGCGTGGCAACGATGTCGTCGGACGT
>NZ_JAIZAZ010000017.1:0-2811 GCF_020515645.1 Pseudomonas sp. MWU16-30316 | reverse complement strand
CTGTATATGGCTCAGGCCGACAATCGCCTTGGCCCGACCGGTGCATTGATTGCCGGTAACGACGTCTCGCTGATCGCGGGGCAAAACCTCGACAACGTCGGCACCTTGCGAGCGGCCAATAACCTGTCGGCTGCTGCTGGAAATGATCTGGTCAACAGCGGCCTGATAGAAGCTGGCAACCGTCTGGACCTGCTGGCGGGTAACGACCTGGTCAACAAGTCCGGGGGCATTATCGCCGGACGTGATGTGACATTGACCGCCCTGCGCGGCGATGTCATCAACGAACGCACGGTGACCAGCCATCAGAGCGCTGCGGATGATGCGACCTGGCGTAAGGATTTCGCTGACAGCGCGGCACGTATCGAAGCGGCCAACGACATGTCCTTGCAAGCGGGTCGTGACGTGAAAAACACCGGCAGCGTATTGCAGGCTGGTCGTGATTTGAGCATCTCTGCGGGCCGTGACGTCGCTATCGACTCGGCCCAGACCGAGAACGGCCAGACACGCGGCGCGAACTCCAGTAATTCCAGCATTACGCAACTGGGCTCCACAGTCAGCGCCGGACGCGACCTGACGGCCCAGGCCGGCCGCGACATCAACGTGATCGCCAGCAGCATCGACGCCAAGCGCGACATCGCGATGGCCGCGACGGAAAACCTGACCCTTTCCTCGGCGGCTGATGAACAGCATTCGTACGGCAAGAGCAAGAAGGTGACCGAGCAGGAAGATCATGTCAGCCAGGTGTCTGCGGACCTGAAGGCGGGTGGCAGTGTGGCTTTGCAGGCTGGGCAGAATCTCGACATCATCGCCAGCCGCATCAATGCGGGCAGCAACGTTGCTCTTGATGCTGCGCAAGATTTGACCATTGCATCAGCTCAGGACGAAAGCTCGTACTTCTATGCCAAAAAGAGCAAGGGGTCGTTCGGACGCAGTAGTAGCAAGCAGCAGGAAAGCTACGACAGCAGCAACGTGGCGTCGGTCATCAATGCAGGGCAAGACCTCACCATCAATACCACCAAGGCTGCTGACGGCAGCGTCAGCATCAACGGTGGGCATGACGTCAGTATCATTGGCAGCCGTCTTTCGGCAGGCAATGACCTGATTCTCGGCGCCACTAACGATGTGACCGTACTCTCGGGTGTCGATGAGCAGGGTGCTTACAGCCAGAAAAGTAAATCCGGCTCTTTTGGCGTGTCCAAAAGTGGAAAAAGCGAGCTGAAGACCAGCTCTACCCAAGTCGCCAGTGAACTGAATGCCGGCAACGATGTGGTAGTGGCTTCAGGCAAGGACATCACACTGCGTGCCAGCAACATCGGCGCAGGCAATGATGTGGACCTCCGAGCCGGGCTGTTGGATAAAACCGGCGACATCAATCTGCTCTCTGCCAACGACGAAGCCTCCAGCCACAGCAACGAGTACAAGAAGAAAACCGGTCTTTCAGTGTCTGGCGGATTCCTGTCCATCTCATCGGCTAAAGAAGCTGGTGGCCAAGCGCAGAGCAGCACCAGTGTAGGCAGCCAGATCAATGCTGCAGGAAATGTAAGTCTGCAGACCGAGCGCGACATCAATGTTATCGGCAGCAGCGTCAACGCAGGTGCAAACGTCAGTCTGAATGCGGGTCAGGACGTCAACATTCTGGCCGCACAGAGCACCAACTCCAATCAGGACTGGGAGAAGAAAAGGCAGTCGGGCATTGGCGTGTCTTCCAACGCCAATGGCGTGACGTTCTTCGCAGGCGTTGATCGCACCAAGGAAAACAACCGCCTTGAGCAACAGAGCGCTGCCGCCAGCCAGGTCCGCGCGGGTGAAGACCTCACGGTCAACGCCAAGCGCGACATCAATCAGGTAGGTTCTGACCTTCAGGCGCTCAATGACATCAATCTGACTGCCGGGCGCAACATCAAGATTGATGCCGCACGTGAATCTAGGACAGTTGAACAACAACGTGAAAACTCACGCAATGGCCTGAGTGCGAGCATTGATCACAACTATGGCAGCACCAAGGACGCCATCAGCGGCGCAGGCAAGGGTGAGGACGCCACGAGCAAGGGATCGAGCACGCTCAAGGCAGTAGACAGCACCTCGCAGTTCCTGTCTGGCCCGACGGGCGATGGAAAGTTCGGTAACAGCAAGCAGGGCACCAGCCAGCAAGTAGTCGAAACGACCAACCGCGCCTCGACGCTGGACGCAGGCAACAACCTGAACATCTCCGCGAGCAACGACGTTCAGATCAGCGGCGGCCAATTGCAGGCTGGCCGCGACATAAATATCAAAGGCCGGGATGTCACGCTTGATGCCGCCAAAGGCAGCTACAGCCAGGAAACCAGCGAGCAGAAAAGCTGGAGTGGTATCCACGGCAGCAGCAGTGGCGGGTTCAAACTTGGCGTGGGCGGCAGCAGCGGCATCGCCAAAGGTGATCAGAGTCAGGAGGCCTCAACAGTTACTACGTTGCAGGCAGGTCGTGACGTCAACCTCAAGGCCAGCAATGACCTAAATCTGATCGGCACGCAGGCCCAAGCAGAGCGAAACATCAGTCTGAATGCCGGCAACACCCTCAATATCAAGGCAGCACAGAACGACAGCTCCACCGAAAACACCCGTAAAAATGCCGGCGGGGAGGCTGGTATCGCCATCGGTCCGGGAGGTATCGGTGTTTACGCCAGCGTCAACATCGGCAAAGGCGACTTGGAGCGCGAAGGCAAACAGCAGCAGGAAGCGTACCTGTACGCCGGTAATCAGCTCGGTTTCACCAGCGGGCAGGACACCAACATTGCCGGTGCGACGCTGCGCGGCAACGATGTCGTCGGACGC
>NZ_JAIZAZ010000016.1:0-3091 GCF_020515645.1 Pseudomonas sp. MWU16-30316 | reverse complement strand
GCCCGTGGAGCCCGAGGTGTAGATCACATACGCCAGGTTGCGCAGGCCGAGGGTCGGTACCACCGGGTTGTCATCACACTCGGTGAGGTCCTGGCAATGATCGGCATCGAGCAATACCAGCGGCATCGACAGTGTGGGCAAACGCTCCTGCAAGCCGCGCTGAGTGAGCAGCGCCGCTGGCTGGCTGTCATTGATCATGTAAGCAAGACGCTCGACCGGATACGCCGGGTCCAGTGGCATATAAGCAGCACCGGCCTTGAGCACACCGAGCAGACCGACCACCATTTCCACACCGCGTTCGACGCAGATCGCCACCCGGTCATCCGGACTAATGCCCAGGCCGATCAGATGATGAGCCAGACGGTTGGCCTGACGATTCAGGTCGGCATAGCTCAGGCGCTGCCCGTGGAAAGCCACGGCGATGGCGTCAGGCTGCGTGCGTACCTGTGCCTCAAACAGGTGCTGAATGCACAGGTCCGCCGGGTAGTCCTGGCGGGTCTGGTTGAGGGTCTCCAGCAGCAGGTTGCGCTCGACGGCGGGCAACACATCCAGCTGCGTAACGGCGATCTGCGGTGTGTGCGCCAGCGCATCGGTCAATTGCTCCAGCGCGCACTGCATCATGGCGCCCAGGCGTTGCGGATCCGCGGGCTGCACGCTGTGTATCATCAGGCTAAGGTCATTGCCGTAGTCGTCGACCGACAGGCACAACGGGTAGTTGGTGCGCTCGGAGCTGTCGAGCAGGCGCAGGCCCGGCCATTGCAACTGACTGTCCTGGCCCTGGTGCCGATAGTTGAGCAGGCTGGAGAACAACGGCAGCGCCGTGGCCACGCTACTGCAACGTTGGGCCAGAGCCAATGACGCCTGCTCGTGGCTCAGTAATTCGCTGAGATCACGGTGGGTTTCCATGACCAGCTCGTGGATGCCTTGCGTGGCCAGTTGCACGCGAACCGGCAGGGTGTTCATGAACATGCCCATGGCCCGCTCGGCGCCGACCGTACCTTGCAGGCGGCCGGTGACCACGGTGCCAAATACCACATCATCGCGACCGGTACAACGGGCCAGCACCTGGGCCCAGGCGACATGGAACAGCACCGCCGGGGACATACCGCGTTCCCGGGCCTGAGTCCGGATACATGCGCAGAGGTCACTGCTCAATGCCAGTTCGGCCTCTTCGACGTCATTACCGTCACCCTGAACTTCCAGCAGGTCGAACGGAGCGGTGGGTGAATCAACATCAGCCAGGCGGCGGGTGAAGTAGGCTTCGTGGGCACTTGAAGGGCTGGCGAGGGTCTGCGCGACAAACTCCCGGTAAGGCTGCGGTGGCAGCAGGTCTGCGCTGTGGCCTTGCATCAGCAGGCGAATTTCTTCGAGTATGAGCTCCAGAGTGACGTGGTCGCTGACCATGTGGTGATCAAGCAGCGCCAGTAGCCAACGATCCGAGTTGGGGTCACCAGCAATGTAGGCGAGCAGCAGCGGGGCCTGTCGCAGGTCCAGACGCAGACGACTGGGATCAGTGAGACGATCCACCTGGCTGAGTGCGTCTTCATCCGGTGTCAGGGTGAGGGTATGTACCGGGAATTGCGCCTGGCGATGCACCACTTGCACCGCTTGCGGCAGGCCGAGCCAATGCACCGAAGTGCGCAGGACATCATGGCGGTCGATAACCGTTTGCAGGCCCCCAAGAAAGGCGTCAAGACGCGCGCGGCTGTCGAACTCGATCATCGAGCGCATCAGGTAGGCGTCGCGCTCAAGATTCAGCAGGTGATGGAACAGGATGCCTTCCTGAAGCGGTGCCAGCGGATAGACGTCCTGGATATTGGCGGCTCCACCCGGAACGGCGGAGGTAATCAGTTCAATCTCATCAACGCTCAGTTCCACCAGCGACAACATGTCCGGCGTTAATTGCGTGCAGTGGGCCGGAATACGGTTGGCCGGTGCCTGGAACAGGGGTTGTTTGTCCTGGCTGATAGCCAGGGCCATTTCACGCACGCTGGGGGCAGTGAATACAGTCTTTACGTTGAGATTCAGGCCCTGCTTGCGCAGACGTTCGATCAGCGAGACGGCCAGCAGTGAGTGGCCACCCAGTTCGAAGAAATGGTCGTGACGCCCGACCTGCTCGATGCCCAGCAGGTCTTGCCAGATAGCCACGATCCGCTCTTCGGTTTCGCCTTGTGGGGCTTCATAGCCACGGCTGATCAGTGCATCAGCGTCCGGGGCTGGCAAGGCCTTGCGGTCGAGCTTGCGGTTCGGCGTCAACGGCAAGGCGTCGAGGATCATGAATGCGCTCGGCAGCATGTACTCGGCCAGTTGCGGCGCCAGTTCGGCACGCAGTTCAGCAGCTGTAAGCTGGCTTTGCGGCTGGCCAACCACATAGGCCACCAGGCGTTTGTCTCCCGGATTATCTTCCCGGGCGACCACCACCGCTTCCTTGACCCCGGTGCAATTGCCCAGGCGGGCTTCGATTTCGCCCAGTTCGATACGGAAACCGCGTACTTTGACCTGGAAGTCGTTACGGCCCAGGTATTCAATACGGCCGTCAGCCATGTAACGTGCCAGGTCTCCGGTTTTGTACATCCTGGCATCAGGGCTGCTGCTGAACGGATCCGCCAGGAAGCGTTCGGCGTTGACCTCTGCAAGGTTCAGGTAACCGCGGGCCACGCCGTCGCCACCGACGAAAATTTCACCGGCCACGCCATACGGAACCGGTTGTTGACGGGCATCAAGCAGGTAGATGCGGGTGTTGGCCATCGGCTTGCCGATGGTCGCGTTGCCGCTGCCTTCGCTGCCAGCCACGGCGTCATGGCTGACATAAGCGGCGGTGCAGGACACTGTCGCTTCGGTAGGGCCATAGGTATTGATCAGGCGAGTGTGCGCCGGGCGCATCTCGTCCCAGAGCTTGAGCTTCTGTGCTGATAGCGCATCGCCAGTGACGTTGATCAGACGCACCTGTTGCAGGCGCTGAGCCGCCACCTGCGGTTGCTTGTGCCACTCGCCAACCAGCGTGTGCCAGTGCGCGGCGGTGAGGTGCAGGACAGTCGGATGAATGCCGTAATCTTCAGTGCCTTCGCTGCCGAAGATCTCGCGGCTCGGC
>NZ_JAIZAZ010000015.1:0-5572 GCF_020515645.1 Pseudomonas sp. MWU16-30316 | reverse complement strand
GAGGGTTTCTGGAATTCAATCTTGACGATGACCTACTCTCACATGGGGAAACCCCACACTACCATCGGCGATACATCGTTTCACTACTGAGTTCGGGATGGGATCAGGTGGTTCCAATGCTCTATGGTCGTCAAGAAATTCGGGTACCGAATCGTGCCGTACGGCGCGCTTCAGCAAATCGGGTATGTGATCGTCGGTTCAGGTGTCGTTCGTGACGCAAACTTTCGGTTCGTGTCGTCTTCACAGTCACCGCAATCTGGTCATTCGACGCAAATTGCTTGGGTGTTATATGGTCAAGCCTCACGGGCAATTAGTATTGGTTAGCTCAACGCCTCACAGCGCTTACACACCCAACCTATCAACGTCGTAGTCTTCGACGGCCCTTTAGGGAACTCAAGGTTCCAGTGAGATCTCATCTTGAGGCAAGTTTCCCGCTTAGATGCTTTCAGCGGTTATCTTTTCCGAACATAGCTACCCGGCAATGCCACTGGCGTGACAACCGGAACACCAGAGGTTCGTCCACTCCGGTCCTCTCGTACTAGGAGCAGCCCCTCTCAAATCTCAAACGTCCACGGCAGATAGGGACCGAACTGTCTCACGACGTTCTAAACCCAGCTCGCGTACCACTTTAAATGGCGAACAGCCATACCCTTGGGACCGGCTTCAGCCCCAGGATGTGATGAGCCGACATCGAGGTGCCAAACACCGCCGTCGATATGAACTCTTGGGCGGTATCAGCCTGTTATCCCCGGAGTACCTTTTATCCGTTGAGCGATGGCCCTTCCATACAGAACCACCGGATCACTAAGACCTACTTTCGTACCTGCTCGACGTGTCTGTCTCGCAGTCAAGCGCGCTTTTGCCTTTATACTCTACGACCGATTTCCGACCGGTCTGAGCGCACCTTCGTACTCCTCCGTTACTCTTTAGGAGGAGACCGCCCCAGTCAAACTACCCACCATACACTGTCCTCGATCCGGATAACGGACCTGAGTTAGAACCTCAAAGTTGCCAGGGTGGTATTTCAAGGTTGGCTCCACGCAGACTGGCGTCCACGCTTCAAAGCCTCCCACCTATCCTACACAAGCAAATTCAAAGTCCAGTGCAAAGCTATAGTAAAGGTTCACGGGGTCTTTCCGTCTAGCCGCGGATACACTGCATCTTCACAGCGATTTCAATTTCACTGAGTCTCGGGTGGAGACAGCGCCGCCATCGTTACGCCATTCGTGCAGGTCGGAACTTACCCGACAAGGAATTTCGCTACCTTAGGACCGTTATAGTTACGGCCGCCGTTTACCGGGGCTTCGATCAAGAGCTTCGCTTGCGCTAACCCCATCAATTAACCTTCCGGCACCGGGCAGGCGTCACACCCTATACGTCCACTTTCGTGTTTGCAGAGTGCTGTGTTTTTAATAAACAGTCGCAGCGGCCTGGTATCTTCGACCGGCATGGGCTTACGCAGTAAATGCTTCACCCTCACCGGCGCACCTTCTCCCGAAGTTACGGTGCCATTTTGCCTAGTTCCTTCACCCGAGTTCTCTCAAGCGCCTTGGTATTCTCTACCCAACCACCTGTGTCGGTTTGGGGTACGGTTCCTGGTTACCTGAAGCTTAGAAGCTTTTCTTGGAAGCATGGCATCAACCACTTCGTGTTCTAAAGAACACTCGTCATCAGCTCTCGGCCTTAAGATCCCGGATTTACCTAAGATCTCAGCCTACCACCTTAAACCTGGACAACCAACGCCAGGCTGGCCTAGCCTTCTCCGTCCCTCCATCGCAATAACCAGAAGTACAGGAATATTAACCTGTTTTCCATCGACTACGCTTTTCAGCCTCGCCTTAGGGACCGACTAACCCTGCGTCGATTAACGTTGCGCAGGAAACCTTGGTCTTTCGGCGTGGGTGTTTTTCACACCCATTGTCGTTACTCATGTCAGCATTCGCACTTCTGATACCTCCAGCAAGCTTCTCAACTCACCTTCACAGGCTTACAGAACGCTCCTCTACCGCATCATCAAAAGATGATACCCGTAGCTTCGGTGCATGGTTTGAGCCCCGTTACATCTTCCGCGCAGGCCGACTCGACTAGTGAGCTATTACGCTTTCTTTAAAGGGTGGCTGCTTCTAAGCCAACCTCCTAGCTGTCTAAGCCTTCCCACATCGTTTCCCACTTAACCATGACTTTGGGACCTTAGCTGACGGTCTGGGTTGTTTCCCTTTTCACGACGGACGTTAGCACCCGCCGTGTGTCTCCCATGCTCGGCACTTGTAGGTATTCGGAGTTTGCATCGGTTTGGTAAGTCGGGATGACCCCCTAGCCGAAACAGTGCTCTACCCCCTACAGTGATACATGAGGCGCTACCTAAATAGCTTTCGAGGAGAACCAGCTATCTCCGAGCTTGATTAGCCTTTCACTCCGATCCACAGGTCATCCGCTAACTTTTCAACGGTAGTCGGTTCGGTCCTCCAGTTAGTGTTACCCAACCTTCAACCTGCCCATGGATAGATCGCCCGGTTTCGGGTCTATTCCCAGCGACTAGACGCCCTATTAAGACTCGCTTTCGCTACGCCTCCCCTATTCGGTTAAGCTCGCCACTGAAAATAAGTCGCTGACCCATTATACAAAAGGTACGCAGTCACCCAACAAAGTGGGCTCCCACTGCTTGTACGCATACGGTTTCAGGATCTATTTCACTCCGCTCTCCGCGGTTCTTTTCGCCTTTCCCTCACGGTACTGGTTCACTATCGGTCAGTCAGTAGTATTTAGCCTTGGAGGATGGTCCCCCCATATTCAGACAAGGTTTCTCGTGCCCCGTCCTACTCGATTTCATTGCAAAGGGATTTTCGCGTACAGGGCTATCACCCACTATGGCCACCCTTTCCAGAGTGTTCCGCTAATCTCAATACAACTTAAGGGCTGGTCCCCGTTCGCTCGCCACTACTAAGGGAATCTCGGTTGATTTCTTTTCCTCAGGGTACTTAGATGTTTCAGTTCCCCTGGTTCGCCTCTTGCACCTATGTATTCAGTACAAGATAACCATCTTATGATGGCTGGGTTCCCCCATTCAGATACCTCCGGATCACAGTCTGTTTGCCGACTCCCCGAAGCTTTTCGCAGGCTACCACGTCTTTCATCGCCTCTGACTGCCAAGGCATCCACCGTATGCGCTTCTTCACTTGACCATATAACCCCAAGCAATCTGGTTATACTGTGAAGACGACATTCGCCGAAAGTTTGCATTCACAAACTTTACCTTAGCCCGGACACACACCAGTGAAAGAGGTGCCCGGTCTATATTTCTTTCTATCACATACCCAAATTTTTAAAGAACGATCTAATCAAAGACTAGAAATCAACATTCAGGCACTGATCATCAGGATCAATGGAATGCTCATTTCTAAGCTTTCAAACAGAAGCAGTAAGTGGTGGAGCCAAGCGGGATCGAACCGCTGACCTCCTGCGTGCAAGGCAGGCGCTCTCCCAGCTGAGCTATGGCCCCGTATTTCTACATACCGTGGAGGCGTCTACTCTGACCAGCTATCTCACCAGTAAACTGGTGGGTCTGGGCAGATTCGAACTGCCGACCTCACCCTTATCAGGGGTGCGCTCTAACCAACTGAGCTACAGACCCGAACTCGGGCGCTGCTTCTAATCGTCTTCTTCAATGAATCAAGCAATTCGTGTGGGTGCTTATGGCGCAGCTGAGTCGTCGATTAAGGAGGTGATCCAGCCGCAGGTTCCCCTACGGCTACCTTGTTACGACTTCACCCCAGTCATGAATCACACCGTGGTAACCGTCCCCCCGAAGGTTAGACTAGCTACTTCTGGTGCAACCCACTCCCATGGTGTGACGGGCGGTGTGTACAAGGCCCGGGAACGTATTCACCGCGACATTCTGATTCGCGATTACTAGCGATTCCGACTTCACGCAGTCGAGTTGCAGACTGCGATCCGGACTACGATCGGTTTTGTGAGATTAGCTCCACCTCGCGGCTTGGCAACCCTCTGTACCGACCATTGTAGCACGTGTGTAGCCCAGGCCGTAAGGGCCATGATGACTTGACGTCATCCCCACCTTCCTCCGGTTTGTCACCGGCAGTCTCCTTAGAGTGCCCACCATAACGTGCTGGTAACTAAGGACAAGGGTTGCGCTCGTTACGGGACTTAACCCAACATCTCACGACACGAGCTGACGACAGCCATGCAGCACCTGTCTCAATGTTCCCGAAGGCACCCATCCATCTCTGGAAAGTTCATTGGATGTCAAGGCCTGGTAAGGTTCTTCGCGTTGCTTCGAATTAAACCACATGCTCCACCGCTTGTGCGGGCCCCCGTCAATTCATTTGAGTTTTAACCTTGCGGCCGTACTCCCCAGGCGGTCAACTTAATGCGTTAGCTGCGCCACTAAGAGCTCAAGGCTCCCAACGGCTAGTTGACATCGTTTACGGCGTGGACTACCAGGGTATCTAATCCTGTTTGCTCCCCACGCTTTCGCACCTCAGTGTCAGTATCAGTCCAGGTGGTCGCCTTCGCCACTGGTGTTCCTTCCTATATCTACGCATTTCACCGCTACACAGGAAATTCCACCACCCTCTACCATACTCTAGCTTGCCAGTTTTGGATGCAGTTCCCAGGTTGAGCCCGGGGATTTCACATCCAACTTAACAAACCACCTACGCGCGCTTTACGCCCAGTAATTCCGATTAACGCTTGCACCCTCTGTATTACCGCGGCTGCTGGCACAGAGTTAGCCGGTGCTTATTCTGTCGGTAACGTCAAAACAATCACGTATTAGGTAACTGCCCTTCCTCCCAACTTAAAGTGCTTTACAATCCGAAGACCTTCTTCACACACGCGGCATGGCTGGATCAGGCTTTCGCCCATTGTCCAATATTCCCCACTGCTGCCTCCCGTAGGAGTCTGGACCGTGTCTCAGTTCCAGTGTGACTGATCATCCTCTCAGACCAGTTACGGATCGTCGCCTTGGTGAGCCATTACCTCACCAACTAGCTAATCCGACCTAGGCTCATCTGATAGCGCAAGGCCCGAAGGTCCCCTGCTTTCTCCCGTAGGACGTATGCGGTATTAGCGTCCGTTTCCGAGCGTTATCCCCCACTACCAGGCAGATTCCTAGGCATTACTCACCCGTCCGCCGCTCGCCACCAGGTACAAGTACCCGTGCTGCCGCTCGACTTGCATGTGTTAGGCCTGCCGCCAGCGTTCAATCTGAGCCATGATCAAACTCTTCAGTTCAAACATCTAACTGGGTTTTGAGAAAACCCTAAACTTGGCTCAGCAATCGTTGGTTACATCTTTGATTTCTCGCGGAGTAACTTGGGTTGCTGATAATCTGTTGACTTCAGTCTGACACCACAAGCACCCACACGAATTGCTTGATTCAGTTGTTAAAGAGCGTTGGTTAAGATCTTTCGTCTCAACCGAGGCGCGCATTCTACAGCGTCCTCTGTATCTGTCAAGCGGTTATTTCAAGAAGTTTTCAAAGTTTCCTTTGCAACTTCAACCACTTGCGCTGCGATCAACTCTGGAGTTGCTCATCAGCGGGAGGCGAATT
>NZ_JAIZAZ010000014.1:0-6653 GCF_020515645.1 Pseudomonas sp. MWU16-30316 | reverse complement strand
TTGCGCGTAGCTCAGTTGTTCAGTAGCGAAAATCAGCGCCGGAGCGTCCGGCGTGGCGCATACCTGGGCTTCGATCAGGCTGTGCAGGCAGGCTTCACTGGGGAAGTCTGCAGCTGTGGCGTTCCACTCGCGCAGAACATGCTGCTGCTCACGGTCGCTCAACAGCGCCAGTTCGCCAAGCGCCGTCTGTGCGTCATGCGTCAGCGCCTGCAGGACCTGCTGGAAATGCGCCGACAACTGCGCCATGTGTTGCTCACTGAACGCCTCGCGGGCGTAGCTGAAGCGCAGCGACAGGGTTTCGCCGAGATTGACCACCAGGGTCAGCGGATAATGCGTTTGCTCCTGCGTACGCAGGCCGCCGAACACCAGCCCGGGCGGCGCAGCCTGTTGCAGGGCTTCGGACACCGGGTAGTTTTCGAACACCAGAATGGTGTCGAACAGCGCCTCGCCAGCGCTGCGGGCCCAACGCTGAATCTCGTACAGCGGCGTGTGTTCATGCTCGCGCAAGGCGATGTTCTGCGCCTGCACCTGTTGCACCCACTCCGCCACCCGTTGCTCGGCACGCGGGCTGGCGATCACCGGCAGGGTATTGATGAACAGCCCGAGCTGCTCCTCGACACCCGGCAGATCAGCCGGACGCCCGGCCACGGTTGCGCCGAAGGTGACGCTGGACTGCCCCGTATAGCGTTGCAGCACCAGCAGCCAGGCCGATTGCACCAGCGTATTGAGGGTCACGCGCTGCTCACGGGCAAACTCGCTCAGTTGACGGGTATTCTCGGCGTCGATCAAGTGCAGGTAATCACCGTGCCCCTGGCCGTTCTCAGGCGCCTTGAAGGCCTGAACCAGACGCGTGGGCTCATCGAGTCTGGCGAGTTGATCGGTCCAGAAACGCTCGCTGAGCCCGGCATCCTGGCGCTGCAACCATTCGATGTAATCGCGATAGCGGCTGACCTGCCTCGGCTGTGTCTGGCCGCTATAGCGTTGCAGCACTTCACCGAGCAGGCGCGAGCTGCTCCAGCCATCCATGAGGATGTGATGGCTGGTGTAAATCAGCTGATGGCTCCGCTCGCCGGTGCGCAATACGGCCAGGCGCAGCAACGGCCCGTGGGCCAGCTCGAAACCCTGCTGGCGGTCGGCATCGGCCCATTGGTCGATCCAGCCGGACGACTGCGTCCGGGCATCCAGCTCGACAAAAGGCATGCGCACATCACGCAAGACCACTTGCAGCGCTGGCTGCAGATGGCTGATGAAAGCACTGCGCAGCACCTCATGGGCATCCAGCGTGGCCTGCCAGGCGGCGCGGAAACGCGGCACGTCCAGGCCGCTGACCTCAATGCGCATCTGATTGATGTAATTGCCCGCCTCCTGCTCGAACAAGGTGTGGAACAGCATGCCCTGCTGCATCGGTGCCAGCGGGTAGAGGTCTTCGATCTGCCCGGCAGGTATCGGCAAACGGCTTAACTGCGACTGACTGAGGCACGCCAGCGGGAAGTCCGACGGGGTCACCCCCGCCACGCCTTCGGTGGTGCAATGGGCAATCAGCTGTTGCAATTCGGCGGTGTACTCATCGGCCAGGCGCTGCATGGTGTCGCGCTCGAACACCGCGCCACTGAAGGTCCAGCTCAGCCGCAGCTCACCGGCATAGACCTGACCGTTGATGCTGATCGGCGCAGCCAGCGGCGCAGCGGCACTCTGTGAGGCACCGCTGCTGTCGGCGGAGGGTGTGAACAGTGCCTGCGGTGTGTCGAAGCTGCCGTCGAACTGCCCCAGGTAATTGAACACGATGCTGCCCAGCGGCAAGGCTTGCAGGGTCTGCCGCGCCGATTCGCGGCCCAGGTAACGCAACGCGCCGTAACCGATGCCCTTGTCGGGTACTGCGCGCAGTTGCTCTTTGATGGTCATGATCGAATCGGCCAGCGAGGCCTGTGGGGTGAGCCTGACCGGGTACACATTGCTGAACCAACCCACCGTGCGGCTCAGGTCCAGTGCGTCGAACAGGTCTTCGCGACCATGGCCTTCGAGACGAATCAGTGCATGGGGTTGCGCGGTCCAGCGACTGACCACCCGCGCCAGCGCGGTCAGCAGCAGGTCATTGATCTGCGTGCGGTACGCCGCCGGGGCGTCCTGCAGCAGTTGCCGGGTCAGATCGCCATTGAGTTGCGTGACCACCGACAGCGCGTGCTGCTGTCGCTGGCCGCCATGCGGATGATCACACGGCAAGGCGTCGCTGACGTCTTGCAATTGCGCCTGCCAGTAGCCCAACTCCTGCTCCAGCGCCGGGCTTTGCGCGTAGGCCTGCAAGTGCTCGGCCCAGCTTTTCAGCGAACTGGTTTTCGCCGGCAGCAGCGCTGGCTGACCTGCTGCCAGGGCGATGTAAGCCTGTTGCAGGTCTTCCAGCAACACCCGCCATGACACACCGTCCACCAGCAGATGATGAATCACCAGCAGCAGGCGCTGTTCGCCCTGTGGCAGGTTGATCAGCACGGCACGCAGTAGCGGCCCGTTTTTCAGGTCCAGGCTACGTTGCGCTTCATCGGCCAGCTCAGACAAACGCTCGATGCTGTCCAGCTCATGGGTCCAGAGCAGCTCACGAGTGTTCTGCATGCCGAAGGTGGCCTGCCATTGGCCGTCCTGTTGAGAGAAACCCAAACGCAACGCGTCGTGCTGTTCGACCAACGCCGTCAATGCCGACTGAAGACAAGAGGCCTCCAGCGTTTGCAGAGGCTTGAGCATCAGCGCCTGATTCCAGTGCTGACGCTCGGGGATGTCCAGCTCGAAGAAACGCGCCTGAATCGGCAGCAACGGCAACGAACCGCTGATCTGCTCCGCCACGGAGGCGGGCTTCTTTTGAATCAGTTTTGCCACCGAAGCCAGTTGGCCGATGGTCTGTCTTTCGAACAATTGTTTGGGGCTGAGCTTGATGCCCTGACGCTTGGCGCGGGCGATGATCTGCAGACTGAGGATCGAATCGCCGCCCAGCTCGAAGAAGTTGTCGGTGCTGCCGACCTGTTCCAGCTTGAGGACATCCGCCCACACGGCGGCGAGCTTTTCCTCGATCTCGCCGACTGGCGCGGTGTAGCGCTGTTTGACCACGCCAGGCTTAGGCAAGGCGCGCTTGTCGAGCTTGCCGTTGGCGGTCAGTGGCAGACTGTCCAGCAGCATGATCTGCGCGGGCACCAGATACTCGGGCAAGCGCGCCGCCAGTTGCTCACGCAGTTTGTCGACGTTGAGGCTCGTGCCGGCCGCCGCCGCGCAATAGGCCACCAGTTGCAGACGTGTTTCATCGCTTTCCAGCGGCTGCGCCAGCACCACGGCGTCGGCCACGTTTTCCAGGGTTTGCAGAAGCTGGCCGACCTCGCCCGGCTCGACCCGGTAACCGCGGATTTTCACCTGATCGTCAGCACGGCCGAGGTATTCCAGCACGCCATCCACCCAACGCGCACGGTCGCCTGCACGGTACAAACGCTGACCGTTGGCGTCCGGGTCCGGCACAAAGCGTTCGGCGGTCATTGCCGCACGGCCCAGATAGCCCTGCGCCAGCCCGCGACCGCCCAGATACAGTTCACCGGCCACCCGTTCGGCCACCGGATTGAGGTAAGCGTCCAGCACCCGCGCCTTGCCGTTGGCCAGCGGCTGACCGACCGGCACACTACGGCAGGCACTGAGGTGCCCGGCCACTTCGTGGGTCAGGATACCGACCGTGGTTTCGGTCGGGCCGTAGTGGTTGATGATCCGGCAGCCCGGCTTTAGCGCACGCACCTGCTCGATCAACGCCCAGGCGCTGGCCTCGCCACCCAGAATGAGCACTTGCCCAGGCAGCACGTCCGCCGGGTTGGCGGCCTGTAGCAGACCCTGCAAATGGCTGGGCACGATTTTCAGCACTTCAACCTGATGCTCGGCCATGTAACGCGCAAAACCGTCAGGGTCGAACGCCTGCTCGTGCGACAGCAGGTGCAGCGGTCGGCCGGACGCCAGCGCACCGAACAACAGCGTATGCCCCAGGTCGGCAGCGACCGTCGACACCATCGCCATGCTCGCCCCTTCATTCAACGCCAGACGCTCAAGCACGCCCTGCACATAGTTGGCCAGCGCGCCGTGGCTGACCACCACCCCCTTGGGCTGCCCGGTGGAGCCGGATGTGTAGATGATGTACGCCGCTTGCTCAGACAGCACCCGAACATCCAGCGCCCCGCTATCGACAGCGGCCCACAGCGCAGCATCGAACGCCAGCACCGGGCACACGCCCAACCGCGCGGCCTTGTCATCATCGGGTGCATGCACCAGCAGCACCGCGCCGCTGTCACGGGCCAGTTGCTGCAAGCGCTCGAACGGTTGCGCGCTGTCCAGCGGCAAGTACACCGCGCCCAGTTTCAGCACCGCCAGCAGGCTGACCACCCATTCCACGGAGCGGTTCAGACACAGCGCGACGGTCATGCCTGGCTTGATGTCCTGGGCGTGCAGGTAGCGGGCGAACTGGTTACTGCGTGTCTCAAGCTCGTCAAAGCTCAACACCTGCTGACCCACACGCAACGCGGTGTTGCCACGCCCGGCACGCAGGCCCTGTTGCCAGAGGCTGAGGAAATCGGGGCAGGCAACGTCCTGGGTTTGCTCGGCGACCGGCGACGATACGACGTGTGGATGATCGGCCAGACGCCGGTCGGTGTCCGAGACCAGTGCTTGCAGCACGCTGCGCAACGCTTCGGCGATACGCTCGATGCTCTGCGCTTCGAACAGGTCGGTGGCGTAGGTGAAATAACCGCGTATCCCTTCGGGCGTGTCGGTGAAGTCGAAGGCCAGATCGAAACGCGCATCGCTGCTGCCCATCGGGAACTCATCGACCGTCAGGCCCGACACGCGCTGCCCGCTGCCATCGGCCGCCAGCACGTGCTGATTGATCTTGAACTGGAACAGCGGGTTGTGGCCCGGATTGCGCTCCGGTGCCAAGGCATCCACCAGATGCTCGAACGGCAGTTCCTGATGCGACTGCGCGCCCGTCACCACCTGCTTGACCTGATCCAGCAGCTCGGCAAAGCTCTGCCGCTCATCCACCTGCACGCGCAGCACCTGAGTGTTGATGAAAAAGCCGATCAGCCCTTCCAGCTCGCTGCGTGTGCGCCCGGCATTGGGTGCGCCGATGCGGATGTCGGACTGCCCGCTGAAGCGCGACAGCACCACCGACAGCGCCGCCAGCGTCACCATGAACAGGGTCTGGCCATTGTTGCGCGCCAGGCTTTTCAGTTGCGTGGACAATTGCTGCGGCAGGTCGACGCGCACCATCGCACCGCGATGGCTCGGTTGCAGCGGACGCGGATGATCCAGTGGCAGGCTCAGCAACGGATGTTCGCTGCCCAGTTGCTGTTTCCAGTAGTCCAGCTGCCGCTCGCCCTCCCCGGCCTCCAGCCAGGCGCGTTGCCAGATCGCGTAATCTGCGTACTGAATCGCCAGCTCGGGTAACGAAATCGGCTGTCCGGATACCTGAGCCTGATACAACTGCACGAACTCGCGAATCAGCACTTCGCCGGACCAGCCATCGGACACCACGTGATGCATGCACACGGTCAGTACGTGTTCGCTTTCACTCAGTTGGAACAGCTTGACCCGCAGCAGCGTGCCGCTCAGCAGGTCGAAGGGCTTTTGCAACTCGGCGCGCACCTGCTGCTCGATGTCTGCGGGCGCCACCGACGCGAACTCGAGAGCGACTGTAGCCTGTTCGAGAATCTCCTGATAGAACACGCCATCCTCTGAAACGAAGCGGGTGCGCAGGGTTTCATGGCGTTGCACCAGCCGCTCCAGCGCTGCGCTCAGCGCCTGCCGGTCCAGTGCGCCTTTCAAACGCACCGCCAAAGGCACGTTGTAGGCTGCGTTGCCCGGCTCCATCTGCCAGAGGAACAGCATGCGCTGCTGCGCGTAAGACAGCGGAATACGCGCTGCGGCATGCCGGGTCACGGCGATGGGCAGCAGTTTGAAGCTCTGTCCGGTCTCGTGCATTTTGGCGAGGATCTGGCGCCGCTGTTCGACGGGCAGGCCGACGAAACGCTGGGCAATACGCTCTGCTGCAGACTTGTCCATGTCAGATACCCGCCATTTCATTCATCATTTTTTCAATATCGGACAAGCCGTCCTCGGTCAGCGACAGGCTACTGCCGGCAAAGGCCTGAATAAATTCGTTCAGTTGCGGTTTCTCGAAGATCAGGCGCAGCGGAATGTCGATTCCCAGGCCGGTGTGGATTCTGGAAATCAGCTGCGTCGCCAACAACGAGTGACCACCCAGCTCGAAGAAATCATCGCTCAGCCCGACACGCTCGACTTTCAGCACATCGGCCCAGATCGCCGCCATCTGCCGTTCCTGCTCGGTACAGGGTGCGACGTACTGGCGCTGCAACTGCCTGGCGTCCGGTTTAGGCAGTGCCTTGCGATCGAGCTTGCCGTTGGCGCTCAGCGGCATTCTGTCCAGCACGATGAAATGCGTGGGCACCATGTAATCCGGCAGCGATTCCTTGAGACAGGCCTTGAGCGCATCACGCAACTGATCGTCGTGGTGCTCGACCACCAGATACGCCGCCAGCTGTTTGCCGGACGGGCCGTCAACGTCGATCACCACCGCCTCATGAACGCTGTCGTGCTCCAGCAGGCTGGCTTCGATTTCGCCCAGT
>NZ_JAIZAZ010000013.1:0-39092 GCF_020515645.1 Pseudomonas sp. MWU16-30316 | reverse complement strand
CTTTCATGACGCTCTGCGTCATCGGTCTTGACCTTCACACCGACAGGTGCAGCATCCGGTCGCCCTGGACATTTTCACCCGGTCTGCGTTTGTTGACCGCCAGCTCGCCAATCTTGATCAAACGCGTACGCGTGACGTTGCGGGTCAGGCCCAGCAGGCTGGCTGTGTGCACCTGGTTGTGATGGCAGAAGCGATAGGCCGTTCTGAGCAGCGTATCTTCGACCTTCTCGTGCAAGGCTCCGGCCTGTTCTTCAAACAGCTTTTGAAACGCCCGGTTGAGCAGTTGCTCGGCTGATTCGTCAGACGGGGTCTGGTCATCCTGACGCTCGATTCTAAGGTTCGACAGGCGCAGGTCATCACGCTGAATAACGCCTTCACGGCAGACCAGCAGGGTGTGATGGATGACGTTTTCCAGCTCGCGAATGTTCCCCGGCCAGCTGTAAGTCTTGAGCTTGTGCTCGGCTTCGGGGCTGATCCGTACCGGACCATGCCGCAGCCGCTGGCCGTAGACCTCTATGAAGTGCCGGGCCAGGGGCAGGATGTCGCCCGGCCGGTCGCGCAGCGGGCTCAATTCCAGATTGACCACATCGAGCCGGTAATAAAGGTCTTCGCGAAAATGCCCGGCGTTGATGGCCTTTTCCAGCTGCACGTTGGTCGCCGCCAGGACGCGCACGTCAATCGGCACACTCTTGCGCGAGCCCAGACGCACCACTTCACGTTCCTGAAGCACGCGCAGCAATTTGACCTGCAGCGACATGGGCAGGTCGCCGATCTCATCGAGAAACAGCGTGCCGCCGTTGGCCTCTTCGAACCAGCCAGCCTTGGCGCTGATCGCTCCGGTGAACGCCCCTTTTTCGTGGCCGAACAGTTCGGCCTCGATCAGGTTTTCGGAGAACGCGCCGCAGTTGACCGCCACGAACGGCTTGTCGCGGCGGGCGCTCAGTTCGTGGACGTGGCGAGCAACCAGTTCCTTGCCGGTGCCGGTCTCGCCGATGATCAGCACGCTGGCATCGCTGGGCGCAACCTGCCGCACGTGAGCGAGCAGGGCCCGGGATTTAGGGTCTTCGAACACCTGCGCGGTGGCCCTGATCGAGGTGGCCAGCGCAGGCGAGTGGGGTAGGGTCAGCAGTTGTCCGGACATCACTTGGCCTGCGGGGGCAGATCGTTGGCGATCATTTCGCCGAACGGGCCCGTCAGGTTGGTGATGCCACGCCCGGCGAGGCTGGCGTAAGGCTCGGGCAGCAGCGGGAAGACCAGTTCGGCGAAGCGGTAGGCTTCTTCAAGATGCGGGTAACCCGAGAAAATGAAGCTCTCGATGCCCAGGTCGGCGTATTCCTTGATGCGTGCCGCGACTTCTTCGGGATTGCCGACCAGCGCCGTGCCTGCACCACCACGCACCAGGCCGACACCGGCCCACAGGTTGGGCGCAATCTCCAGGTTGTCGCGGCGCCCGTCATGCAGTGCTGCCATGCGCCGCTGACCTTCGGAATCAAAGCGTGAAAAGGACTTCTGCGCTGCAGCAATGGTGTCATCGCTGATGTGTTCGATCAGCGTGCTGGCCGCTTTCCAGGCTTCTTCGCTGGTCTCGCGCACGATGACGTGCAGGCGAATGCCGAACTTCACGGTACGTCCCTTGCGCGCTGCCCGTTCACGTACATCGGCGAGTTTCTGCGCCACGGCTGCCGGAGGCTCGCCCCAGGTCAGGTACACGTCCACCTGATCGGCCGCAAGGTCATGCGCCGCGTCGGAGGAACCACCGAAGTACAGCGGCGGGTAGGGTTTTTGAATCGGCGGGTAAAGCGCCTTGGCATTCTGTACGCGCAAGTGCTTGCCTTCGAAGTCGACCGCTTCACCTTGCAGGACGCGACGCCAGATTTTCAGAAATTCGTCAGTGACTTCATAACGCTCACTGTGGTCGAGGAAGCTGCCATCGCCACGGTTTTCGTCCGGGTCGCCGCCGGTCACCACGTTGATCAGCAACCGGCCGCCGGAAAGACGATCCAGCGTGGCTGCCATGCGTGCCGAGACGGTCGGCGAGATGATGCCCGGGCGGATCGCCACCAGGTACTTCAAACGCTCGGTCAACGGCACCAGCGCCGAGGCGATGACCCACGAGTCCTCGCAGGAGCGACCGGTAGGGATCAATACGCCGTAATAGCCCAGGTCATCGGCGGCCTGAGCCACCTGTTTCAAATAGTTGAGGGTGACGGGACGTGCGCCCTTTGTCGTGCCCAGATAATGGCCATCGCCGTGAGTCGGAAGAAACCAGAAAACGTTCATGACAAATCCTTGGAAGTAATCAGCCAGGTGAAAGCTGACGGGACCCGCTGTCGGTTGGCAGACACCTCACCAACAGCGTTCGGGGGTGGGGCCATTTATAGAACGTCTTTTTTATTCCGCAAAAGAACGTTAAACCATATTTTTAGATCCTAAGTGCATATGCGGAGTAAGCAACTTCGTAGAGTCCTGCGCAAACCCTTGCCATACGAGGCTTCGACGGTAATGAGACCCGGATCCCCATCCCGGCTATCAGAAGCCAAAACGTTGATAGTTGGTTCTTCATGATAAAAAACTCGCCCGGCTCAGCAGGTTTGCCGGCGCTCGTCAGCCTGTCGAAACTTTTCTCCGGCCGGCCCTGTCACTTTTCCAGGATCAACAGGAGTCAGACCATGGCAAGGGCAATCTGGAAGGGTGCAATCAGCTTCGGGCTGGTGCATATACCCGTCGCGCTGGTCTCGGCGACAACGTCGACCAGTGTCGACTTCGACTGGCTCGATAAACGCAGCATGGACCCGGTCGGCTACAAGCGGATCAACAAGGTCACCGGCAAGGAAGTCACCAGCGAAAACATCGTCAAGGGCGTGGCGTACGAGAAGGATCGCTATGTGGTGCTCAGCGAGGAGGAAATTCGTTCCGCGCACCCCAAATCGACGCAGACCATCGACATATTCGCTTTCGTCGACAGTCAGCAGATCCCCTTGCAGAACATCGACACGCCTTATTTTCTGACCCCCGACAAGCGCGGCGAGAAAGTCTATGCGTTGTTGCGCGAAACCCTGGTCGATACCAAAAAGGTCGCCTTGGCCAATGTGGTGCTGCATACCCGCGAACACCTGGCGGCGGTCATGCCGCTGGAATCGGCGCTGGTCATGGTGATCCTGCGCTGGCCTGCCGACGTGCGTGAGCTGGACGCACTGGAACTGAGCGATGCGGTGACCGACGCCAAGTTGAACAAGAGCGAACGTGACATGGCCAAGCGTCTGGTCAAGGACATGAGCGCCGACTGGCAGCCTGAGCTGTATCGCGACACCTTTCAGGACAAGATCATGCACTTGGTCAAGACCAAGGCAGACGAAGGCGAGATCGAAGATGTCGAGTCCGATCCGGCCGAAGAAGAACGCAAGAGTGCCGATGTCATCGACCTCACCGACTTGCTGCGGCGCAGTCTGGCGGGCAAGGGTGGTGCCAGTAAAGGCAAGGCGAGCAAGCCTGCGACGAAGGAAAAACCGGCCGACAAGGACGGTGCCAGACCCAAGCGGCCCGCCGCGCGCAAGAAAACCAGCAAAGCCTCTTGAGCCCTACGGAGTGACCGGTGATGGCCAAGCCCGCCAGTGAATACACCCGCAAGCGCAATTTCGCCATCACCTCCGAGCCTGCCGAAAGCAAGCGCAAGGGCAAAGGCAAATTGCAGCCCGGTGCGCTCGGTTTCGTGATCCAGAAGCATGACGCACGGAACCTGCACTATGACTTTCGACTGGAACTCGATGGCACGCTCAAGAGCTGGGCCGTGCCCAAAGGCCCGAGCCTGGACCCCACGCAAAAACGCCTGGCAGTGCATGTCGAAGACCATCCGCTGGACTATGCCGGCTTCGAGGGCAGTATCCCGCAGGGTCAATACGGTGGCGGTGATGTGATCGTCTGGGACCGGGGTGTCTGGCAACCGCACGGCGATCCGCAAAAGACCTACGCGGAGGGCAAACTCAAGTTCACCCTGGTCGGCGAGAAGCTCAGCGGTGACTGGGCGCTGGTGCGTACCCGGCTCAAGGGCAGCGGCAGCAAGGAACAGTGGCTGCTGATCAAGGAAAAGGATGACATCGCGCGACCTGCTGCCGAGTACGACATTACCCAGGAGCAGCCGCAAAGCGTGATCAGTGGTGCTCATGTGGGCGAAGAGCGCAGTACTCCGAAAAAGTCCGCGGCCAGTGCTGCAAACGGAAAAGCCAAGGCCTCCACATCAAAATCAAAAGCGCCAAAGCCAGCGGCAAAACCGACGCGCAGGAAAGCGAAATCGGCTTTCCCGGACACGCTTTCGCCGCAACTGGCGACGCTGGTGGAGGCGCCGCCAGCCGGTGACTGGCTGTACGAAATCAAATTCGACGGTTACCGCATGCTGACCCGTATTGAGGGCGATGACGTGCGTCTGTTCACGCGCAACGGGCATGACTGGACCGAGCGGCTGCCGGAGCTGGTCAAGGCGCTCAAGGGCATGAAGCTGCGCGACAGTTGGTTCGACGGCGAAGTGGTGGTTCTCGACGAGCAAGGGCTGCCTGATTTCCAGGGCCTGCAGAATGCGTTTGACGCGGGGAACAGCAAGGACATTCTGTATTACCTGTTCGACATGCCGTTTTTGAGCGCGGAGGACCTGCGCGAAGTGCCGCTTGAGCAGCGTCGTGACGCCTTGAAACACGTTCTCGACGCACAGAAAAGTCGCTTGTTGCGTTATTCGGATGCCTTTCAGGCGGGTCATCAGGACATTGTCGCGAGTGCTGCGGCAATGGGCCTGGAAGGGGTGATCGGCAAGCGTGCCGGCAGTGCGTACGTCAGCAAACGCAATGCCGACTGGATCAAGCTCAAATGTCGCTTGCGGCAGGAATTCGTGGTCGTTGGCTACACGGCACCGCAGGGTAGCCGATCGGCGTTCGGTGCCTTGTTGCTGGCGGTCAATGCCGGTGAGGACGGACTGGTCTACGCCGGGCGGGTCGGCACCGGGTTCACTGAAGTGAGCCTTGAGCAACTGCATAAACAACTGAAGAAGTTGCAGCGCAAGGATTCACCGCTGGCCAAAAAACTCTCCGCGTCCCAGGCGCGTGGCGTGCAGTGGGTGGAGCCGAAACTGGTCTGCGAAACCGAGTTCGCCCAGTGGACCCGCGAAGGCATTGTCCGCCAGGCTGCCTTTGTCGGGCTGCGTAACGACAAGCCGGCCAAGGACGTGGTGCGTGAAGATGCTCAGCCTGCCAAAGTAGCCAGCCAGACCCCAACCAAAACGGCAGCGCCACAGGCGCGCAAAAAGGCCGCGCAGGGAAAAGTTGATGTGGCGGGCACCGGGGTCAGTCATCCGGACCGCATCATCGATAGCAAGACCGGCACCAGCAAGATCGAACTTGCACAGTTTTACGAGTCCATCGCCGACTGGATTCTGCCGTACCTGAACAAGCGTCCCGTGGCACTGCTGCGTTGTCCGGAGGGTATCGACGGTGAGCAGTTTTTCCAGAAGCATGCCGAGCATCTGGCGATCCCGCATATCAGACAACTGGATCGTGCGCTGGACCCCGGGCATGCCGCGCTGATGGAAATAGATTCGTTGCCGGCACTGATCGGTGCTGCGCAAATGGGCGCCATCGAGCTGCATACCTGGGGGGCGACGCGTGACAGGATCGAAACGCCGGACCATTTCGTGCTGGACCTTGATCCCGATCCGGCCCTGCCCTGGCGCAGCATGATCGAAGCCACGCAAATGGTGCTCGCCGTGCTGGAAGAGCTGGGTCTGGAGGCTTTCCTCAAGACCAGCGGCGGCAAGGGTATGCACATCATCGTGCCGCTGGCGCGCCAGGCCGACTGGGACACTGTGAAGGCGTTCGCCAAGGCCATCGCCGAGTTTGCCAGCCGTCAGTTGCCGGAACGCTTCACCGCCACCATGGGGCCGAAAAACCGCGTCGGAAAAATCTTCATCGATTACCTGCGCAACAGCCGCGGCGGCAGTACCGTGACTGCCTATTCAGTCCGCGCCCGTCCAGGGTTGCCGGTCTCGGTGCCGATCGCGCTGGATGAGCTGGCGGGTCTGAAGTCTTCGGCACAGTGGGACATCACCAACCTTGAGCAGCGTTTGAAGCGGCTCAAGGACGACCCGTGGGCCGGTTACAGTAACCGCCGCAAGATCACGCAGAAAATGTGGAAACAACTGGGTGCCAAACGGCCTTGAGGCAAGGCCACTGTTCGGCGTTTGCCCGGGGATACGTGGCGCCGGCACGCCTGACCATGGCTGGCATGCCGGCCGCACGTTGAAGGCTCAGAGAATCCGGTACAACAGTCGCTCGACCCGCACGCGGCTGACACGCTTGAGAAACTTGCGTACGCCTTCGGGGTAGTTGGCGAGGGTGTCGAGTTCGTCATACTGGTTGACGCGCTGCGTGTTGCGCATCAAATGGGCTATTTCCGCTTCCCGTGGTTCGCTCCATCGGCCCTTTGGATCGTCGATCAGCAAGGCGTTTTCCAGGTCCAGGTTGAAGGCGCGAGGGTTCAGGTTGTTGCCGGTCAGCAAGGTATAACGCTGGTCGACCCAGATGCCTTTGAGGTGGAAGGTGTTATCGCCGTGTTTCCACAGGTGCACATTGAGGCGGTGCTGGGCGATTGCCTTCTGATGCTTGTGGGCAAAGCGCCGCAGGCTGATTTCATACAGATAGGGCAGGGCCGAGATCACCTTGAACGGCTCATCCGGATCGATAAAGAAGTCATTGGCAGTCTTGTCGCCAATGATGATGTCGACCTGCACGCCGCGCTTGAGCGCCCGGTTGATCTCGCGGGTGACGGCCACCGGCAGGTTGAAGTATGGCGTGCAGATGGTCAGCTGGATCTTGCTCGACGCGATCAGATCGCAGATGGCGCGGTTGAGATTGTTGCGCGGGCCGACGCCGAGCAGCGGAATCACTCGCATGTCGCCGTTTTCCTTTTCGCCTGCCGAGGTGTCGTAGGCAGCGCGTTTCAGGTCGCCACGAAACGCTCGGATCTCGCTGCGCAAACTGCGTGAGCTGGGTGGCGATTGCAGATCGAGGCGGTGCACGGCCGGCGAAGAGAGTATTTCCCGCTGCACCAGATTCTGGAAAGCGTCGGCCAGTGCCGCGTTTTCGATCAGGTGATAACGGTCCAGACGGTATTTGTCGAGCTTGTGCAGGTAGACGTTGTTGATGCTCGCGCCGCTGTAGATCACGCAGTCGTCGATCACACTGCCCTTGAGGTGTAGCACCCCGAACAGTTCGCGGGTCTGCACCGGCACGCCGTAGATCGGCACTTCTTCATCGTATTCGAGGTTCTGCGCCTGATACCAGGTCGAGTTGCCGGGCTGGCGTCCGGCGCCGATCAGGCCGCGTTGTGCACGGAACCAGTCGACCAGCACCACCACATCCAGCTCCGGCCTCGCGGTTTTGGCGGCGTACAGCGCGTCGAGAATCTCCTGGCCGGCTTCATCCTGTTGCAGGTACAGCGCGATGATATAGATGCGTCGGGTGGCCGAAGCGATCCTTTCCAGCAGGCAGCGTCGATAGTCGGCGGCAGAAGGAACAATGGAGATTGCATCGCTCTGCAAGGCAAAACCACGAAGTGCTGCCAGGGTCGAGCGTCGGAAAGTGGACTGCATAGGCCTCTCGATGGGAAAACCAATAGCCTGTGAGCTTACACGACAGTCGCCCTCCTGTGGCTGTCGCCAACCTGTTTCAAAGCATTGCGCAACGCCACGGAAGCTCATGCGTGCCGGGGGCCTGACACTCCGGCGCAGTAACGCTTGTGTGGCGCTGCTCGATTATCACTTTTCACGTTTAAACAAATGATAAGCATTACCAGTAACATCTGATATCATTTCGCATCCACCCGATCGGCGATGTCCAGGACGGTTGCTTCCGATCTCATTCAACCTGTCTTCAGGACCTATTGATGAACTCACCATCGTTGCCGATGCGCCTTACGTTGCTCGCGTTTTGCTGTTCCATTGGATCTCCGGCCTGGGCCGCTGCAGAGGCTGCCACTCGGCAGGACGGCCCTGTGGTGCTGGGCGAGACCGATATCAGTGCCGACAAGTCCGACCCTCACGCGCTTGCGCCGGTTTATGCCGGCGGGCAGGTGGCGCGCGGCGGGCAACTGGGTGTTCTGGGCAATGCCGACATCATGGACGTGCCGTTCACCATGAGCAGCTACACCGAACAGTTGATCGAGGACCAGCAGGCCGAAACCGTAGGCGACGTGCTGCTCAATGATGCATCGGTGCGTCAGTCGAGTGGCTATGCCAACGCCTCGAGTATCTTCGTCATTCGCGGCTTCAAGCTGACCACCGATGATATTTCCTATAACGGTCTTTACGGCGTACTGCCGCGCCAGATCATATCGGCCGATGCGCTGGAACGCGTTGAAGTGTTCAAGGGCCCCAATGCCTTTATCAACGGCGTGACACCCACTGGTTCCGGGATTGGCGGCGGCGTGAACCTGCAGCCCAAGCGCGCGCAGGATACGCCGACGCGTCGTTTCACCACCGACATCAGCAACGACGGCCGGATCGGCGAGCATCTCGATCTGGGGCAGCGCTTCGGCGAAGGCAATCGCTTCGGCGCGCGTCTCAACCTGTCGCAGCGCGAAGGCGAGACCGGTGTCGAGGACGAAGAGCATCGCAGCAAGCTGTTCGCGCTGGGGCTTGATTACCGAGGTGACAACTTCCGTCTTTCCGGTGATTTTGCCTACCAGAAGCAGCGCATCAACCAGAGCCGCAACACGGTGTTTGTCGACAGCGCTCTGACCAGCGTGCCGCATGCTCCGGACTCGGATACCAATTACGCGCCGAACTGGACCTGGACCGAAACCGAAGACACCTTCGGCATGAGCCGTGCCGAGTACGATCTCAACGAGGACTGGACGCTGTACGCCGCAGCGGGCGCGAAGCACACCCGCGAGGTCGGCGTATATGGCTCGCCAACTGTCCACGATGCCGCAGGCAACACCACGGCCGCACCGTCTTTCATCCCGCACGACGAGGACAACAAGACCGCCATGGCCGGCATCAACGGCAAGCTGCAGACCGGTGCGGTCAGCCACAAGGTCAACTTCGGGCTCTCCGGCATCTGGACCGAGCAGCGCAGTGCGTATCTGTTCGGCGGCACCTCCAGCAACAACCTTTACGACCCTGTCTCCCAGGAGCGCCCGGCACTCGACAGTTTCACCGCAGGCGATCTGAATGATCCCGGCATTGTCGGCAAGAGCCGCATGCGCAGCGTCGCGCTCTCCGACACATTGGGTTTCTTCGATGATCGACTGCTGCTGACCGCAGGCCTGCGCCGCCAGCAATTGCGTGTCCAGGGGTATGAATACGGCAGCGGCCCGCGCAATGCGCTGTACGACGAAGCGATCACCACGCCGGTCTACGGGGTGGTATTCAAGCCCTGGCAATATGTGTCGTTCTACGCCAACCGCATCGAAGGTCTGGCGCAAGGTCCGACGGCTCCGAATACTGTCACCATCAACCCAGGCGAAGTTTTTGCGCCGTCGCGTTCGAAACAGGTGGAAGCGGGCGTCAAGCTGGACATGGGTACATTCGGCGCGAGCCTGGGCGTGTACCGCATCGAGCAACCGGCTGACGGCTACCAGGTTCTGGAAGGCACCGGGTCGCGTTATGTCCGTGACGGTCAGCAGCGCAACCGCGGCGTGGAGATGAACGTCTTTGGCCAGCCTGTCAGCGGCTTGCGTCTGCTGGCAGGTCTGACCCTGATGGACACCGAGGTGAGCGGTACGGACGGTGGCAGCAACGACGGCAATCGGGCCGTGGGTGTGCCGACCTTCCAGTTCAACGCGGGTGCCGATTGGGATATTCCGGGGATCGAAGGCGCGGCCATCAATGCGCGCATGCTGCGCACCGGTGGGCAATATGTCGATGCTGCCAACAACCTGAGCATCCCGACCTGGAACCGCTTCGACCTGGGCGCACGCTATACCTTCAACGTTGCACAAAAGGACGTGACCCTGCGCGCCAATGTCGAAAACCTGATGAACAAGGATTACTGGGAGTCCGCCTATGGCGGTTATCTGACTCAGGGCGAGCCTCGTACCCTCAAGCTGTCGGGCACTATCGACTTCTGATTGACTGGCCGCATCGCCGGATGCGGCCAGCCGCTGGATCAGTAGCCGTTACGCTTCAGAATCGTTTCAATGCTTTCTTTCGCTGGCCGCCCGTAGAACTTCAACAGTTCGGCGGTGCGGTTGGTGAAGAAGCCGTCCGCGCCATCATGGCTGATCCGCTTGAAGTCCTCTGCGTCGTCCACCGTGTACGGGTGGATCACCATGCCTTTCTCGTGGGTCAGGTTGTTCATCCAAGGTTTGACCAGGTCCATATAGCTCTGGTCGCCACCCTTGGCCAGTTGCGACGAAGGGCCGGTGCCGATGGCTCCGTGGGCCTTGGCCCAGTCAATCCACTGCTCGAACTCCTGCGGTGATTTGACTTCCTGGGTCGCGTAATAGCTGGCCTTGTCCTTGGCCCCGGAGTCCTTGAACGCGACGCTGGATTTGGGCTCTATCGAGCCTTCGCCAATCCACAGCAGCATGACCTTGGGCACTTTCGGCATTTCTTTCTGCAGCAGTTCCAGGCTTTGCTTCTCGAACGTCTGCAGGACCACGCGTCCTGGCATGTGCGCGACATTGACATGGCCGGGCGCTGCCGCAGGGCGCTGTTCGAGCCAGCCGCGTTTGGCCAGCAGTTTCTTCAGGTCGGCTTCGACACCGGGAAACTTGTTCGGCACCTTGGTCTCGATGTACAGCCCCGGCTTGTTGGCGCCGCCCTCGGCGATGTCGATGACCTCATCCAGCGTCAGGATCTGCAACCCGTTGTAACTGTCGCGAGCCCTGTCCGGGTAAGCCTTGTTGAACCACGAGCCGGCATCCAGTTGCTTGAGCTCCGCCAGAGTGAACGTGCTGACCGGGTCTTTTACCCGGGTCGGGAACACGTCAGCGATGTTGGTGGTGCGTTCCAGCACGTCATCGTGCAGCGCTATCAGCACGCCGTCCTTTGTTCGCTGGATGTCCATTTCCAGGTAGTCCGCGCCCAGATCGCGCGCCAGGGTGTAGGCCGGGATGGTTTCTTCCGGTGCGTCGAACGAAGCACCGCGATGGGCGATCACCGCTGGCCAGGGCAGGCCGTATTTCTCGCTCAGCACCTTGCCTGGGGCGTCCGCCGCCGCTGCCATGCCTGACGACAGCATCAGGCCCGACATGACAGCCGCAGCCAAAAGGGTCTTTTTCAACAGGGTGGTGGGAAATCCTTGCATGGGCGGGTGTTTCCTTGTTTTTTGAGAAAGCCTGTTTTTATGAGCAGCCTGCGCGCCAGACCGTAGAGCCACTGGTCGCGTCACTGCACGCAACCATAACGCACTCTGCTGATTGCCAAGTCTGCTTGCGCATTAGTCTGTCCGGCAAATGCGTCCACTTTATGAATGCTCGGCGTGTTCGGGAAGGCTTTTTTCAGTTCCGGCGTCAGCGGCTCTGCACAAGCGCGTCGAGTCGCGTTAAGGTCAACGTTTTGCTGATCGAGCGGGAGCGCGCATGACAACGGTATTGGTGCTGGTCGAAAACCTGGACACGTATTTGCCGATTCTTGAAAGCAGCGGCTTTCAGTTGGTTCGCGCCCCGACGGCCGAACTGCGCGCCGAGGCGATTGCCACGCACGGGTCGAGCATCAGCGCAGTGGTGACACGCGGGCCGCTGGGATTTTTCGCCGAGGAAATGGATGCACTGCCGCAGCTGCGCATCATTTGCGTAAGCGGCGCCGGTTACGAGAAGGTCGATCTGCCTGCCGCACAGGCGCGGGGCATCGTCGTGACCAATGGTGCAGGCGTCAACGCCGCCACGGTGGCCGATCATACGCTGGCGTTGCTGCTGTCTTTGGTACGCGACATTCCGCAGGCCGATGCTTCGGTGCGCCGCAGCGAATGGCGCAAGGTGGTGCGCCCGTCGCTGGCTGGCAAGCGCGTGGGTATCGTCGGACTGGGGGCGGTAGGGCTGGCGATTGCCAAGCGGGCAGCCGCCTTCGATATCGCCATCGGTTACCACAATCGCAAGCCGCGCACTGACTGCGATTACACCTGGCATGCGACAGCGCAGGCGCTGGCGGCCGCATCGGATTTTCTGGTCATCGCCACGCCCGGTGGCAGTGGCACGCAGCACCTGATCGACGCCCGAGTGCTTGAGGCGCTGGGCACTGACGGGTTTCTGGTCAACATTGCCCGCGCCAGCGTGGTGGATACCCAGGCGTTGGTCAGTGCACTGCAGAATGAGCAGATTGCCGGGGCTGCGCTGGACGTGTTCGACGATGAGCCGACAGTGCCGGACGTGCTCAAGACGCTGGATAATGTTGTGCTGACACCGCACGTGGCAGGCCTGTCCCCCGAGGCTTCGAGAGACAGTGTGCAGATGGTCAACGATAACCTGCTGGCGTTTTTCGCCGGGCAACCGGTGCTGACGCCTGTGACTGAATGAGCAACCGTGCACGCTTGCACGCGAGGCATTGCTGTAACGCCCATTCTGCTGGTTTTGCTGCCTGTTTATAGTCCGCCCGGGCTGTACGACATCAAACAGGGAGCAGGGCATGGGCAAAGCAGACAACACAGGCGACGGGATACGGATCGGTCTGGTAGGCGACTTCAGTGCGGATGTCCCTGCGCATCAGGCCATTCCATTGGCCTTGCAGAGAGCCGCGGAGGTCGCGCAGGTGCCGGTCGGTTTCGAATGGTTGCCAACGCCGCAGATCGGCAGCGGTGCGCAACTCGCCGAATTCGATGGGCTGTGGTGCGTTCCGGCCAGCCCGTATCGGGACATGCAGGGCGCGTTGACGGCCATTCGCTTCGCTCGCGAGCATCGGGTGCCGTTTCTGGGGACGTGCGGAGGCTTTCAGCACGCGTTGCTCGAGTACGCCCGCCACCAGTTGGGCTGGGCAGACGCCGAACATGGCGAAACGGCGCCGGACGCGGCAAACGTGATCATCGAGCCACTCAGTTGCTCGCTGGTTGAATCGGTGGCAGCGATCCAGTTGCAACCCGACACGCTGATTGCCCAAGCCTATGGCAGGCTCGACATCGAAGAGCGCTATCACTGCCGCTACGGCCTGCGTCGAGAGCTGGAGTCGGCGCTGTTCGGCGAGCACCTGAAAGTCAGTGGGCGCGGTCTCGAGGGCGAAGTGCGCTGCATGGAGTTGCAGGGGCACCCGTTTTATGTCGCCACACTGTTCCAGCCCGAGCGAGCTGCGTTGCAGGGTCAGACGCCTCCTGTGGTGGCCGCGTTCGTCCGCGCCTGCCTGAGCAACCCGGCATGATGGCCACGCGGTTTGCCACGCCTTACTTCGCCGTGGTGTTCACCTCGTTGCGTACGCCTGACGATGATCAGGGGTACGCCGAGGCGGCGCAGCGCATGGTCAGCCTGGCCCGACAACAGCCCGGCTTTCTGGGCGTGGAGTCGGCGCGCGGTGATGACGGCCTGGGCATCACCGTGTCCTACTGGCGCGATGAAGCCGCGATTCTGGCCTGGAAACAGCAGGCCGATCATGCCCAGGTCCGCGAGCAGGGACGTTCGCGCTGGTATCAGGCGTTCACCACGCGAATCTGCCGGGTCGAACGTGACTACGCGTTCGACGCTTAACCATTCAGGGCATTACCGGTGGCACATAAGCCAGCGTGGTGCCCAGTGCCCAGAGCAGAAACAGCACCAGCGGCGTGTGGACCAGCAGCTGTACGAACGAGAAGCCTATCAGGTCACGCGCCTTCAAACCCAGTACGCCCAGCAGTGGCAGCATGTAGAACGGGTTTATCAGGTTGGGCAGGGCTTCGGCTGCGTTATAGATCTGTACTGCCCAGCCGAGGTGATACTGCAGGTCGTTGGCGACTTGCATCACGTAGGGCGCTTCGATGATCCACTTGCCGCCGCCTGACGGAATGAAAAAGCCCAATATGGCCGAATAGACCCCCATCAGAATTGCGTAAGTGTCGTGCGAGGCAATGCTGGTGAAGAACGTCGAGATGTAATGCGCCAGGGTTTGCGCATCGCCGCCCTTGACCGTGGTCAGCAGCGCTGCGATCGAACCGTACAGAGGGAATTGAATCAGCACACCGGTGGTGGTGGGCACCGCCCGCGCGACGGCGTCGAGAAAACTGCGCGGCCGCCAGTGCAGCAGAGCACCGAGCATGATGAACAGGAAGTTGTAGGTGTTGAGTCCGGAAATCGCCGTGATCGCCGGTTTGCTCGAAAACTCGTTGAACAGCCAGCCAACGCCCAGCACCACCATCAGGATGATCAGCAGCGGGCTGTATTCCAGCCATTCCCCAGGCCGTGTACGAGGCGGCAGTGGCGGCAGGTTGAAGGCCGGGTCGACACCGCAGGCCTTGGCGTCGCGGGCGCTGTTCGGGCCGGGCGCGGTGGCGTAGGCAACGATCAGTGAGATGACCACCAGCGCGGCGAGCATGACCCCGGATTGCCAGAGAAAGATGGTTTGTGTGAACGGGATCACGCCGGTAATCGCCAGGATCGACGGCGGCAGACTGGCCGGGTTGGCCTGCAATTGCGCGGCCGAAGACGATAACCCCAATGCCCAGACCGCACCCAGGCCCAGATAGGCGGCGGCGCCGGCTGCGCGGTAATCCATGCGCAGGTCAGTGCGGCGGGCGAGGGCACGTACCAGCAGGCCGCCGAACACCAGTGAAAGGCCCCAGTTGAGCAGCGAAGCGAGCATGGAAATCAGCGCCACCCAGGCCACGGCCGAACGACCGTTGCGTGGCACCCGGGCCAGGCGGTCGATCAGGCGTACCGCAGGCGGTGAGCTGGCGACCACGTAACCGCCGATGACCACGAAGGCCATCTGCATGGTGAATGGGATCAGGCTCCAGAACCCGTCACCGAACGCCTTGGCAGCCTCGGCCGGGCGTGCGCCGATGGCCAGCGTCGCCAGCGTGACGATGACCACCGCCAATGCGGCAAATACCCATGAATCAGGAAACCAGCGTTCAGCCCACGCGGCGCAGCGCAAGGCAAATCGGGCGGAGCGGCTTTCTTCTATGTTGGCGGCCATCTGGGGCACCTCTTTTTGTAATTATTATCGGGGAGTGACTTAAGCAGCCGACTATTGCGGACGCAGAGCGTCCAGAACGGCGTTCCCAGGCCGGAGCTTGGGAACGAGTATCGTGCCAATTCTCCGCGTTGGCATGCATTTCGTGACGCTCTGCGTCATACCTTTGCGCAGGCCACACGGGCGTGTGGCAACGAGAGGCGCATCAAAGACGCCTGACTCAGAAACTCATCTCGATCACGTCATCCGGCACGATCAGCTTGCCTGCGGTTTTGGCCACGATTTCTTCCACGCTGACCCCCGGTGCGCGTTCGCGGAGGATGAAAGCGCCGTTTTCGATTTCGAGGTAGGCCAGATCAGTCAGCACCTTGCGGATGCAGCCTGCGCCGGTCAATGGCAGGCTGCAACGGGTGAGCAGTTTGGATTCGCCGTCCTTCGACGCGTGGGTCATGGTGACGATGATGTTGTCGGCACCCGCCACCAGGTCCATCGCGCCACCCATGCCCTTGACCAACTTGCCGGGGATCATCCACGAAGCAATGTTGCCCTCGATATCCACCTCGAAAGCGCCGAGCACAGTCAGGTCGACATGGCCGCCGCGGATCATGGCGAAGGATTCGGCCGACGAGAAAATGGAAGCGCCGATGCGCGCGGTGACCGTCTGCTTGCCGGCATTGATCATGTCCGCGTCGATGGTGTCTTCGGTGGGGAAGGCGCCCATGCCCAGCAGGCCGTTTTCCGACTGGAGCATGACGTCGATGTCATCGGGCACGTAGTTGGCCACCAGGGTCGGAATACCGATGCCAAGGTTCACGTAATAGCCGTCCTTGAGTTCACGGGCGACACGTTGAGCCATTTGTTCGCGGGAAAGTGCCATCGTCTGAAGCCTCTTTATTGTTGTACGGCCAAGGCTGCGCTATCAGGATTTTCTGACGGTGCGCTGTTCGATGCGTTTTTCGAAAGTGCCCTGAATGACCCGGTCGACGTAGATGCCGGGGGTGTGGATCTGGGTCGGCAGCAGCACGCCGGGCTCGACGATTTCCTCGACCTCGACCACGGTGATCCGTCCGGCGGTGGCCACCACCGGGTTGAAGTTCTGTGCGGTATGACGATAGATAACGTTGCCGAAGTGGTCGGCTTTCCAGCCCTTGATCAGGGCGAAGTCACCGGTAATGGCCTCTTCCAGAATCACGTTGCGGCCGTTGAACTGGCGGGTTTCCTTGCCTTCGGCGACCGGCGTTCCGTAACCGGTTGCGGTATAGAACGCCGGAATGCCCGCGCCACCGGCACGCAGTTTTTCCGCCAGGGTGCCTTGTGGCGTGAGTTCGACTTCCAGCTCGCCGCTGAGCAGCTGTTTTTCGAACAAGGCATTCTCGCCGACGTAGGACGAAATCATTTTGCGGATCTGCCGGTCTTCCAGCAGGATGCCGAGTCCGAAGCCGTCAACGCCGCAGTTGTTGGAAACCACGGTCAGGCCCTTGATGCCCATGCGCTTGATCTGCGCGATCAGGTTTTCCGGAATGCCGCACAGGCCGAAGCCGCCGCAGAGTACCGTCATGTCGTCGGTCAGCCCGGCAAGAGCTTCTTCGTAGGTCGCTACTCGTTTATCGAGTCCAGCCATGATGATCCGCCTTTTGTAGTTGTTGACCGACAGTCGCACTGCCGGAGGATCGGGTGATCTGCATCTTCTCTCGGCAGGACTGATTTGTTAATTTTGTTTTTCTGATCAATTCATAAGAAAAGCAAATATATGAACGTCAAGCAGCTTCGCGCTTTTCTGGCCGTCGCGCAGTACCTGAGCTTCGCTCAGGCCGGCGAGCGACTCAACGTGTCGCAGCCGGCCTTGAGCCTGACGATCAAGAGCCTCGAGGAGGACCTTGGCGGGCAGCTGTTGACGCGCACCACGCGCAACGTCGGTCTGACGCCCGAAGGCGAAACCCTGTTGCCGCTGGCGCGCCAGTTGCTGGCCGACTGGGACAACACCGAAGAACTGCTGCGTCAGCGTTTTACCCTGCAAACGGGCCGGGTATCGGTGGCCGCCATGCCGTCGTTTGCCGGCAACCTGCTGCCAGCGGCCTTGAAGGTGTTTCGCGGGCGCTACCCGCGCGTCAATGTGGCGGTGCATGACGTGATCAATGAGCAAGTGCTGGAAATGGTCCGCCATCGCCGTGTCGAACTGGGTATCGGCTTTGAGCCCGAGTCGAACAGTGCCCTGTCGTTCACCCCGTTCTATATGGATCGCTTCGTCGCCGTGGTGCCACGGGAGTCGTCGCTGTCCGAGCGGTGTGAGGTCACCTGGGAAGAACTGCTGCGTGAAGACTTCATCGCCCTGCAACGCCCGTCGGCGGTGCGTTTGCTGCTGGAGCAGGCTATCGAGCCGCGCCACGGCAAGCTGGCGGTCGCGTTCGAGAGTCATCAGTTGTCGACCATCGGGCGCATGGTTGCCAATGGTCTGGGCGTCAGCGCGGTGCCGTCACTGTGCATCGGGCAGATGCAGGAACTGGGGGCCTGCTGCGTAGCGCTGGTGGAGCCGCTGATCGAGCGGCGCATCGGGCTGATGATGCTCGCCGATCACAAGCTTTCAGCGGCGGCTCAGGCGTTGCGCGAGGTGTTGATCGAGAATGCTCGCAACAGTCGATAGCGACTATCACGGCGGATGATTTTTGCTGCGTCAGGGGCAGGCGTAACCTTGCTTCATTCCTGAAATGAAGCCGACCGGAGGCCCCTGATGAACCGTATGCTTGCCCTTGCGCTTGTCCTGACATTCACTGTTGCGCTGGTTTCCGGCTGCTCCACTCACCACGCTGTCGAGCAGCGCGCGTTCAGTGCTGAAGAAAGCCATCAACTGGCCCTTGAAGATCTCAACCGTCGCGGCCTGTCATTTGATGAGTATCAGGCACGCAAGGCGCAATTGATGGCGGATCCGCAGCTCCAGCAGGCGCGGGACTTCGATGAAAAAGGCGAAACCAGCGTTGACCTGGGGGTCATGGGGCAGCAGCCACAAGGTTAACAGTCTGCCTGAAAAGGGTTTTACGTAAAAACTGTACTGCTGCAATTGGCCTTTAACTGTCCGTGTGTTTCCTGCAACGCCTTCGATAGGGTGAGTACCTGACTCACTGATCCGGACAGGCAGCATGTTTCTCTCTTTCGATTTGCTTCTGGCGTTCACGCTCTTCGCGTTCGTCACCTCCATTACTCCCGGCCCCAACAACATGATGCTGCTGGCCTCGGGCGTGAATTTCGGTTTCAGTCGCACCCTGCCGCACATGCTGGGTATCAGTGTCGGTTTTTTCGTTCTGGTGCTGGCCGTCGGCTTCGGTCTGGGCAGTGTGTTCAAGGCCTGGCCGGTTCTCTACACCATCCTGCGCTACGTGGGCGCTGCCTACCTTCTGTACCTGGCCTGGAAAATCGCCACGTCGGGGCCCGCGTCCGATAAGGTCGACAGCCAGGGCAAGCCGCTGAGTTTCATGAGCGCCGCGCTCTTTCAATGGGTCAATCCCAAGGCCTGGATCATGGCGATCGGCGCGATCAGCACCTACACCCCCATGCAGGGCTACTTCTACAATGTACTGGTGATTTCGGCAGTGTTTGCGCTGATCAACCTGCCCAGCGTGGGCGTCTGGGCAGGCTTTGGCAGTTTGCTGCGCAACGTTCTGCGTGATCCGCTCGGGTTACGTATTTTCAACGGCGTGATGGCAGCGCTGTTGGTGGCCTCGTTGTATCCGCTGTTTATCGAGCATTGATGCCGAGGCTATTCCGCGGATCTACAACGCCAGTTGCAAATGCCCGCCAGCCTGCTTGTGACGCGCCTGCAAGCGGCGTTGCAGGCCGTGGTGGAAATGTTCCAGCCCTTCATGCAGGCGCTCGGTGAGAACTTCGTCCAGCGTACCGCCTTGTTCGTTGTCGTCGTAGCTGACCTGGGTATCGATGGCGAAGATGCCGTGCAGCACTTCCTGCGACTTGAGCGCCGACAGCACCGGTTTGAGCGCGTAATCCACGGCCAGCATGTGCGCGATACTGCCGCCGGTGGCCAGCGGCAAGACCACTTTGCCATGCAGCGCGCGCTCGGGCAGCACGTCGAGCAGGGTTTTCAGTGCGCCGGAAAATGACGCCTTGTACACCGGCGTACCGATCAGCAGGCCATCGGCCTGGCTGACCGCTTCGATCAATTCCAGCACCTGCGGGCTGTCGAAACGGGCGAAAAGCAGGTCCTCTGCATTGAAGTCGCGTATGCGCAATGTGGTGACTTCAACGCCGTGGCTCTGCAGCCAGCGGCTGGCGTGGGCCAGCACAACGCCGGAACGGGATTTTGGGGAGGGGCTGCCTGAAAGTGAAACGACGCGCATGTGGGATGTCCTTGCGATAAGCGTAAACCTGCAAAGCAGCTTATGTGCCAGCCTCTTTGTGTGGCTGGCTATGGCCCGCAGCTATTGGGTCTGCGTGTATTGCATGCAGGGGGAGAGAGTTCGCCGCGCTGATGCAAAAGCCGTCAACTGTCGAACAGCTGTTGCTCTGGCAACAGTCTGACGCGGTGTGACAGGCAAAAAAATCCCTGCACAACCGCGTGCAGGGAGATGGGTGAACGGCCGTCCGGGTCAGTTGCGAAAGGCCGCACCGGTCTGTATCACACTGGCCGAGCCGAGCAACTGGCTGATGAAGCGGCTCCAGCGGGTGATATCGGCAGGGCCGACGAACACCACATCCTGCGCCTTGAGCTCGAACTGCCCCGCCAGCAGGTAGGCAGTGGGCTTTTTCGCATTGAGGTGGTAGACGGTGGAAGGCGCCTGGGCAAAGTTTTCCGCACCGCGTATGACGTACACCGCATCGCCGTCTGCGCTGTCCGGGCTGAGGCCGCCGGAGTTTCCCAGCGCTTCGAGCAGGGTCAGGCGGGTGGTGCCGAACGAGATCACCTGAGGGTTACGGACCTCGCCCAGCACGTAGATCTTGTTTCGCGAGTTGCTGTTCAGGTGCAGGTAATCGCCGTCCTTGAGGAAGATCCGGCTCAGTTGTGAGTCCCGGCGGTTCAGCGAGTCGATGTCGATCAGGTAATCCTTGCCCTCCCGGCGCAGGGTCAGCCCGGCCAGGTTGGCGTCGGTCAGGTCGACGCCGGCGACACTCACCGCCTGCACCAGGCTCAACGGAATATTGGTAATCGGTTGCGGGCCTGGGACCTTGAAAGAACCGGACAACAGTATTCGCTGGCTGTTGTAGCGCAGCACTTTGACGTCGACCTTGACCTCGGTGTATTGCGGCGCCAGGCCCATGCGCAACTGCTCACGAACCTCGCTGACCGTTCTGCCACTCGCGCGGATTCTGCCTACATAGGGGAAGTAGAGCGTGCCGTCGTTGAGCACTTCCCGGGTGTTGGCATCCAGTTGGTCCTGTGAGCCCGGCGCGGTCAGTTCGGGGTGTTCGAACACGGTGACCAGCAAGGTATCGCCAGCACCGATCACGTATTCCGGAGTTCTGTAGTCCAGCAGCGCCTGCGGCAGGGCCTTGGCCTCTGCGGTGGCGCGCAGTTGCTGTTGCTGCAGGGTTTTCGGGGTCACCTCGATCAACTGTGCCCGGGGCTCGTCAGGTTTGTCGAGGGTGACGTCATCCGGCGTCATATGTTGCCCCGGCGCGAATGCACAGCCTTGCAGCGCCAGACTGACCAGCAGTAACGCAGTAACGCTTCGATTCATGACGTTTTTCCTTTCATGGGATTGCTCCGTTCGTGTTGCGTACCGAGGGTGTTGGGTGTGTGCTCGGGGCAGCGCCGGCATCAGAAGGCGTTCTTGTTGACGAACCCCTTGAGCAGCGTCAGCAGAATGATTTTCAGGTCCAGCCAGATCGACCAGTGCTCGATGTAGTCCAGGTCGAATTCGACGCGCATGCGCATCTTGTCCAGCGTGTCGGTTTCGCCGCGCCAGCCGTTGATCTGCGCCCAGCCGGTGATGCCGGGCTTGACCTTGTAGCGCAACATGTAGCCGCTGACCTGCCCGCGGTACTGCTCGTTGTGGGCAATGGCATGGGGGCGAGGGCCGACGATGGACATGTCGCCGTGCAGCACATTGAAGAACTGCGGCAGTTCATCCAGCGACGTGCGTCGCAAAAAACGGCCCAGCGGCGTTACCCGCGCGTCGTTGCGCGTCGCCTGAAGCACCCCGTCGGTGTTCTCCTGGACGCGCATGCTGCGAAATTTCCAGACCATGATCGAGCGGCCGTCCAGCCCGTAGCGGCGCTGGCGGAACAGCACCGGGCCGGTCGAGGTGAGCTTGATGGCTGCCGCGATGGTCAGCAGCGGCACAGCGATCAGCAACAGAATCAGGCTCGACAGCACGATGTCTTCGGCACGTTTGGCCAGGCTCCAGGCACCGTCCATGGGCGAGTCGAAAATGCTGATGCTGGCCAGGCCGTTGATGCTTTCACTGCGCGCATGCAGCAGGTCGAACATGAACACATCCGGAATCAGGTACACCGAGGCGGTGGTGTCGCTCAGGCCGGTAATCAACTCGCGCAGTTGCGGTTCGGCGCTGAAGGCGAGGGTGATGTACACCTTGTCGATCCGGCCTGCGCGGGCATCGTCGATCAACTGCTGCAGATCACCCAATACTGGCGGGCGGCGCTTGTGCGCCTGCAGATTCATCTGCTGCGGGTGCGTGTCGTAAAAGCCCAGCAGGATCAGGCCCATCCAGGGCGCCAGGGCGATGGACCGGGCCAGCCGCTCGCCGACCTGCCCGGTGCCGACGATCGCCACCCGACGCGTGTTGAAGCCACGCCGACGCAACGTGTGCAGGGCTAGACGAATCAGCAGCCGGTAGCCGCACAGCACGGCGAGTGCCAGCGCAAACCAGCTCATCTGGCCGTTATCGGGCAATTGCGTCTGGTTGAGCAGCAGGCTGTTCAGCGACAGCAGGGTGATGAAGGTCATCGCCCAGTAACTGAAGACTTTGGTCAGCTCGCGCAGAATGCGCTCGCCGCGCCATGAGCCATACAACTGGTGATACTCGCTGACCCAGTGAAAGACCAGCACCGCGAGGAAAATGTGCGACCAGGCCTCTGTGCTGTCGGTGACCGTCAGCCCGGTTTGCCAGTAACCGATCAGCACGATGACGGTCAGGTCCAGCAAGCGATGGGCGAGTGAAAGCGCTGACTGGTGGGCACGCAGAATGCCGCGGACTGAAGTACGCATGGGAAGGGCTCGCTCAGACGGTTTTCAGGGAGACAACACGGCCCGGCAGTTCGCTGCCCAGGCCAGGCGATGCCTGGGCGACCCATGGCGACTGAGGCAGGCGCGCCAGATGGATCCCGCTTGAGACGGTCAGACGGTCCTCGACGAAGGCCTTGATCTCCTGCTCGAAGCGCGCGACCGAAAACCGCTCGGCATTGGCCCGGCAGGCCTCGGGAGAGATGCGTGATTGCGCCGCTTCGAATTCGCCGATGGCGGCGATCAGTGATGCGACCGTTTGCTGTCGGTAGAACACGCCGGTCGGTTGCGGGTGATCCAGGCCGTGCACGGTCTCCATGACGCCGCCCTTGGCGAAGGCGATGACCGGCGTGCCGCAGGCCTGGGCCTCGACCGGGCTGATGCCGAAGTCCTCCTCGGCGGCAAAGACAAACGCTTTGGCGCTGCGCATGTGCTCGAGCAGCACGTTACCTGGCTGAAAACCCAGCAGCGTCACGTTGCTCACCTGGCTGGCAATGGCCTGCGCCTTGGCCAGGTCCGGTCCGTCGCCGATCATGATCAGGCGCTTGTCAGGCATCGCGGCGAAGGCTTCGACGATCATCGGCATGCGTTTGTAAGGCACCATCCGTGAGGCGCAGAAGTAGAAGTCCCCGCGCGCGCCTTGGGCAGTGAAGCCGAGCGTGTCCACGGGCGGGTAGATGACGGTGGAGTCGCGTCGATAGGCCTTGCTGATGCGCGCACCGATAAACCCGGAATTGGCGATGAAGGCATCCACACCGGTCGACGTGCGCTGGTCCCACAGGCGAATGTAATGCAGGATCAGACGTGCCAGACCACCCTTGATGCCCTTGTTCATCCCTGACTCCTGAAGGTACTGGTGCTGCAAGTCCCAGGCATAGCGGATCGGCGAGTGCACATAACTGATGTGCAATTGGTCCGGGCCGCACAGCACGCCCTTGGCCACTGCGTGGCTGCTGCTGATGATCAGGTCATAACCGGACAGATCCAGTTGCTCGATGGCCAGCGGCATCAGCGGCAGGTAGCGCGCATAGTGTTTGCGGGCGCCGGGCAGCTTCTGGATGAACGTCGTTCTGGCGGCCTTGCCGTGCAGGTGCGCGCGGTCCTGATCGCTGAGGAAGTCGATGACGGCAAACAGGTCCGCAGCGGGCCAGACGTTGATCAGTGATGCAAGCACGCGCTCGGCACCGGCGTAACTCACCAGCCAGTCGTGGACGATAGCGATTTTCATGGGCGTTCCTTGCTGTAATGGCCCGCGCTACTGCGGACGCGACGGCGCGCATCCTGGCGTTGCTGTTGTGGAGTCAGGGTTTGCCGGTGGACGATTCGGCGGTGACGTCCAGTCTGCTTTGCTGCGCGGGGTCGGACGCCAGCAACGTGTCGATGCGCTGGGAAAGGCGTTGCGCGGAAAGCTCCCAGGAAAAGCGCTGCACGTTTTGCAGGCCTTGTACACGCAGGGCGTTACGCAAGGGCGCATCCAGCAGAATGCGCTGCATGGCTGCGGCCATGTGGCTGACGTCCAGCGGGTCGAAATACAGAGCACTGCCTTGCAGAACCTCGGGGATCGATGCGGCATTGGCCGCCAGCACCGGGCAGCCGCAGGCCTGGGCTTCGAGCGGCGGGATGCCGAAGCCCTCGTAAAGCGAAGGGAACACGAACGCGGTCGCGCCCTGATATTGCTCGATCAATTCGGCATCACTGAGACGACCCAGAAAACGGATGCGCGGGTCACGGCAGGCGAGGTGCTGCAGGTTCGGGTCGGCGAACAGCGCGCTGGCTGCGCCGACAATGTGCAGTTGCAGATCCGTGTGGCCACGCAGGCTGAGAAAGGCCTGAATCATCCGCCTGAAATTCTTGTGCACGGCCGGTGAGGACACGGCCAGCAGGTAGTTCGGCTGACCTACAGCGGTCGACCCCGGTATGAAATCGTCGCTGACCGCAGCCGGTACGACGAGCACCTTGTCTTCTGCGTAGCCATAGAACGAGGATATTTCTTTGCGCGAGAAGTGGCTGCCGGTGATCAGCGTTTTGGCGCGCGACAGCAGGATCGGGGTGATGGTCCGATAGGCCAGCCGGAACAGCCGGGTGTAACTTTGCGGGTAGCGCACATAGTTGATGTCGTGGTGAGTCGCAATCTGGTTGCCATACAGCATGGGCCCGGTGTTGCTGATCGAGATCAGCAGCGGACTGCCCCGACGTTTCAGGTACAGCGGCAGGTCGATCTGCTCCCACGCATGCCCGGTGGAGCGCCCGATGCAGTGCGCCTCCAATGCGCTGGCGCAGTCATGCCGTCTGATGTTGTGCGGGGTAACGAATAGCAGATCGTCGCGCAGTCGCTTCAGCGCTCGGCACATCTGCTCTGCGTAGCGCTGTACACCACTGATGTCCTGGGTAAGAAACCGTGCATTGATGAAAATCATCTTGAGCATCCTGCTGATGAAGGTGAGCTGATGGGTGCCACACCGTGTCCGTGATGTCGTCAAAGGGGGCGATTGCGCCCGTTCGCTGTGCTACGTGCTGCGGTCCTGCAAGGTCTGGGCAAAAATGCTTTCGTACTGGTCCAGCATCAGGTCCAGATTCATCAACGACGCGACGCTGCTGCGTGCCTGGCTGCCAAGGCGTGCCAGCAGTTCGGGCTGCTGATGCAGCCTGAGCATCGCCAGCCCCAGTGAGTCAGGATCATCGGGGCTGCACAGCAAGCCATTGAGCGGTTCCTGAATGATTTCCGTGAGCCCGCCCATGCGGCTGGCGATGACCGGCAGCGAGTGCGCGCATGCCTCGACCGCGACCATGCCGAACGGCTCATTCCACAGGGAAGGCACAATCGCCACATCGATCTGGCGATAGAAGTTCTCGGGTCTCTGAAAACCGACGAAACTGATGTCGGGGGACGTGACCATGGCTTTGAAGCGCTTTTCGTCAGTCGACTGTCCGCGCCCGGCAATCTGCAGGGTGGCTTTGAACGGCAGGCGCTGGAACTGCTCGATCAGCCACTCCAGCCCCTTGTTGGTCGACAGGGTGCCCAGGTAACCGAAACGCAACGGTGCGTCATTGACAAGTGCCTTGGGCTGCTCGCGAAGCGCTGGCGTAAACGGGCTGGCGTTATGCACCACATAGCCTCTGGCATGCTTGAAATAATCCTGCTCCCGCAGCGTGTCGAGCATGAAGCGGCTGACACCGACCACCGCGCTGACCTGTTTCGACTGGTGTGCATGCTGACTGCGCAACCGTGTGCACGTCGTGCAGCGGCGCTGACAGCTTTTGCCCTTTCTGAACATCGTGCTTGCCGGGCACAGCAAGTAAAAGTCGTGCAGCACCTGCACGATCGGGCAATTGGCCTGGGTGATCTGGTCCCATGCCGAGACCGACCAGCCCGTCAGGTTATGGCACACCACCAGTTCCGGCTGCTCCAGCTCCATCACGCGCTCCACGTACTCACGCATGCCTGCGTTGTAGCGATCGCGCCAGTGCCAGGCAAAGCGCGCCAGACGGCCCGGACGCTGGGCGATGAAGTGCCAGTAACGGTTAAGCAGGCCGGCTCGATAGACCTTGACCCGGTTGACCTCCGCCAGTTGCAAGCCAGGTCGGTCAGTGGTGGCCAATACCGCGACGCTGTGCCCGCGCTGCTGCAAGCCCTCGACGGTACGTTGCAGAATGATTTCTGCGCCGCCGCCGATATCGGGCGCGTAGAGGCTGTTGATGAAAAGGATTTTCATAGCGGGTAGGCCCTGTTCAGGCCCAGCCTGCCGGCTTCGCCCTCGCGAATGGCGTCGTTGAGCAGGTCCAGACGCTGCACTGCGCCACAGCGCCAGGCATACAGGTTCAGCAGGCAGAGAAAAACCCAGCGATTGAGCCGATAGCTGATTGGGGAGGCCGCCCAGACATGTTTGTCGAACCAGGCCTGATTGCGCGCTGCGTAGTAGGCGCGCAGATCCGATCCGCCCAGCAGGTAGCTTTCATAGACATTGCGGGTACGTGCCTTGATGTTCCAGGAGTCTTCCAGATCGTCCAGCCGCGCATCGGGCACCAGAAACAGCTTTCCGCCACCGTCGGTGATGCGCCAGGTGTATTCGCTGTCATCGCTGTACAGCTTGAGAGCATCCAGCGGCAGGCCGATCTTTTGGTAAAGGCTGCGATGGGCAAGCAGCCCGCCGTAAGTGGCAAAAGGCAGTTGCACGTGTTCCGGCATCAGCCGGGTGGCATCGGGCTTTCCCCACGGCAGGCGTCGCCAGATCTTGTACGGCAACTGTGCGATGTGAAAGCCGAAGAAGCTTGAGCGCCGCTGGATCGCATATTGCAGCGGCACACCTGCGGCGATGTCGGCTTGATGCGTGGGGCGAAAGCCGAGCACCGCGCAGTTGTCCTGGCCGTCGATGAGTTGCCGTTCACGCAAGGATCGATGCAATGCCTCGATGGCATGCGCGGTCGGTGCGTTATCGTCGTCCATCAGCCAGATGCAGTCGTCTCCGGTTTGCAGCGCGGCGTTAATGCCCACCGAGTAGCCATTGGCCGAGCCGGTGTTGTGCGGCAGCCAGATCACCTGAACCCGATCGGGCCACTCATCGCACAGCGCTTGCAGTGGCGCGGTGGAAGCATTGCTGACAACGATCACGCGGCCAATCAGCGGGCTTTCCAGCGAGCGGCTGATCAGGGTGTGCAAATAGCTGAAACGGTCACCATAGGTGAGCGTCACCAGGGTGGTCTGACGCGGCATGGTGCGATTCCGAGGCTGGTGAAACAGGCGTGCGACGCATGCTTTCAGTACACGTCGTGCGGCAGGTTGCGGCGGGTTCGAGCGCTAGGCGCTCGCCTCGATTCGCGACAGGCTGCTGATCGGCAACACCACTTTTTGCTGACGTTGCAGCATATTGAGCAGGATCACCGCGCGCTGCGCGCCATCTTCACTCAGAAAGATGGCCTCGACTTCACCCCAGCTGGCATGGGTGATCAGCACCGCGTCCCCCTGGGTAAACTGTGTTTTCGGCGCGGGTGTGGCGAGTCGTTGGCGGATCTGCTCGATCAGATGATCCCGAACCGGGACCGGATGACCACCGAAAGTCACGATGCGCGAGACGCCGCGGGTGGAGCGAATCGGGTACCAGTTGTCCTGCACCTGATCCATGTGAATGAACAGATAACCGGGGAACAAGGCCTCGCCGGCCTGAACCCTGGTGCCGGGTTTTTTTGCATCGACCTGTAACGGTCGATAGCACTCGAACTGCTGACGCCGCAAATGTTCTTCGGCGCGGGCTTCCTGCCGTGGTTTGGTCTGGATCAGGTACCAGCGGACATCCTGGTCGGAGTGGGACATGGTTAATTCCTTTTAAATGAAACAGCTCGGTCAGCGGCAAGCAGCGCCCCGGCTATCGGGGCGCGGGGTGGTAGTTGTAGCCGTAGGCGGCGCAGTCGTAGTCGGAGGTCGTGGCCTTGCGCACCACCGCGTTGAAAATGGCGCCCTTGATCAGAATTCCGTTCTGACCCAGACGGCGTTTGCTGGCTTCGATTTCCTGGACGGTGGTCATGCCAAAGCGCGCCACCAGCAGGCAAGTGCCCGCCTGACGGCCCACCAGCGTCGCATCGGTCACGGCCAGGATGGGCGGTGTGTCGATCAGAATCAGGTCATACAGCGGCGACAGTTCGGCAAGCATCTTGTGGAAGTTGTCATGCATCAGCAGCTCCGAGGGGTTGGGCGCGGCGAAACCACAGGAGATGAAATCCAGATGCCGGACACGGGTGCTGTTGATGACCTCGGTACAGCGCAGACGCGCCGCCAGTGTGTCGGACAGCCCGTGTTTGGGTTGCAGACCGAAGAGGCGATGCAGGTAGCCTTTGCGCATGTCGGCATCGATCAGCAGGACCCGTTTGCCGGTCTGGGCAATGATGGTCGCCAGATTGCTCGACACAAAAGACTTGCCGGCACCCGGTGTCGGGCTGGAGATCATCAGCACGTTGTTGCGCGCTTCAAGCATGGCGAAGTGCAGGCTTGTGCGCAGGCTGCGCAATGACTCGATCGCCAGCTCGGCGGGCGCGGCAATGCTCAGCAACTTCGACTCCTGGCCGGCATGGTCGCGCTTGTCCAGATGCTCCTGTTGGCGCGAGTGCGGCAGCGACGCGTAGACCGGCATGCCCAGATTTTCAATGCTCTCGGCGCTTTCGATGCCGCGATAGAACGCCTGGCGCACGAAAACCATGGTCATCGCGACCAGCGCGCCGAGCAGCGTGGCAATCAGCACGATCAGTGTTTTCATCGGTTTGACGGGTCTTTCGACATTGGTGTCGGCGTTATCGATGACCCGTACGTTGCCGATGTTGCCGGCGCGCAGAATGTCCTGCTCCTGGCTTTTGTTGAGCATCAGTGTGTAGGTCTGGCTGATGACCTGCATATCACGGGTCAGGCGCAACAACTCCTGCTGGGTCATGGGCAGCGCGTCGATTTTTTTCAGCAGGCCCTGGCGCTGTTGTTCCAGCTGGTTCATCTGGCTCATCAGGCTGCGATAGGTCGGGTGCTCGCGGGTATACAGCCGTTCCAGTTCGACGCGTTTGAGTTTCAGTTCCGATAGCATTGAGTCGAGACTGACTACCTGGTCAAGCACCCCCTTGGTTTCGATACTCAGGTCCACCGACCGGGCGCTGGTCTGGAAGGTATTCAGTGCGGTTTCCGATTCTTCGAGCTGCTTGCGTACGGCGGGTAACTGCGAGCGCAAAAACTGCAGTCGCTGGGCGGCTTCGGCAGAACTGCGCTCGACGTTCTGGCGTACATACAGATGGCTGACTTCATCAAGAATCCGGTTGGCCCGTTGCGCATCCTGGTCCTCGATCGACAGGTAGATGATCCCCGAATCCCTGCCGGCCTCGGCGATCTTCAGGCGGTTCTGATAGATCAGCGCGGTGCTGAGTGTGCGCTGTCTGGAGACAGTGAAATCGGTACCGGGCCGGGCCTGCAACGTAGCGACCTGAATCTTGATTCCGTGGCCTTCGACCACGCGATTGATCGCCCCGCCGAGCAGCAGATTGTGTTTGCTATCGTAGAGCGAGAACTGGCCGGGTTTGCCTGCGGTCAGGGTGAGTTTTTCACCCAGCAGGTGCTCTGGCACTTCCAGTTGGAACACCTCTATTTTTTCGCCGCCCCACGCATATTGGGTCAGGCCGAATAAAGGCTGCGCCAGTTCACCGTCGCGTGCGGGCTTGAAGGTGCGATACAGATAAGGACCGATCACAGGAAACAAATCAGGTGTCTGGAGCCTATTGAGCTTCAGATCGTCGACGACCTTGCCCAGCAGCGCGCGGGACTTGATCAACTCGATCTCGGTGGTCGCCTGCGACACCGAGAGTGGCTTGGCACTGACTTCCGGCGTACCCTCGATGCCGATTTTTCGGGGTTCTATCTGAATCATGGCGGTGGCCTGATACACCGGCGTGGCCAGAATGGCGTAGCCCAGGCCGAGCAGAAAAAACAGGCCGACGGTCCACAGGATCAGGGTCTTGTGATCGAACAGCATCCGCAGGACCGTTGCCAGATCAATCCGGGAGTCCGCTTGGAAATTCAGGGAAGGATGGTTCATGACGGTCATTTATCCTGTTGCTCCTGACTGAAAATGGGGAAGCCAGTCGTCGATGCAGCGTGAGAGCTGCGCGTAGGTCTGTTCGAAGGCTGACGCGGGCCGCCGGTAAGGGTCGGTGATGTCGAGCGGGTCCTGCCATTTACCGATCAGAAACGCTTTGCCGCGCACTTCGGGGGCCAGTTCGAGGACGTTGGAAAAATGCGCCTGCTCCATCAGCAGGATCAGGTCGGCCTCGCGCAGCAGCTCGCGATTCACCTGGCGAGCGGCATGCCGCCGAGGCTGCACCCGGTGCGACTGCAGCACCGCATGTGCCGTCGGGTCGATCGACGAACCCGATAGCGCGGCGATGCCTGCCGACTGGATACGCACCTGAGTGGCCTTCAGGCGTTCATGCAGCATCGCGACCGCCATCGGGCTGCGGCAAACGTTGCCGACGCACAACACCAGCACACTACTGAACATGAGCGTTGCCAGTGTCCGGCAACAGGCGCCTGCGCAGATTGCCGATCACGTTGCCTGCCACCTTCCACACCGTCTGCAGCTTGTGGCGGGGGGCGAGTGCGGCCAGCGACAGGCACACCGTCTGCATCAGGAAATACTGGTACAGCGGCTGATTGCCCAGGCGGTTGTAATAGTTGGCCAGGCTTGAGCAGGTCTGCAGGTTCATGTGCAACTTGCGTTTGTCACTGCGCATCGAGAACACCCCGCCAGGGTGCATGCGATAGGCGGCCGGCTTGATCCCGGCCATGAACTTGCCCTTGCCGTAGGCCCCCAGCAACGACCACCAGCACATATCGTTCAACGGCGCGCTGCACAGGCTCAATTCGGGCGGCATCTGGCTGAACACATTGCGAAAACAGACAGTCAGGGTCGAGAGGCGTCTCGCTTTTTGCAACTCCAGCGCCGAGGCATCGGCGCGCAGATGACCTTGCAACTGCACGCCATACTGCCCGTGCTCATCGAAGACGAACGCATCGTGATAAGTGATGACGTAATCCGGATGAGCTTCGAGAAAGTCCACTTGCAGCTGCAGTTTTTGCGGATCGGTCCAGTAGTCATCGGCTTCGCAGTAGGCGATGTAGCGACCGCGTGCTTCGCCAAACAGGCCCGGGACGCACGCGCTGCCCTGACTGTACTGATTGACCTGTTGATAGAAGGCCCGAATGATCGTCGGATACCGCTCGGCGTAGTGCGCAATGATGCGCGCGGTGCCGTCGGTGGAGGCGTCGTCGTTGATCAGGATTTCGTACCTGAAATCGGTCTGCTGTGCCAAAAGCCCGTCCAGCGTCTGAGCGATGAAGCCCTCTTGATTGTAGGCGGGGCATACGATGCTCAGCAGCGGCGGCGCCAGGCAGGTTTCGTCGGTATTCTTTACAGTGTCGTCCATGGCTCAAGTACTCGGTTTACTGAACAGAACATAGAGTTTCGATGCCAGCGGCCGGTGACTCGTCGCCACCAGTGTCAGGGTGACAAGCCCGCTGAGCGCGAGTGCCAGAAGCACGCTGATTCGGCTTTCACCGGCAATCAGATTGAAGACGGGGACGCTGACCACCAGGCCTGCAGCGCTCATCGCGCTGATCCGCAGAATGTCGCTCAACCACTGGCGATGAAGACCGGGGGCCAGGTGTCGATGCACGATGACTGGCCATATCGCGAAGGACGTCGCCCGCAGAAAAAACCACGCCAACGCCGCGCCGTACACGCCCTGGTAATGGATCGCCAGAACCATCACCGGCACGCTGACCAGCGTCGAAATCAGGCTGTACCACAGGTGCAAATGCATCCGGCCATAGGCGTATTGCAGATAGAACTGAAAGGCACTGGCGGCCATGATGGCGCTGCCCAGCGCGTACCAGCCCAGCACCGGGCGACTCCAGCGCGCGGCAACCGGATCGCCGGTCCAGGCGAGGATCAACGGCTCTGCATACAGGGCAATGACCGCAGCCAGCGGGAATAAAAAGGTACAGGCGAGGCGATTGGCGGCCAGAAACAGGGCGTGCATATCGTCGCGTCGCCCTTCGGCCATCAACACGGTCAGGCGCGGCAGCAGCGTCTGGACCAGCGGGTTGGTCAGCATCACGATGCCGGTAGTGATCAACGCCACCAATGAGAAATAGCCGTACTGGTCCAGCGGCAGCAGATTCGACAAAAGAGCCTTGTCCACCTGAGTCAGCACGATCCACAGCACAGCACTCAGCGACAGGCTGGCGGCGAACGGCAGGATCGGCTTGATCAATGGCCAGTCCAGACCGGTCAGCCAATGCGGCGCAGGCATTTGCCCACGTGCCTTGCCGGCAAACAGCAGGGTTTCGATCAGCCCCACCGCCAGTTGAAATTCAAAGAAGTCCCGTGGGTCCCGGGAAAACTGACTGACCAGCACCAGGCCACCGAAGTAGCGCAACGTCGCGATCGACACATTGGCGGCGTTGAGCCAGGCATGTTGTTCAAGACCCTGAATCGCGCTTTTGTACAGCGTCGAACACAGGCGCAGGGCAATGATGATGCCCATCAAGGTGATGCAATGGGTCAGCGTGTCGGGTTGTAGCGTGTTTGCGTTCAGCCAGTGCGCGGCGATCCAGGGGCTGAGGACACCGACAAGCAGGGCGCTGAACATTGCCAACGGCAGAAAGATCAGTTCGAACGAGCGCAGCAGACGGCACAGGTGTTGTTTACGTGCTGGAGTGTCTCGCGCATGCGCCACCGCACGCACCAGGCTGGGCGACAGGCCGGCATCCAGCAATTGCAGCCAGGCCTGCAGCAGGGTGAAAAAACCGATCAGGCCGTACGCTTCTGCACCCAGGTGGCCCAGATAGAACGGCATGATCAGAATCCCGACCAGCAGCACGTAAGCCTGCCCGCCGTAATTCAGGAGGGTGTTACGAATGAGGGAATGTTTGCCTGGCATGATCGTCAGCAGACCCGTGCAACGGTGCAAGCCCGGTAGTCAGTCTCGCTGCAGGCTTCGATCAGGGTGCGGATGACCAGGTCCTGCTCGCTTCTCAGCAGACCGGGATAGATCGGCAGGCACAGCACTCGCTCGCTCAACGCTCTGGAGACTGGCTGGCCGGGTTGCGGCTGCAGGTATTCAAGGGTATCCAGTGAAGGGTAGAAGTAGCGGCGAGGGTTGATCTTGTGCTGGTTGAGTGCCGTGCGCACGCCCAGCAATTGTTGCTCGTCGCGTAGGGCCACGGGGTAATAGCTGTGATTCAGCTGGCTATCGGCCTGGGGTGTCTGCAGATCCAGATAATCTTGCAGCGACGAAGTGTAGTGGTCGGCTATCTCTGCGCGCGCTTCGAGAATATTGCCGATGTTGTCGAGAATGCACAGCCCCATGGCGGCGGAGAACTCATTGAGCTTGGCGTTTATGCCGAGGCCATCGATCCGGTCGACGCCGGAAATGCCGAAGTTGCACATCAGATGGGCTTGTCTGGCCAGCTCGTCATCGTTGGTGATGATCGCGCCACCTTCAATGGTGTGAAACAGCTTGGTGGCATGGAAGCTCAAGGTGCTGATGTCGCCGTGATTGAGCACCGACTGGCCTGCGTGACGCACGGCGAATGCGTGTGCGCCGTCATAGACGACCTTGAGCTTGTGCTTGCGGGCTATTTGCTCGATGGCTTGCACGTCGCAAGGATTGCCGAACACGTGGGTGGCGACGATCGCCGTGGTGTCTTCGGTAATGCTGTTTTCGATGTGGTTGGGCGAGATGTTCCAGGTGTGCGCATCGATGTCGGCAAAGATGGGCCGAATGCCTTCCCATTGCAGCGAGCTGCTGGTCGCGACAAAACTGAATGGCGTAGTCACTGCGCTGCCGCTCAGCCCCAGCGCCCGATAGGCCACTTGCAGGGCCAGGGTGCCGTTGTTGGTCAGAATAATGTGCCTGACGCCCAGGTAGTCCTTGAGTCGGTCCGTCAGCTCCTTGGCCAGCGGCCCGTGATTGGTCAGCCAGCCACGTGCGTAGATGCCTTCGACATAGCGTTTGAACTGGTCGATATCACCCAGGTACGTCTTGGTCACGTTAATCATCGAAGCCTCCATGTTTCTATGAATCAGTGCGTTGCCAAGCGGGTGACCGGGCATCCGTTGCAGACGTACGTTGATTGCCGGGCACGCTACCGCCGAATCGGTCGATCCAGTCAGGGAGCCGTTTACCGAGAATCAACGCATAAGCGTCGAGTGGGTCGCATTGCAACAGGCAACGCTACCGCCACACCGAACGCATTCAGCATTTAAAAAAGGAATGGAGAGTCAACAGGCATCCGCCAGCGCCGGATAAGCGCCGTGGAAATAACTGACAGGGTGAGACGGGACAGCAGTCAACTTCGGCTGATTATTCCGACGCTATGCTCTGCGGCATGTGCGTAAAACCGGAGTGTGCCTGACGGTCCTATATATCGGTGGCGGCAGGGTATCTGTCAAATTATTTCGTCAGGTTTCTGTTATATTTTTGATAAATGGTAGATTGGAGAATCTAAAGTATTGATTTATAAGGCTGTCAAAAAAATATCATCTTTCGATGTGTATTTAATGACACAGACTGCCGCCTCAGTCGGGCGTGCAGAGATCAACAGACTTTACGATGGCCAATTTCTTTATATTCTATTTTTGTCTATATAAATATTAATTGATAATTTTTAGTTCTATTTGATTTCGTGCATGATCCTCTTCATGGTCTGTGAACGAGGAGCGCGCATGAACGAGCCAGTGCTGTATTTCGATTACGCCGCCACCACCCCTGTGGACGAGCGCGTTATCAGAGTGATGGTCGATTGCCTGGGGGTGTCAGGCAACTTCGGCAATCCGGCCTCCAGCTCCCATTCGTTCGGCCAGAAGGCCCGCCTTGCAGTGGAGCTTGCCCGTGAGCAGGTTGCGCATCTGGTGGGTGCGCAAGCCTCGCAGATCATCTGGACTTCTGGCGCGACCGAGTCCAGCAATCTGGCACTCAAGGGGGTGGCTCAGGAGCGTGCCAAGCGCCAGGCAGCCGCCGCCGGAGGCAAACCCGGTCATATCATCACCAGCCTGATCGAGCACAAGGCTACCCTCGACACCGCCCGTCAACTTGAGCAGGAGGGCGTCGAGGTCACCTGGCTGGCGCCGGACAGCGAGGGCCTGATCAGTGCCGATGCCGTCAGTGCAGCCTTGCGTGACGATACATTTCTGGTCTCGCTGATGCTGGTCAATAACGAACTGGGTACCGTTAACGACATCGCCGAAATCGGCAGACGCGTAAGGGGGCACGGGGCGCTGTTGCATGTCGACGCTGCACAGGGCGCTGGCAAGCTGCCAATCGACCTCAGCCAGCTCGCGGTAGATTTGATGTCGCTCTCGGCACACAAAATCTACGGGCCCAAGGGTATCGGCGCTTTGTACGTCGGTCCGCGTGCGCAGCAGCGTGTTCTCGCCCAGATACATGGGGGAGGGCACGAATGTGGCTTACGCTCGGGGACACTGGCAACGCATCAGATTGCCGGAATGGGCGCGGCCTTTGCCTTGGCGGCAGAGGTGCTCGAAGGTGAGGTGGTTGAAATACAGCGGCTGAGCGATCTTCTTTGTAAGCGCCTGGCCGGGATTCCCGGGGTGTGTATCAACGGCAGTCCCACACAGCGGATTGCCCACACACTCAGTTTTACGTTCACCCATAACGATCTGGACGTCGCCGCGCTGGGTGAGAGCCTCGCCTTTTCGTCCACTTCCGCCTGCAACTCGGCGAAAAACCTGCCGTCGCATGTCCTGCTGGCCCTTGGGCTGAGCCCGCAGGCCGCCAGCCAGACCATACGCCTGAGTCTGGGGCGCTTCACTCGCGAGCAGGACATAGCGCGCGCGGCTGACTCGATTCGCGCCTCTCTGATTCAGCCAGCGTTCTGGGCGGTTGCTCAGGCTCGATGAGTGCTCCATTATCTGAACCGGTGAAAGCAGTCAATTTCCGGGTCAGCAGGAGAGTCAATGAGTACGCAATCCAATGCCAGTTCAGACGTGGCAGAACGTTTGGCGCAAACCCGCGCCTTGATGAGCAGGGAGCGCATCGATGCCTATCTGGTGCCGTCAGCGGATCCGCACCTCTCCGAATACCTGCCCGGCTATTGGCAGGGGCGCCAGTGGCTGTCGGGTTTTCACGGCTCGGTCGGTACGCTGATCATCACCCAGGATTTCGCCGGCATATGGGCTGACAGCCGCTATTGGGAACAGGCCACCAAGGAGCTGGCTGGCAGCGGCATCGAATTGGTGAAGCTGATGCCCGGCCAACAAGGCCCGCTCGAATGGCTGGCAGATGAAGCCAAGGCAGAGAGCGTGGTTGCCGTTGATGGGGCGGTTCTGGCCGTTGCCTCTTCGCGGACATTGGCAAGCAAGCTCTACGAACGTGGTGCGCGGCTGCGAACCGATATCGACCTGCTCACCGAGCTGTGGCAGGACCGCCCCGCGTTGCCGTCTCACCCGATTTACGAGCATTTGCCTCCCCAGGCGTCACTGGACCGTAACGAAAAACTCGCGCGGGTTCGTCAGATTATCGTCGAGCGAAAAGCTGACTGGCATTTCATCGCCACACTGGACGACATCGCCTGGCTGTTCAATCTGCGTGGCGCAGACGTTTCCTACAATCCGGTGTTCATCGCATTTGCCTTGATCGGTCCGCAAAGCGTCACGCTGTTCGTGGACTCGAAGAAAGTACCGGACTCGGTACGTGCGCGCCTGGAGCGCGACGGTATCAACCTCATGGAATACACGCAGATTGGCGCCGCCTTGCGCGAACTGCCTAAGGACGCGCGACTGCTGGTCGATCCGGCGCGGGTTACCTGCGGGCTGCTCGATTACCTGGACAGCGAGGTCACGCTGGTTGAAGGGCTCAACCCCAGCACGTTGCTGAAATCGCAAAAAACCGAGACCGATACGGCCCACATCCGTCAGGCCATGGAGCAGGACGGCGCCGCGCTCTGCGAGTTCTTCGCCTGGCTGGACAGTGCGCTGGGGCGAGAGCCTGTCAGCGAACTGACCATTGATGAAAAGCTCACTCAGGCACGCGAGCGACGTCCGGGTTATGTCTCGCCCAGCTTTGCCACCATTGCGGGATTCAACGCCAATGGCGCGATGCCGCATTACCGCGCGACCGAGGCGGAGCATGCGCGGATAGAAGGCGACGGTTTGCTGCTGATCGATTCGGGCGGGCAGTACCTTGGTGGTACCACCGACATCACGCGCATGGTGGCGATCGGAACACCGAGCGCTGAACAGAAACAGGACTGTACTCGCGTGCTCAAGGGTGTGATCGCGCTATCGCGTGCGCACTTTCCCAAGGGTATTCAGTCGCCGCTGCTGGACGCAATTGCCCGAGCGCCTATCTGGAGTGAGGGTGTCAATTACGGCCATGGCACCGGGCACGGTGTGGGGTATTTCCTGAATGTGCACGAGGGGCCGCAGGTCATTGCCTATCAGGCACCTGCAACGCCGCAGACGGCCATGCTGCCGGGCATGATCACGTCCATCGAGCCGGGTACTTACCGGCCTGGGCGCTGGGGAGTGCGTATCGAAAACCTGGTGATCAACCAGGAAGCCGGCAAAACCGAGTTCGGCGAGTTTTTGCGCTTCGAAACGCTGACCCTGTGCCCGATCGACACCCGTTGCCTTGAGGTGTCGATGTTGAACGCAGAAGAACGCACTTGGCTGAATGACTACCATGTGCAGGTTCTGACGCGCTTGAGCCCGTTGCTGCAGGGCACTGCGCTGCTGTGGCTGCAGGCCCGGACGATTCCTGTCTGATCAAGCTTTCGCGTTGCCGCAGGCTCAGTCCTGCGGTAACGGTTCAGCCAGTGGTGCAGCTTTCCTGCAGACGATGATCATGCTGCGGCTGGTGTAACCCGCCGGGTTCAGGCCGAACGGATAGTCTTCGGGCTCCTCGGTGGCATCGCCGGACTTCGCGATCACCTTGAATGTTCTCGACGCGCAGGAGTTGGTAGCCAGTTCGTAGCATTTTGCCCAGGACGAGGTGAGGCCTGAGCAGTTGATGTGGATGCCTCGCTTGCTTTGCGTGACGGGTTTGGACGTGGCTGCACAACCTGCCACAGCCAAGATGGCCAATACGACAAAAATGTATTTCATTCCTTTCCTTAGCGGGCCATTGCTGATCGCGATCCATCCGATTGACTGGACCATGAGTCTTTTGAACTGTAACGCATAGCCACCGAAGATAAATCGGTCAGGTACAAACATGGCGCATGCGCGTAACAAATGCTAGTGCCATATGGCTTCTTGATGCGTGGTAAGTTCAGTCGGCCGGTACCAATTGAGGTTTGCTGTTTGCAGAGCCAAGGGTCGCGCCGATGGACGCGAAGATGATTGCGCCGATCGCCAGCCATTGAGTCAGTGAAAGGCTTTCATGGAGAAACACCAGGCCTGAAAGCGCGGCGAAGACGGGTTCCAGGCTTGCCAGCGTGCCGAATGTACGCGCCGACATTCGCGTCAAGGCAATCATCTCCAGGCTATAGGGCAGGGCGGTCGAGAGGATGGCGACACCCAGTGCTGCGGGTATCAGTGAAATATCCAGTAACGCAGAGCCTGCGTGTATTACGCCTATTGGCCCTATGAACAGCGCGGCAATCACAACGCCAAGCGCTGCTGTCTGCACACCATTGTCGGCGCCGGCCTTGTGACCGAACACGATGTATGCGGCCCAGCACACGCCTGCGCCCAAAGCATAGCCGGCACCGAGCAGATCAATTGCGGCAGCTGAGGTCCCCAGCGGGATCAACAACAGCAGGCCGATGACTGCCAGAGTCACCCAGAGAAAATCAATGGGCTTGCGGGAAGACAGCAAAGCCACAGCCAGCGGACCGGTGAATTCCAGCGCTACTGCAATCCCCAGGGGCACTGTCTGCAACGACATATAGAAGAGAAGGTTCATGCAACCCAGCGCAATGCCGTAGATCACGACGGTGCGTAACGACTTAGCTGTCAGATTCGCCCGCCACGGTCGCAGGACGGCAACCAGAATAAGGCTGGCAAATACCAGTCTCAGGGTCGTGGTGCCTTGCGCGCCCACGACAGGGAAAAGACTCTTTGCCAGCGATGCGCCGCTTTGAATGGAGATCATGGCGATCATCAGCAGCCCCAGAGGGAACAGGGCAGAGGCTATGTTGCGGGATTTCTCAGACATTTCAGATGTACATCCTGGGTGTGATCCGGGCAAAGGTAATGATGCATGATGCGGAATAATCAAACATTGGGCAATATATTGCGCAAGGCGCGCGTGCTCTTCTATATAGGTAATCACGAAATGGTC
>NZ_JAIZAZ010000012.1:0-72114 GCF_020515645.1 Pseudomonas sp. MWU16-30316 | reverse complement strand
GCTTCACCGCCTTGGCCAGCAGGTTGGCCGACGGCGTGAAAGGGTGTGACGCAAGGGATCAACCGGGGGGGCAGGGTGCTGTCATCGAGGACGCGCAGCCGCTGAAGAATCTTTTCCATAAGTCCACCGTTCAGCGGTGAACTGAAGGCTTCACTTTTGACGGCTTGCACAAAGCCGCAGTGAACGCCATAATCAGCTCACGTTATGTGTGTTGGACAGGTCTCCTTCTCTCGAAAAAAGCAAGGCCTGTTCAAGTTTTTCCAAAAAGCCCCGCCGGCAAGCGGGGCTTTTTGGTTTCTGCTATTTGGCTAAATCGTTAGAAATTTTCCCGTCTACGCTCATCCGAGCATGAAAAATATGGCATGCCAGCAACGGTGGGCAGGCAAAGTGCGTGAACACTACCACCCGAGTTCCCCATCCGCAATGAAAATGCCATTTTTTACAGCTGATATTGCACAGATTTTTGTCATAGTGCGAATGGCCATAGGCCTTGCATTACGTGGCTCTCAGCAATACAAGTGAAGTAATTTATGCAACTGAAATAACTTACGTAAGTTAGGCCACTTACTCGTCTTCCGTAAAATCGGTGATGGGTTCAGCATTCGATGCATTCTCTAGCAACGCAATCAGATCAGCCTTATCCAGCTCCTGGAGGGCCATGATCCCAGCCCGAATCACATCGGATCGAGATATACGGAAGGTCCGTGGCAATAGAGAAATCTTATCTATCTGCCTGTTGACGTCTTTGGACAGGGAAAAAGTAGTACGCACGAATGTAGAAGCTTTCTTACGCTTGCGCTTGGGCTCGGGAGTAGCACTAACAGGTGCAGCAGATATAAAAGCCATTGCGGCTTCGTCGTTGGCCTCGGAAGATGGGGTGACCTGCTCAGGCTTACGAATCAAATCTTTCAATCCCATTTTGCAGCCCCCCAAAGCTCTGCTGCCAACGTCTCTATTTCTTCTTTAGCACGTGCGTCAGAGTTGCTCTCCAAGACCGAACATCCGTCCTCATCCGCATCGTCGTAGACATTGCGAGCTGTAGTAATAGCGTCAAGAGGTTGAATGCCGAATGAGCGGCATGCTTCTTTGGCATCCAATATCCGCTGTATCTGGCTTGGAAGGGCAGGGCATTGGGTGATCACTGCACGCACGTTCAATGCTGGGTTCACTGCAGTAGCCAATCGTGCCAGGTTATCGACCTTTGGAAGGGTCTTGAGATCTCGTCGCTTGGGCCGGAAAGGGATCAACATATGAGTTGCTACCGTCATAGCTGACCGCAGTGCCTCCGAATCAGATCCTCCAGCATCGACCACAATTTGTCTGTATCGGCCCCGAAGGTCTGTCAGCGTTTGACGAATATTGCCGTGTGCTTGCACAACAGGAATCGCAGGGAGGTCTCCCTGTGCAGAGCGTTCAGCAGCCCAGTCTGCGGTTGTGCCCTGAGGGTCGGCATCTAGAAGCAGGACGTCACCTCCGCGAGCCTGCAGCCAGACGGCCAGGTTTTGAGCCAGACAGCTTTTACCGCTCCCGCCTTTTTCACCACCTAAAAGTAAGATCATGGCCTGCCCTTGATGCAATTATTGAAGTGACATAACTTACATAAGTTATGGAAAATTTGCTACGAGGAATCTACTGAGTCGCCAGGAAGGGATCCACCTCCATACAAGGAGGTGGGTTCTCAAACGGTTCAATCCACACTCATACCATCATCTTCATCTGGGGATGACAGCTCCGGTGTGCCTGCTGCTGCGGCCTGTCCCTTCGGCGTGGTCTCGGCCACTTCCCGTTCAGGCGCGACCGGCTGCGCTGACCATTCGCGGCGGTTGACCGTTTTGTCCGTGATAGTGCCGTCCTCTTCGATGACCTGCACCACGACAGGCTGGGTGCCCAGGTCTTGCAAACGTACCTGGTCGCCTTGCTTCACATCTGCGTCGCTCATGGCCTCTTCCAGCCCTACGCCCCACACCGTGCGGGGCTTACCGCCCTCGGGCTTGAGCGTCACGAAGTAGCTCATCTGGTTGTCGTCATTGTGCTGATACGGTGCTTCCCCATGCTCGATAAGCGTGCCCTCGATGACTTTGCTCCTGGACGGGGCTGTCTGGCCCGTTGCTGCTTGAGGTGTCGGAAACAAACGCTCTTCCACCTCATTGACTATCTGCGCAGCCATCGCTGTGAGTTGGTCCAGGTCATCGATCAACTTAGGAGAGTTTTCGACTTGCTTGTAAAGGTCGACGACGCTGGCTTTGAACGCTTCACGATAGCTGTCGTTTTCCATGTAAGCCGTAAGCATGGCAGCGGCTTCCGGGGTCTTGTCATCCGCCGCAATAAGCCAGATGGCGTGGTCTTTACCTCGCAAGCCCATGACCGTATCAGAGGCTCTGACATCCGCTTCGGACATCGGGAAATCACGACGCCATTGTGCTTCAAGCCTGACCAACTCGCTGGGGCTCTGCAGGTCCGGATCGTCGGCCCGACTGGTCTGCACTTCAGCTGTGGCTGTTGCTGCGGAATCGGCAGTCGATTGCGCACGCTGCGCCTGCCATTGCGCAAAGGCCTGATCGCCCTTGGGCTCACCACGTTTTGGAATGCACAGCGTGGTCGCCACCAGTTCGACTAACGAAACGCGCATCCGCTCTGGCACGAAGTCCAGCTCTTTGGTCAGTACCTGGCTAACCTGCTCAGCGGTTTTTCCTTCTCTATATAGCGCCTCGATTGTCACTGTAACGCCCAACTTATCCACCAGGTCCCGTATCTCCCGTGAGGAGTCATCAACGTGCCGAGGCAGGTCGTTGGCATTAGCCGGCGTAGGCTTTGCGGCTTCCGGGTTCACTGGTGCCGGCGCTGGGCTTGTGCCAGCTGAAGTACTCACCGGCTGAGGCGTGCTGGTCTGTGCCTCAGACGTGGCCGGTGCGGTGGAATCCACATCAGGGTGAGCACGCTGTGCCTGCCATTGCGCAAAAGCCTGGTCGCCTTTGGGCTGACCGCGTTCAGGAATGCCCAGGCTGATCGCCACCTTCTCCACGAACGCAATGCGCTCCGGCTCGGGAACAGTGTCGAGCTGGGTGGCCAGCGCCTGGCTAACCTGGTCAGCCGTTTTTCCTTGGCCATACAGCGCTTCGATAGGCACGGTAACGCCTAGGCGATCCGCCTGGTCCCGCACGTCCCGTGTGGCGTCATCAACGTGCCGAGGCAAGTCGGTGGCAGGACCAATGCTCTGGCCATCACGTTCGATGTCCAGCTCTGCACGGCGGTCAGCCAGGCTTTGATTCATGGCCTTGTCGGTGAAATGCACGTCCAGGCCATTCTTGGCCACCGCCTCGATCACCAGCTTTTTGAATTCGGCAGTGCCGTTGATCGTCAGTGTGCTGCCAAACCTTTCGCGGGCCAGCTGGAGAGCTACGGACACCCCGGCTTCGGTGATGCCCGTGCGGCGCATTGAAATGGTGGTACCCGTGTCGACAAACAAAGTCTTATCGGTCTGTTTGTCCAGGTAATGCACGTTCTGACTGAACTTGGCCTTGCGCGTGTAAAGATCCTTGGCGCTGAGGTCGCGGGCCCGCTCACTGGCGGCGACTGGATCAACCTGTTTGGCGAAGCGATCCATGACCCGCTTCACCCGTTCACGCACGCCTTCGGGGCCAGGTCCCCTCGCGCCACTGATGCTGAAGCCTGGGTCTTCTTTTTCATCGTCTAAGAGATTGCGTATAGCTGCACTGCCCATGAGATTTACCTCGATGTTGGGTTTCGGGTTGTGGAACTGTTCACGCGCTTTGAGCCGCTCGAACGTCAGCACGGAAACCAGCTGCGCCTTGTCTTGGCGGGTTAAGCGATGATCGGAGAACACGGCGCGCCTGAGCGCGAAATACTGCTGATCGATACGGCGTATAGCCCGGCGGTGGGCCGGAGCGATCTGGTTATGCTGCGCCTGCCGCGTGAAATACGCGGCCACCGTGGAGGCGTGTTTGTTAACGGTCAGGGCCTTGATGGAAGCCCGCTTGAACACCAGCGCCTTGTCTGCAGGTCGCTTGAGCGGATCAAACAGCATCCGGGCGCGCTGCTCGATGTCAGCCACCGTCGCGACCCGGTGCGGGTTCTTGGCGTAGGGCGGGACGACAGCCCCAGGCCGCCATTGACGGGGAGGGCGCGGCTTGCCGGAAGTCCTGGGCCTATGACCGCCAGTGGAGCGTCCAGGCGTTGTTGTCGCACTCACCGCCTTGGGCACCGCTGGGACGGAAGGTGATCGGTAGAACACCAGCGCGTTGTCCGAAGGCTTCTTGAGCGGATCAAACAGGCGTCGGCCCCGCTCCTCGATGTCAGCGATGTTGGCGACACGGTGGGGGTTCTTGGCATACGGCGGGACTACGCGTCCAGCTCGTACTCGGGCATTTCGGGGTTTTCCAGCTCCGGCCCTGCGTCGGCCTGTAGCGCCTGCTGGCGTTGCTGTTCCCGTTGCTTCCTGAGAAACGGCGGCAGGCCCGCTTCCTCCTCTTCCTCGCTCAGCTGTGGACCCGTTCCGTCTTCCTCGTCCTCCTGCTGGTACAGGTGGTCGCAATCCAGGATCTCCTCCTGGTTGCGACTGTCCCACGTGAACGTGTGCATCACTGGGCAGTAACACCGCACCGTCACGGCTTCGGGTCGGTCCGGCTTGCCGGTGATCTGCCACATGGCTGACGGACAGGTCTTGCACGCCATCGGCAGATGCCGCAATGCGTCGCCCTGTAGTTTCAGCAGGACTTCGCTGGTGATCTCTCTGTCGTTGCCCGGTGTGTACGGATTCATAATCATCTCCATGTGCTCGGTAGAAATTGGTTTCGCGCTCGGCCAGTAGCCGAACACGCTCTTCAGGGGAAGCTTGGGAATACTGTTTGCGAAACCTGGGAGTGGCCTTGTTGACGTACTTGATTTCCCTTGCGCGCTGCGGCCAGGCAAGCAAGCGTTCCTGGATCACACTGGCTTCAAGCGGCGGCTTTTTCAGTTCACGCCGGACAATGAAGGCATCCTGAAAGATGGTGTCTTTCAGGTTCGTGCCCTTTGCGTCACCCGGCAATTTGACCGAAATGTATTCGTTGTCCTTGCCTTCATTACGGATGCGTGTTTCACCGTGTTCAGCTACCAGGGCATAGAAATCGGCGCGTGAAGTTACGCCGCGCTCAATGACCTGCTTAACCAGCTGCTGTTTGAACTGGCGGTTCTTGCCGTAAAAGTCGTCGCCCTTGTAACGTGACAAAACACTGGCCGCATCGGTAATGTCCGCACGCACATTCTCACGCGGTGAAGACAGACCGTACTTCTGGTTAATGTGCTCCTGAAAAGCTTCAAAATACTTCTCATGATTCTTATAAACATCGACCGGATTGGCCTCGTTGCCGCTCAGCAGGTTGATACGCGGAATGATGATATGAATGTGAGGCTTGCGTTCAATCACCTCGCCGGTTTTCCTATCAGTGACCGTCTTCATTTTTGGCAAGTGCGCTTCGGCATACATATTGAATTCTTCAGGCTTGTACGCATGCATAAAGAAGTTCTTGAAGTCGGTCGTCACTGCCTTGAGCAATTCAGGCGACACCGTGTCCTCTTTGAAGCTTAGCGTGAACGTAAGGTAGCGATCTTGGCCATGGTCCGGGATACTTTCATAGATGGCCCTGGTCACACTGAGCTGCCCCTCAATGATCAACCGATGGTCCAATTCATCACGCGTAAACTCTCGACCTGATTTGTTGCCTTGTTCTAAATACTCCTGCGCCCCGGTGTTATAGCCACTGACTCTAATCAGCATATTCAATACCTGCTAATAAAATCGTTTCGATGACCACCAGCGCTTCATACCATTTGTCTCTCACACTGTCGGTAATGAGGCCCCTGTCACTGGCTGATTCAGCGATATAAGCCAACTGCGAAATGTTGTTACCGGCTTTGTTGACGATGAATACTATTCTTCTCCTAAACCCGGTAAACTCTCTAAATACCGGAGTTGGATTTAAAATCAGCTCTCTAAAAAAGGTTGATGCAGAACAGCCCGCCCGTTTGATCATGTCATCAAACTGGGTCATTTCGTCTTGGGTGAGTCGAAACCGGATGATATGAACTTTTTTGCCAGATACGTTAGGTGAACCACGGTTGCCGTTATGGACTGGCCTTGACGGTTTTGGCGGGTCAGTCTCGGGCAATACCGTGAGCAACAGCTGTTGAATAGCGTTCAGCTTATTAAGCCAGTGGAGATACTGCTTTTGATAAAGCGTGCCGTTATAGGGTGCCGAGTTTGCGGAGTAAGCAACTCGGTTTAGAGCATGTCCGGACTTTTCGAATACCTGCTGCATCCGCTTTTTGTCGATTGCGGACCGCTCGAAGGTAGGCGAACGGCTGATCACCAGGTCACGAAAGAATCGGGCTGGCTTCAGGCCGGATTGAGCTATGTCCTCGGCAAACCGAGCGAACTGTTCGTCCGTGAAACGGCATGACACTGGGCACGACTTGTTCACTTTTTCGGCCACAAGATCACCTCCTGGGGGCACCTGGAATGACGACAACCAACAACGACAACAACAACGCTTTCCCGCTCTGCGGGGTTTCAAAGGGGTATCCCCTTTGGCACGTCGATTGGCTACGAAAAAGGCGAAGCTCTTTTTTGTAGACAATCGGTAACGTGCCTGTTTAGCGATTTCGAGATAGGGGGTCAGCAGGGTGAACCCACTGGTTACATCAGAATTGCATCTGAAATGCTCTGGATTACGTCAAGATTGCTTGGCATTGCGTTTTTCTACATCAGTGTTACGCTCGAATACGACAGATTTACATCAGAATTACATCACTTTGTACGCAGCAAGGGGGCAAATCTTGGCTCAAGAAACCGAAAACCGGCGTGAGGCGTTGGCAGAACTGGCTCAGGACAGCAAAGCCAGGTCGTACACTGCGCAAATCCGCGATTTGTATGACGTGATCGAAAACGCCCTGGATTCAGGGGTAAGCAGAACGGTAATCCACCAAAAACTGGTGGATACTGGACTCGCGATCAGCCTTCGTCACTTTGACCAGGCGCTGTACAGAATCCGTAAAAGCCATAAACGAGCCGGACAGGTTAAACACCCCCTACCTGAAAAAACCGACAGCGCAGCGGTCAGAAATACCACGTTGTCAGATGGCGATAAGACCACGCCCAGGGCCAACATCAGGCAAAGCATGAAGCAGATCAGGGAGGAGGTGGAAAAAACGAACTGGGCCCAAGTCATCAGTGACGCGAACAGAACTTCAAAGCCATGACAGTTATATAGTTGTTAGCTCAGTGGTTACTGCGCGAACTGTTTTTTAATGGCAGACGGGAGCGTATCAATGACAGCCTGCTGTTTTTTATATTCGTGATAAAACCATCGATTGGTTTCATTCACGTCCTGAGCCTTTATCGCTACCCACCCCATTGCACACACCACCGCGATACACACGGCCACAAATCCTGCCAAAACAATGTAGTTGAACCGTGAGGCCTGGGTATCACGAAAATTGCCGGATAAAGAGCTGACTCGCTTTTCCAAGTCATCGATTTTGATCGCTGCGCGCTGCAAAGCAGGTTCGAACACTCGCTCTAAACTCTGGTGAATGGCCGTGGACATTTCCAAAGCAACGTCCACACCTGCTTTGGCGGCAGTCGCTTGAATGACTTCCTTTGTCGTTTCTTGCAAAAGCAATGCGGTGTCTTCCGCATCCTCTACTGCGTCGGCCACAATATCCAGTGAATCCCTCATCGATAGCTCAAGCAACTGCGGAATTAGTTTTATATCATCATGCAAACGACCTACATCACTCAAAAGCTCAATGATCAGAGCATCACGCGCTGTAGAGGGAATAGTTTCATGTTCACTCATTTGATCACCTCAAGGCTAAACAGAGCAGCGAAAACCCCATCAAGCTTGCGGTTTACGCCTTTACACAAGAGCTTCAGTCCGTACATATCAGACCAACGATCACGCTCTTGTGCGCTAGCCTTTTTGTCCTTAAGAAGTGCTTTGTAATCGGTGTCATCTTCCATGACGCTTTGCATCGAAATACGGTGGATAGACAAGGCATCAAACAGTTCTGATTCGAAAACGGCACATGCAGGATTCAACGTGAAGACACTGGCGCGCTGGTGAAAAGCAAAAATAATCGGAAACTCTGTTTCCACGTCCTTTTTGACACGATTGAACAATACAAGGATCTTTTCAGGGGGTACGCCAAGTGAGGCCAGGCTACTAATCATACTGACCGTTTCTTTTTGCTCCTTGGTGCCTGAAGTGACCGGGATCACGAAGTAGTCGACTTCCTCATGTGCTTCATCAAACTCCTCCAGGTTGGCCATAAAATCTTCAACGTTGGACGCTCCAACATCGATGATTGCCTGATCCTCAAGCATGAGTCGTTTGAACAGCTCGCGGAAAGCATTGCCGCGCAGCTTCTCAACATCCAAGCCAAGGTTCTCAGCCGTTTCGTTGATTGACTCAATGGCATAGAGCGGCGCGCCGCCCATACGTGGCCACAACAGGTTTGCCGCGATGGTAGTTTTGCCAACGGTGCCGGTGTAATTGATGACCACGATTTTCTTCTTGATGAATTTCATCTGGGTAATCCTTGAATAGGGGGGTTCGCACCGGGTAAACACCACCCGGTGTGCTTGATCTAAAATTGTTGATGCCGGGCGGTTTGAACACCAAGGGCGCGGCCCTTGTCATCTCGCAACGGCCGCGTTGACCTCGGGAGCGCGGGGTGGTGAAGCTACCCCACACTCCCAAGGTGAGCCTTTTCTGAAAGAGGTAGCGTCAAGTGTGCGCTGCGCCCGTGCTTCCGTTCGCCGCGACGATAGAGCGCGTCACGACGAGCCGGGAGCGCGGCACCTGACGTGGGCAAGATCGCTGTGTGGGTGGGTCAGACCAGCATCCAGTTGAACCGGTAGGGGTCCATGAACGGGATATTGTCGTCACCGCCGTCAAAATCCCCAGCGGGTTGCGGTGCAGGCGCTTTGGCCTGAGCCTGCTTGCCTGATGCACGTGGCGGTTTGGGTGCGGCTTTGCCTTTGCCGGATGGTTTTTCCGGTGCCGCCTGCTGGGGAGCTTGCCGAGGGGGTTCCTGGTGATCGCTGTCACCGCTGCCCTGGCCGTTCTGGCTGTGTTGGGAGTCGCCCTGTGGACGGCCACCGAGCAGCTGCATGGTGCCTTGCATGTCCACGACGATTTCCGTGGTGTAGCGCTTGATACCGTCCTTTTCCCATTCGCGGGTTTGCAGCTTGCCCTCGATGTAGACCTGCGAACCCTTGCGCAGATATTCGCCGGCAATTTCGGCCACCTTGCCAAACAGCGACACGCGGTGCCATTCGGTCTTTTCGACCTTCTGCCCGCTCTGCTTGTCAGTCCACTGCTCGCTGGTGGCCAGGCTCAGGTTGGTTACCGCAGTGCCGTTGGGCAGGTAACGACAGTCAGGGTCTTGTCCGCATGTGCCTACCAGGATCGCTTTATTGATTCCACGCGCCATGAGTGCGCTCCTTCTTCAATGAGTTCGTTAAGGGGTGTCTTCGTTTGGGTCAAACACGAATATCGTGCTCAGAAGCTCTCGGCCTCGGGCTGTAGACTGCTCAGCTGGGCCCAGCAGCAATGCCGTTGAACCGTCTGCCGACAACTCAAACTCTGCAAAGCAGTTGTCGCAATCCACTGGACGCCAGATCATTTCCCACGCTTTGACGTTGACGATATCCACGGTTGCGGGGGTTTCGCAGTTGGGGCAGTGCGCCGTCATCGTTTCACCGGCTGGCCACTGCGCCCCCTTGGGCTGTTGTTCCTCTGGCATAGCTAAAGCCTTCTTTGGAGAGAGGGGGTCACGCGCGCGTGGGTTTGCGGCTGAATACGAATTCCAGCTTGGCTTCGTGATTGAGCTTCAGAGCCGCTTCAAAGGACTTACCGGTTTTCTTGCTGTGAAAACCTTTCAGCACGCCGGTCTTGCCATTCGTCAGCAGCGCCTCGATCTGGCCGGGCGACAGCATCTTGCCGCTGACTTCCGGATGGAACTTGAAAGCGCAGGCGCGACATCCGATCACTCGCGGGGTGACGGCCAGTTCACCGCCGCACATGGGGCACTGAGCGTTCAGGCTGTCCAATACCGGCTTACCATCGCCTTGCACGTTGCCCAGGTCGATGTTCTGCACCTGGTCTGCAATGAAGGACTCCAGCTCGTCCAGGAACGCGTCGACGGTCAGTTCACCGGCCTCGATCATCTGTTGCTGTTCATGCCAGAGCGCGGTCATGTCCGGCGTGGTCGCAATCGCTGGCAACGCGGCAATGAACTCCAGCCCCAACGCGGTGGGGATCAGTTTTTTCTTCTCTACCGCGTAGAAACCACGCTCCTGCAACTTGGCCAGTACCGCACCACGGGTCGCCGGGGTGCCGATGCCGCCGTTCTCGCCTTTCTTGCCCTGGTCACGGTCGATCAGTAGCTGCTTGATGCGCGGGTCTTTCACATACTTGGCCACGCGCTGCAGATCCTTGAGCAACGTGGCTTCGGTATAAAGCGGCAGGGGCTTGGTCTTTTCCTTGGCCACCGTAATGCCATCGCATACCCCGGCGTCACCGACTTTCATATCCGCCAGAGCATCGAAGGGGCTCGCGACCTCGGCGGCGTCCGACGCGTCTTCGTCTTGATCGTTTTCTTCAGTGACCTGCGCCGTCCACCCTGGCTGCGTCACTTTGGTGGAGCGCGCAACGAAGGTGTGTCCGTTCACGCCAAAACGCACCTCGGCACTGAGGTAGCGTTTCTCGGGCAAGAACTGCGCGACGTAGCGTTTGACGATGGCCAGGTACACGGCGCGTTCATCGTCACTTAGCTGGGCAATGTCGATCTTCACTGCCGTTGGGATGATCGCGGTGTGCGCCGAGACCTTGCTGTCGTCAAACGCCCGGCTTTTACGTTCCGAATTCACCTCGGTGAACATCCCGGCCAAATCCGGCAGGGCCTGACTTAGCAGGCTCAAGGTCTCCGGAGCCTCGGCAAATTGTTCGTCGGACAGGTAGCTGCAATCGGAACGGTTGTAGGTGATGGCCTTGTACTTCTCGCGCAGCGCCTGGGTCAGGGCTAGGGTTTTCTCGGCATCGATGCTGTGGGTCTTGCTCATGTAGACCTGCAGGTCGAGCAACGCGAACGGCAAGGGTGCCGGGGTTTGCTTCTCCTCCACACGGGCCTCGATCACGTCCGCAGGCTTCATTCGGCACGCGTCGGCTACCTGCGTGGCATACGCCTCGTCGATGATGCGGTTCTTGTCATCGATGGGGGCATCCGCGGCCACCACGAGGCGGGCCTGGGGACGACTGCTACCAAAGGCCAGGCTTGCCGCAACCGTGTAGTAAAACGCACTGGCGTGACCCTTGTTGGCCAGGTAGCGATTCACGATCAGCCCCAGGATCGGGGTCTGCACGCGTCCCACTGACAACACGCTTTTGACGCCCTTGGCCCTACCGGCCAGGGTGCAGGCGCGAGTCATATTGAATCCATACAACTGATCACCGATGCTGCGGGCCAGTGCCTTCTGGAACAGGCCGTAAAACTCGGTGTTGTCGCGCAGGCCGTCCAACGCTTTGCGGGCGGCATTGGCGTTCATGTCGTTGATCAAGATACGTTTGACCGGCGCGGTGTTGCCGAAATGCACCAGGACCTCGTCGACCAGCAACTGGCCTTCGTCGTCCGGGTCACCGGCGTGGACGATTTCCGAGGCGCGACCGATCAGCTGCTGGACCACTTTGAGCTGGTCGCGAGTGCGCGCAATGGGCTGGTACTTGGCCGGGCGCAGCTTCAGGGGCAAGTCGGCCTGAACCCAGTTTTTATAATCGGGGTTGTGAACCTCGGGCGGGGCCAGTTCAAGCAGGTGGCCCACGCACCAGGTGACGATATCGTTGCTGCCGCACTCGAAATAGCCGTCCTTGCGTATAACGGTGCCCAGCGCCTCGGCAATGACCTGGCCCAAGGCGGGCTTTTCCGCAATGAATACTCGCATGGTGTTCTCCTTGTCAGGATCTGGGGCTTAGCCCTGGACCTTGCCGAACTTGTCGTTGATTTTTTGGGTGTAGCTCTGATCAGCATCGGGGCAGCTGTTGAGGTAGTCCTGGCGCGCCGAAGCGGTTTCGCTCCATTTGATATTCCCGTGCTTCTTGACCAGGATGCTGAAGTAGTCCTGCTCAGCGCTTCGGCACTCGCTGCTACCACTATTGCCGGCGAACTTGCCGTAGAGGCAAAGCACGGACTTGCACGGGTCACCGGCGAAGGCTGATCCACTGCCCATCAGGCACACTGCGAACAGCGCGCAGACCCGCGTTTTGCCGCGACCAGGCACGGCGTTGCCAGCGGCCTGACCCTGGCGGTCAGCCGTTTTGCTGTAGGTATTCATGTTTTGCTCCTGCAGGCGCTTGGGTGCGCCGGTGGGGGGACTACATCGGTTCCGAGGTGTCTTCAGCCTGCACAGGCTCTGGATCAGGCTCGACCTCAACTGGCTGTGCCTTATCCGCTTCGGCCTGAGCCACTTCGGACGCTTTGTCTTTGGGATTCCAGCGCTGTCGCTGTTCGGCCTGCATGGGCTTGGTGTCTGCCACTGCGACCTTGGATTCGATGGTGCGCACCGGTACGGTGAGCGCATCGATTTTGGAGGCGTCACCGACAGGCAAGGGCGGAGGCGTCATCTTCTGTCGCGCTTTAAACACTTCCTCTTCGAAGTAAATAATCTTGCGCGCCAGGATTTTCATGGGCTCTGTCTGTCGATTGCCTTGGACAAAAATCAGCTGCTTGTCAAAAGGCAACTCGTTCACCTCCTGGGGGAACATCAAGGGGCGGGGTTGCTCGCTGTAACTGTCGGTTTGCCCCCGAGCCCCCACCTCGTGCCTCTGCCTGTTCAACGATTGGTTGTGGACGCGCACGGTCGTGTTACCCAAGCGCCTGCTGTACTCCTCAGCCAGCTTGATATCACCGGGGGCGAACACAATTTCGTTGTGGATCGCCTTCATGATGCCGTTGGCCGCTTCCTCTCCGTAAACGGCACGAATCTGGTCTTTGCCTTGGAAAATCAGGAAAAACCGTAAACCGGCGCCTCGGGTCAGTGCTGGCGCGGTTTCCATGATTTCCATACGGCCCATGATGGCAAATTCGTCCATCATCAGAGCCAGTTGGTACTTGTACCGAAGCGTGCCATCTGCGCAATGCCCGCCTTGCTCAGGCAGCACTTTGGCATTGAGCCGAATCGCCTGGGTGAAAAACAGGTTCATCAGCGGGCCGTACTTCTTCAGGTTTCCTTCCGTAACGCTGAAATAAACTGTGGTCTTTTCCTCGCGCATTTTGGCAAAGTCGATGTCGTCACCTGACACCGCCCAGGCCACCGTCTTTTCGGCATACACCGACAACACGTCACGCACGATATCCACGGTGGTGGACCAACCACTGCTCTTGTTTTTCGAGGCTTCGTACACACCGTTAAGCTCTCGAAGGGTTTCAAAGCTGAGCGCATTAGGGCCGATGCTGCGCAATTCGATGATCTGCTGAGCCCACGTCCCCATCCCGGTACCCAATGAGCCGATTTCGTAGGCCTGGGGCAACGTGAAGGGCATTTCCGGCGTTTCCATCAGGTACAGCAGGATGGATGAAAACACGTTGCCCGCCTTGTTGTACCACTCCTGATTCTTGGGGTTGTCGGAGACGAACAACACGCGAGCCAGGGTACGAATATCACCTAGTCGGTACAGAGGATCGCGGTTGATGGCGCTGTTCGGGTTCCAACGGTGCGTTTCCAGGCGTTCAGGTGAAAAGCGGTAGACCTTCTGCCCGGCAGAAGCCCTGAAGCCCGATGTGATTTCCCAGTTCTCAAATTTCGGATCGTTGACCACCATTGAATCGGGGTAGCTCAACAGGTTGGGGATCACCGCACTGACACCTTTCATGGAACCAGGAGGCGCTGCCAGCATCACGAACTGTTGCCCGTAGCTGGCCAGAAACGAGTCCTCCGTGGGGTGCTTGCCGAGCAAGAACGCGGGATGCTCCTCGATCCGTTCTTGGGGATTGTCCGGGCTGATGGGTTTGGATTTACCTCTGGCCATCAGCGGACACCTGCTCGACGCTCAATCGCCTGGGCGTCGAGGCTTTGTTGCAGGGCGATGGCCACCTGCTGATTGGCCTGGATCTGCCTGACCGATGTGCTGATCTCATTGAGCTGGGTGAGTGCAATACAAATGCCCAGCCAGGCTGCAATGACGAAGACAACGCCCAGCGCAATGGGCAAGGGCAAACCCAGAAAGAGAAAGGGTTTCGATTCTTTTGCTTGTTCCATGGGGAATCTCCTGCAAGGTACTTCCGGACACAGCCCGACACCAGGTGGCAATGGCCGTCTGCGTGGTGGTGCATGGAAAGGATTTTTCAGTCCGTGTTGGCTTGATCGGCGTGACGCCATTCGAGGTAGCTCTCGACTCGCCAAAAACCGGCAGCGGCAGCATTGCGTTCAAGCATCCACCACGTTTCGCCAGGCTCGACCATGCCGTGGTAATCCTTAGCTAACTTACGGCGTGGATCGTCGTCCTGTTCAGCTGCCAATTGCTCCTGATTGAACTGGTCGCTGCGTGCCTGCTCTTCGGCCAACTCCTCTTCGGTGAAATAGTCATAGGGATCATCATCGAAGTCCGGCTGTCCGAACTGGCATTCCCATTCGGTGCGTATCTCTTGCTCATCGCCTCCGGTGGCCAGCAAATGAGCGAGGTAGTTCAGAGCACCGGCTGGAATGTCTGCCAGCGGCATGTCCAGAATCCGTGCGACTTCGGGCTTAGCCTTTTCGATCTGCAACTCAAGCGCTGCGTATTCAGCGTTTTGAGCCTCGCGCTGAGCCTGCAACCGCTCCTTCAACTGCTCGCTGTTCGCCACCTGATCGGCCTTGGCCTGCTCGATGACCCTGTTCCAGTCGGGCGGCGGAGGGCAGACACCCTTGTCGATCAACCCGGCATTGATCCTGCTGAGCAACGCCATGTCCTGCTCTGGCACGGGCGTGCTGACAATCGGGTCCGCAGAGTCGTCCTCGATGGCGTCCGACAAACCGCGTTTCATACGGCCAGTGCCCACACGCCTCACCAGGTGAAGCTCTCCCCAGGCGTTGCCGGTCGCCCTCTTGCCTTCCATTTCCAGGCTCGTGGTGTATTTCATCAACCACTTATGCATAAACCGCTGACGCTCGGGAGCCATGCGCAGGGAAATGTCATGGAAGCGCTGATAGAACGCTTCGTCATGCCCGCATGCCATGCTGTCACCCTGGTGCGCCACCTCGTGTTCGACCAGCCCGAAGATGTAGGCAGCCGTTTTCATGGGATCAGACTTGAGCCGTTGCACGATGGGGCGGTTGATGGCCAGGTAGGTTTTACCATCCGTCCACGCTTCACTGGTGTTTGACTCGCCAAGCAACACATCCAGGCGGTCTTTGCTATGTCGAACGGTGCCATCATTCCAGCGTTCAGCCCCCACACACGCACCGGCGTAGTGTTGCAGGCACCAGCGCAACGCGATCCAGGCCCGGCGTGTTTCTTTGTCCAGCGCCTTTTTCTCATCGACAATCGATGTTCGTTCGACATAAGCCTTCTTGACGGTCGTGAAAGCGGCGCACTGGGGCACCTTCAGGTCACGGAACCAGTGACTGACGGCAGGTCTCGCATTGGCAATCACCCGCTCCAGCACATCTTCAAAATCTTCAACGCTATGGCAACCGAAGCGGTCAAGCGTTTGTGGATGCAGCACCTGGATAATGCGCTGCCCGGCAATACCTTCGCCTTTGGGTATGTCACTGCCCTTTAAAACAACGGTGTAGGTGCCCTTGTGTTCACGAAACGCCTTGTTAATAAAATCCATCAGCGTGATATGCCGTTTGCCTGGCAGCACCGTGATGACTTCTTCATGGCAGAATATTTTGCCCACATCAGCTGCACCGCTGAGCAACGACAGCGCTGATCGCGCTCGACGTGCTTCTGTCTTGCGGCGTCCACCTGACTGCCCCGAGACCTTTTCAGCCAACGGGGCGAATACTTTGGCGATTGCTTTCCAGACCGGGCAGGTCTTCCGCAATATCTCGCTACGGGAGACGTTGAGTGCGATCGCCCGCTTGGTCACGATCAGGCCTCCAGCCCCCCAGAGGTGCGAGGAATCGTGACGGACCAGCACACCTTGGTTGTAGATCGAAACCGCGCCTTCTTCCTTGGCCCGGTAATAGGCGTATTCGTCTTCAAAGTCCCACTTTTCCGTTGCAGGATCGCGCGTAATGACACGGCCATTGAGTTCAACGCTGATGCGGGTGTAGCGCACCAGGTCACGAATCTCCTGAACGGCAGACATCAACTCCAAATCGTTGAGCGGTTCGTACCAGGTGCCCTCGATGGAGCAACCCGGTACGCCGTTTTCAAGATCGTCCAGCTCGTAGTTGTAGCCCATCGAGCGGGTATCAACGGTCATCTGCCAATCGTTGGAAGCCCAACGTGTCTTGGCATGCGCCATGATCTGGCCCCGGCCCAGGCGGAACCGGCCATAAGTGGCATCGCCTTCCTGGTGCGGTGTGCCAAAGCGTCCGAAGTAGCGCAGCACGTCATTGCGGCTGGCAAATCCGCGACCGTCATCAGCGCAGTGAAAGCCCTCTTTGGTCATGGTCAGGCGCAATGCGGTGGCATCGGCGTCTACAGAGTTCATCACCAGCTCGATGATGGCCTTGCCGATCGATCCGGCCTGACTATGGATGATGTGTTGAATGATTTCAGGGTCCAGCTCAAAAGGTAGCAGCACGGTACACCTCATATAGGTAAGGCCAGGCACAGCCAAACGCCAGACAGCTGATAGCCGACTGCGTAGCGGTGCACTGGGATGGTTTGAAAATGCGGGAGTATCAGGGAGTGATGCGGGCGCAATGCCTACTTGCTGGTGTTCTTGTATTCGCCCTGGTACTCGAACTGGCGCAGCTCGCGGTTGTTGGCAAAGCGGGCATCACCGTGCAGCGAGGTTTTGGGCTTCAAGCGCACGAAAAGGGCCATCAGCGTGATGCCTACTGGCAAGAAGGTGAGGGCAGCCGTCACACACCAAGACCACGGCACGTACAGCATCCGCCGGTCGTTCCAGGCCAGCTTGCGGGTCTCCCATAGCGTGTCCCAGGCCAAGCCCGCGAAGTGACCTTGGGTCAGGTGCAGATACATAGCCCCCCCTGCGTACAGCCCGATAACGAAGCACAAAGCCATCATGAACACGATAGATAGCAAGATTTTCCACCACATGGCGTTCTCCTAGGCAGCTCGTTGACGCTGGCCATTGAGCAACGCCAGCTTGTGTTCGGGTTCGTAATGCACTTCTTCGATGTAGGTGTTTTCCATGTACACGACCACGTCAAATGAGGTGCGCACCAGGCGCTCGATGTACGCGTAATCCAGACCGAGGCCGATTGGTGACTGCTTCACCAGGCCGCACACACGGGCATAGCCTGCTTCACTGTCATTGGCGTGCGCAGTGGTCACGGTGCCCTTGGTGCCGGTGTTGAGAATCTCGATGTAGTGCCACACCTCATCACCAGTCAGCTCGGCCAAAAACAAGTGGTCAGGCTTCATCCGCATTGCGCTGGCCACCAGGGCTTTGGGCGTCACCACATGGCCATAGAGCAGATGCACATGGTTAGGATGGAAGGGCATGGGGTCCTCCAGTATTTCCTGGATCGTGATCATGCGACGGTTAACCGGAAACATGTCGATCAGCGACTTGCCGAAAGTGGTTTTACCCGACCCTGGCCCGCCAAAAATGATGATGTTCTGGCGATTAGCGATGGCGATTTCCATGAATCGGTGCCACTCGCCGGCTGCGTGGGCTTCCTGCATATCGCGCTGCCAGGCTTTCAGGGTCAGTATCGGTGAAGCGATGGCCCTGGCTCGGTCATAGCGGCCACTGTTGACGTAATCCATATGGGTGAAGCGATCCAAAGAGGGTTTTCGAAACGTCATCGACAAGGTGCCCTCTTCGCACGCCGGGGCCATGACGATCTGGCCCCGCTCCCCGCCAGGTAATTTCACAGTGTGAATCGGTGAGTGAGGAGCCAATACGCGGTATCTCAGCGCACAGAGCGCATTGGCCAGCCGCCAGCACAGGTTGTAGGTGAGCCAAGGCGCTTCTTCGTGTTCCCAGCCGTTTGGACCGTCCACCCACAGCTCGTAAGGCCGGTTGATGGCCACGTCCTTGGTGCCCTGACGATTTAGGCGCTCGGTGGCACCTGCCTGGTCGAGGAAGTCCAGGACCAGCGTGTCTTCGGTAAGTCCTTGCTCTTGCGTCATGAATACTCCTTAGCGGTTCTCGAAAACCGATGAAAAGTCGATGTCTCGGGCCACGATGACAGTGATTACGGTGCCCGGCAGCAGGTGTGCGGTGTCCGGAATGTTGATGGTGCTGTCCAACGCCTTGTTGGCCATGCTCTCCACGTTCTGCTCGCTGTTGTTCACCGTGTAGCCTCCGGACCCCGAGCTTTTCTGCGTCGTGTTGGACGCGGCCTGAAGCGCGTCTTGGATGAACGACAACATCACTGCACCGCCAAAGCGCTGCATGTAGTGGCGATTGATCCAGGCTTCGGTCCCGCTGGCTCCCATGGGGCCTGCACCCAAGCTGTCGATCTTGGCCCGCACACCCGCTTGGGTTTCGATTTCGGTCCAGGTGGTGAACACGCTGGTTTCGCCTGGCCCAACCTCAACCGTCTGTTCACCGGTGAGCTTGTCACCTGCTGCCGCAATCACCGTGGAGCCATCAGCGGAATACAGCGGATCGGTCAGACGACAATCCACCATTCCTGGGTGTGTACTGATGATTTCGGTGTACAGCGCGCAGCGCGTGTAGGTGTTGTGGCTGACCAGGTACTTGCGGTTCGGTGCCAGGTAAGCCTTAGCCGGGGTAAAGGTGGTGCCGCCCAGATTGCTCAGGCTGCTGCGTTTTCTGCTGGACGATTCACCACCCAGACCGCTGCTCGATCCGCCCTGAATGTCGGCCAGCATTGAAGGCGGCAGGGATGGCTGCTCGCCGGAAGGCTGTTGCGGCTGAGTATTCCCAGCACCAGTACCCTGCGCGTCTTCCGAGGTGACCAACATTTCACGTCCCAGTTTGCGTTGCCGGGGGGTCTGTTCCACGGGCGGGTTCTGGCCGGGCGAGCCGGGCGGAGGCGGCGCACTACCGGCATGGTCCTGACCGTTTTTTCCGCGCTCGGCATCCTCTTTATCTTTTTGCTCCTTGGCCAATCGCTCCCTTTCCGCTCGGGCTCGCCTGTCCTCTTCGGCTTTGTCTGCGGCCAGCTTGGCTTCCCGTGCCTTTTTCATGCTGTCATCGGTACCCAGATTCACGTCCAGGGTCGCGTCCTTCTTGACGTTGGTTTCATCGACCTCGGAGCCGGTGGTTTTCATCTTGGAAATGGTGAAGTACCAAAGTCCGCCTATCCCCAGCAGACCAACCAACACCAGCCCGACCAGGCCCAGGTAAAGCGTTCTCTTGTTTTGGGCATCGCCTGATCGTTTGGCCCGCACGTCAAAGGCGCCGCGGGCCTGAGTGCTATCAGGCTCGGAGACCGGGGCCGGTTCCGGAGAAGCTGCTGTGGACGCTGCTGCTTCGGGCGGCCCGATGCTGTCCGGCCCTTGAGTGTTCTCCGGAGCCTGGTCGTTGTCATTGTTCTGCATGCTTGAGCTCCCGAATCTCGCCGGTGGTGGTCCCGTTGAAGTTGTACCCCGTGTTCACCTGGGCAGTAGGCCGGGCCTCTACAAGCAGACCGTTCAGGCGAAACCGAAACAATCGGCTGACCCCATGCACCACGACCACGTTCTGTTCGTTGTGCATGTCGGCCACCGTTTCGGTGCCGTCTGGTAGAACCTGGTACAGCACCGGGCGCGGCCCGTTGCCAGTAAAGCGGAAGCAGGTCAGCATGCCGTTGTCCCAGCCCTCATAGGGCGCGATGGATCGACTCTCTTCGTTCGAGCGCTTTTGGTAGGGGCCGTTTTGCACCGGGCCGTCACAGGGATTGCCGGGATCACGGCGGGCTGCTCCAGACTTTTTCGGCGGCTCGGGGTAGGTGAAGCGCAGCAGATAGGTCGAGTCTTGGTAGCGCTCGACCAACTTCAGCTCAATCAGATAGGTACGCCGATTGGTGTTGATGGTCAGGTTCGTATCGGGCTCTTTATCGGTAACCGGTTTGAGCGAAACCATATTGCCCGCTTTGTTTGGACCAATAGACCAAGCTTTCGGATCGCCCGATACCATCAGCCCGGTGTCTTGATTGATCGTCTCGTTTGATTGAAGCTGGACCAGCGCTCCACGGCCCACCGTCGCTTGAATCCTGTACACCTCGTCAGGTGAATAAATGGCCGTCTGCACGCGCCGGTCCAGTGCCGAGCCAGTGCCCATGCTCTCGGCAAAGGCAGGCAGACCGAATGTCATGAGTAACAAGGCCGTGAGGCCTGAAGCGGCTTTATTTGCCATTGGACACCCCAACTTCCTGAGTCATTGTGTAGGCCTTGATCCCGAAGCCACGGGGGTTTAGCCACTGGTCACCGGCTTTTTTGGCAGGGTTTTTGTAGTCGTAGGTCACTGTGGCCACCCAGGTCACCGGGTGCAGCTGGGGGTCGGGGACGCCGTTGCGGTCCAGCACGGTTTTGGTGATCCGCACCTGGGCGGTGCCTTCCCGATCTTTACGATCAAGGAAGTTGATATTGTTGATATCTGTGCGTATTTGCCGGTTGGTCCCCAGCACTTCCAGATAGCCCTTGGAGGACAACTGGAAGTTGCGGTACTCGGTAAAGGTCTCGTCATAGGACATCAACTTGACCATGCTGTAATTGGCATCGTTACTCGAAAAGTTGTAGCTCTCGCGGAAACGCGTGTACGCGGAAAGCCAGAACTCGTCATCGATCTGCTCCTGTGGCTTGCCTTTGTCGTCGGCCCACACCACATCCGTGTAGCCGGAGTTTCTGTCTACACGTACCAGGCCCAGTTGAACGGTCTTGAGTGGGGTCAGGCCCATCACGGCGGCAACCGACATGACGGCAATGGTCCCAAACACATAATTCAACCGCGTTGCTCGTTTGGTCTTGGCCTTTTCATCGGCGGCGATGCTCTTTTCAAAGTACCGCGCTGCATGGATCCAAGCCTGTTCAACCAGGCTGATTTCTTGTGCGGTGGCCGCGTCGATGCTGGTACGGGCGGCCAGTTGCCGCTCCTGCTCGATCACGTCCTCTTTGGATTTTCGAAACTTTTTCATAAGTCACCTAAACCTGGACAAACACGTGCTGCGCGGATCAGTTCGCGGAGCATTTGGAGTCGTTGGGCGGAGCCTCTGCGGGCTTTGCCGGGGAGGCAGGCGCCGAACGCTTTGGACTGGTGGTCTTGAGCGACTGGGCCTTGGGCGCAGGGCTCGCTGCTGGCAGCACCCGGCCAGGCACGGGAGCAGGCGTTGTCACCGGGGCAGCGCGAGGCACAGGGGCATGGGTGAAGGGCATGTCTTCCCACTGCCCTTCCGGTTCAGACAGTTTGGGTGCAGAGCCACACCCTGACAGCAAGGCAGCCGAAAGCAGCCCGCTCAAAGCAAGTTTGAAATTCATAGTGGAGTACCTGAGAGAGGCTAGGATGTTGCGAGTAGGGAGAGGGCGTAGCCGGTAACGATGGTGCTATTGGATCAGAGAGCTATTTGATGTTGTTGCCTCCCCTCCCACGCAGTTTGGAAATACCGGCGGCGACACCGCGTGTCATGCCTCTTGCTGCACTAAATCCTGAGATTTTACTGACAAGTCCTCCTCCGGAGGGACCACCGCCCATGATGGAGGATGCTTGGCTTGGAAGTTCGATGACAAGTGCTGTAAACGTGCCAAAGACAAGCAGGATGACGAAATTACCCGCCAGAGAGGTGTTTAAAGAACCATCTTTGATCATCGCAGTGTTGATAAAGCCAATCTCGATAGCAAGCACGACCGAAACCAGTACCTGAGCCAACATAAAGCCTCCGATGGCTGATGCCCAACCCCAGAAATACTGCTTGGTCTGATCAAACAACAGAAAGGCAATGAATAGAGGCCCTACGGATACAATAGCCGTTGTCGACACCTTCAGCACAAAAAGCGTAGCAACGGCGGCGAGCAAGAACGGGATACCTCCGAGCACATAAAACACCACTCCTTGAATACCCAACCAAACATTAGCAAAACTGGTTGTTATGATATTGAAGTTCATGGCACTTATAAGCGCTTGCAGGTTCTCGATATACGTAGCAATCAAACTGTCTATCTGGTTGGTTTGCAAACCCTCCTGGCCGGACATGGCCCCTCCCATGGCCCCCCCCATCCAATTGGGGAGGCCGGTGACAAAGGGTACGATTGTATTTACGTACCACTCCAGGTTGAATGCACATGCGGTGATAAAAGCCATTTTTGCAATTTCTTTCGCCACGTCTTCGAAAGCGACGTTCATGCCACGGTACAACCATTGAATGTTTCGAAGCGTGAAGTTGATCAACCACATGGTTCCGAATAGCGCTCCAAGTCCCAGCATCACTTTTGCCATGCCGGTGACCAAAGCGCTCTGCAGAGCGGCATCAACGAAATCAAACAACGTCTGGGCTATTTTTGTTACGTCCATGCCGCCTCCGTTATTTTGATCGGCTATACGTTGTGCCGTCGAAGTGAATAACCTTACCTTCCAAGCGCATGGTTGCAAGACCACCGGCCATGCTTAGCACACTGTCTGACTCTGCTTTTGCTTCAAGTCGCTGCAGGTCTTTTTTCATTTTCCCATACCCCACAATATCAGCTGTGGTTTCAAGGTTAATGTGGAAGACTTCTCCATCCTTTGATATGTCCATCACATAGGTTGGCTTGCCCATTCTGGTTTTGTTTTCACCGGTCCATCGCCCAACAAATTCTTGCCCTTTATCATCACCGCACCCGGACAGTGCAAATGCAAACAGCACTAAACAAAAAAAAGAACTCATTTTTTTAAGCATAGGTCATATTCCCTTGTGAACTTAGTAATCAATCGTAGCTAGGCCGTACGCTAGTTTTACCTTTCATGTAATCACTAAACGCTTGGGCCCGCTGTTCATTTTCCATTTTCTCTTGCTGCTGCTGGAGCATCTGCATGTTGGCCAGCCGCATCTGCTGGTTTTGCTGCTCGATCAGCTCCTGTTGGTAACGCAGCTGTAGATCTTCCTTCTGTTGTGGGGTCTGCACCTCGTTTAACCGGGCCCTTAGCAGCTCGGCGTTCTTGACCCGTTCAGTGCTGGCGTTGTAATTGCGCTCCAGCGCATCGGCAGCCGACATCATCTGATCGAATTTCGCCTGCACGCTGGCATTATCCGAAGTTAAGCCGTAGCGGTCACGCAAACTGGCGATATCCCGTCCCGTGCTATACACATCGGCCCAGTCCCCCAGAGGCATTACCTTGTTCAAGGCTGGGTCGTTCAGGAACCCACCCAACATGTCGTTGCCGGTGATGATGCTTTTGTAGTGGTTGTATTGCTGCGCGGTCTGTGTGATCGCGTCTTTGGCCGTGCTCAGCGCGTCCATCGCCTGCTTGGCCTGGGCCAACGCATTCGCCTTCAGCGCTAGCAGGTTAGACGGATCTAGGACCGGAACGCCTGGTACTGCCGCATGCGCAGCAGGCAGGACTGTGGTCAACATGAGCGCGCTAAGCGCGTAAGCCATCACGTGATTTTTCATGACGAAACCTCGATTTCATACTGTTCCTGAAGGGCTTTCCAGGCTTTTTGAAAGGCCGGCATCCAGCGCTGTGCATCCCGCGTCTTCATGGACTGGCGCAGGCCCTCGGCATAGTCGAACGCGGGCAGCCATACAGCGGGATCGTCGGTGTTCAACCATTGGCGCACGGCCTCGGCCACCAGGAACGCATCGACCCAGACCATGGGATCGGTCGTGCCCAGGTGTTGCCGAATACGTTCAGCCACTGCCAGGTTCTTTTGAGTGGCGGATAACAGCGGCAACCAATACTTGAGCGGGCCGTCCAGCTCCATTTTCAGCTTCACCGTCTGGTGCCCCTGTTGCACCACCATTTCCCGGCTCAGCGGTCCCATATCACGCACTGCCTCAAACACCTTGCCGGTGACGCCGAACTTGGCGTAGCTCTCGGCCTGGGCTTTCTTGTTTGGGAGCCAGATAGGCGTTGTCACTTGCTGAATGACGGCTGCTGCGTAAGGCGTCGCCAGTGCTTGCTCGGGGTACTGGGTGTCCATGATCAGGATTTCCCCGCGCATGCGTCCGCTCTGCAGGACCTCTTTGATTGCGTCCGCCGTGCTTTTGAACGACAGCGGTGCCCAATACTCGGCCACCACGTTCAACAGCAGATTGCCGGGGCGGGCTTCGTGCATTTCGCGTTTCATGTAGAACAACGTGTTCAGAAACGCTTCCATGACTTCGGGGTGCTTCTCGGCGTAGTCGTTTTTGAGCAACTGCGTGCAGTCAAAGGCCAGACGCCGGTAGGTCTGCGCATTGAACTGGTTGATCGGCGAGTCCAGAACCCAGGCGTACTGACCTTCGCGGCCTTCACCGGCCAAACGGCACCATTTCGACAGCCGGGTGTGCAGGCAATTGCCACCTCGATGGGGGATGTTTTGCAGCAGCAGCGACATGCCCCGAAGTCGTACATTGGTATGCGCCATGACCGCTTCGACCGAATCCTTGATCGTGCGCTGGTCGGCTTCATCGGTCTTCGCTGGACCACCGGCGCAGCACAGCACTAGATCATTCAGCATTTGCCGCAACCCAGGACTGTCGTGAAACTGAAACGGGTTGACGCCGGTGAAGTGCCCAGGCTGCACGGTGTAATACTCGGCACCCAACCCACACAGCAGATGTCTCAAAGACTCGTTGTAGTCGATGCTGAAAATCAGCGGATCGAAGCGGCTGAGAAAGGTCAGCAGGATGGCCTCAGCGGTGGTTTTACCCACCCCCGTTTGGCCTGTGTAAACCGCATGACCTGGCAGCATTTCACCGAGGTTGTTCTGGCCGGGTGGGCTGTCATGCACGTTGAGCACATATAAGGCCTTGTTGACCGTCAGCACCGGCATCACGCCCGTTCCATCACCGATGGGGTTGCCCTTGACCTTGCCCGTGGGAGTGGAGTGCAGGGAAAAGCTGCACGCCAGGTTCTCGGTCGACTTCATCATGGGGTACATGGCCTCGGTCACACCGGGGAACTGCGTGTACCAGGTGTCGATGTTGCTCATGGTCGAACGCACAAAGGTCGCGTCACGCACCGTGAACACCGACGCCATTTTCGTGCCGTTCTCGATGGCCTGGTCCGGGGTGTTGCCGTAGACGATCAGCGAGGCGTGATAACGACCAAACGCCTTGTCGCCCAGGGTGATGGCATCGATGGCATTTTCAAGCTCCACGGTTTGCTTTGAATCGCGCTCGACCGAACCCAGATCCGCCACGTGCTTTTTGAATTTGTCCTTGGCCTTGTTGCGGTCTTCGAACAGAAACGTTTGCACCAGGGTGAACTCGAACTGCTGCTCGATGGCCTCGTCCCACATACCGGGGTAGGTCCCGCCACTGGGGTAGTCACGCAGGTCAAAGGTAGTCGCGAAACGCTGGCCACCCCGATTGGGCCGGTTCTCGACAAAATCGTAGTTTTCGAAGTTGGTGACGCTATCAATGATCGCGTCACCCAAGCGGGTGTCGCTGACCAGCACGTCTTTTTCGTGCCCGTTAATCAACAGGCTGAAGTAGCGCCCGATCTGCGAGAACAATGCACCGTGTTCGCTTTCCTCAAGGCCCATGATGACCGGGTCATATTCGGCCAGCAACGTAGAGGAAAGTGACAACAGGTCGCTCATACGCTCGATCCCTTCATCAACCTCGCGGTACTTGAGGATCAGCGCAATGCTGTACCCGACCTGGAAGAAGGTGCCGTTGCGAAAGGGTGTGGTGTAAGCGTCCACGAAGTCCTGCAGCGCGGGCAGCGGCAAGGTGTATTGCGTGTCCAGCTCGATGCCTGTCTTGGTGATGTAGGTTTGCAGCATCAGGTGCTTGCCTTCCTTTTTGCCCAGGGCCAGGAAGTAGCGGTTGAGGTTGTGAAACAGTTGGATCAGTTCGTTATCACTGCGGGTTTCACTGGAAACCCCCTTTAACTGGATCAGGCTCACCAGGCGATTGCCGGGTAGGGTCACCATGTGTTCGTGGACCGGATAGCGCATCAATGGCACTTTCTTTTCCGGGGGCATAACGCTTGTGTGAAAATCGTGCGCCATAGAATTCGCTCCATTGCGGATTAAAAGGGGTCAGCAATAACGGTTTGCCGTACTTGAGATTCAGCCAGAGACGCCGCCGTGCAAAGCGGATACGGCGCAAATACTGAGGATCGATCAGGCCCACGACCCTCAAGGCAATGAGGGCAATCAGGAACGGGGAGGCAGCAACCAGGCCCCACACCCAGGACAGCAGGAACGTCGCGGCAACACTGAAGACCAAGCCGCCCATCAGCAACCCCACCATCGGCATGATGGGAATGTTCCAGAACATCGCAGGCCGACTCATGGCGTTGTAGCTTTCGAAGGTCAGTTTCTTGAGTACTTCGTTACTGGCCATAAGCGCTCCTGGTCAACCCGGCACGCCGGTGCCGAACACCTGCCAAGCCGCTGTGCCGAGGAGCACAGATCCACCAACGACCAGCAGCACACCTACCTGCTCCAGGTAGTCCATGAAGGTGTGCGAGCGGTCGCCCGTGGAGCGAGCAATCAGCCACTGGGCACCTGACCAGATCAGGCAAATCAGGCCCAGGGTGCCCGCCAGGGTGTAAAGGCCCAGGCGGATATTGCTGCCCCACTGGTTCAGCGTGGTGAGCCAGTCAGCGGAGGCGATACCGGGCAGGTAGGCCAGAGCCACCAGCAGAATGCCCAGCTCGCCTTTGTTTGGCACAAGGGTACGTTTGATCATCATTGATCCTCTTTGGGGGTGGTTGAGGGCTCTTCAGTGGATGCAGCGGGTGGAGCTGGTGCAGCGGGAGTAGCAGAAACAGCCGGTGTTGCCGGTGGCAGATAGCGCGGGTACTGGCGCAGTACGTCCCAGCTTTCGTAGGTCGGATCAACGGTGGACGCAGGGGCCTGAGCGCGCTGGTGCTTGTTCGGTTCAGGTGATCCGCCTTCTAGCGCAGGGACCGTCACGGTGGTCGTGCCTGCATTGGCCAACACACGTTGCACGTGGCTGCTGCCACCAAATTCGGCCTCGGCCTTAAAGCCACGTTTGGGGTTGCCGCTGTAGTAACAGGAAATGGCTTTGTGCAAAGCGCTTTGCACATCAGGATCGGTTTTCCTGGCCTTTACATAGCAGGCCTGTAGCTCTCGCGCTGCCATGCGCAAGTTGGTGCAGGGTTCGAACACAGGTTCGGGTCGGCTGACATCGAAGTGCTGCCGGTTGATTTGGCCCAGGCCGATGCTGAAGTCAGCGCCCTCTGCGACCAGCTTTTTCACCGCCAATACGGCTTCATCCAGGCTCTGCGGTTGACGCGGCAACACTTTGCCGCTCACGCCGATGGCATAGGGATTGAAGGAGGATTCTGTCTTGACGATGGGGGTCAGCGTGTCTGGGTGTATCGAGGGAGCGCATTGCATAGCCAGGGCCAGAAAGGCACTGGTGGTGAGCATTACAGGTTCCTTTTAATCTGGGGACGTAAGAGGTTTGCCGGGTACCGATTTTTTGGAGTCTTCAATCAGCTGCCCAACGGCCATTTCAAGAAAATTATCGATCAGATACCGAGCGAGCTCCGAGGGTGAAATCTGCCTGGAGCTTTGGGTTTCATAGCTCACCCGTATCGCAGCTTTATTCAGCGCCTCCACCCTGATCGGTCGGATATATACGCTTGATGTCTTGGTGGTTGCTTCATCTTCGGATGACGCCATGGGAACTCCTAAGGGCTGTGAGAACGCAAAAAAACACCGCCAGGCGAGACCTGGCGGTGAAATGGGAAATCGTGGAAATAGGTAATGCCTAGGCGGCATTCACCGTCGAATAGAAAACGGTCCCAGAACGCCCGACAAGGCGCTCCAGCGCGGCGTTCTGCGATAGAAGCGCGAAGAAAGCCGCCCTGCGGGCAGCTTCAGATTTCATGTCTATGATCAGACGGAGCGTTTTTTCTAGCTCTGTCGGCACATTGCGAAACTCGATGCAATCGAGTGAACGGTTAGATCGAATCAGCGAAGCAGCCTTTAATTCCTCTACCGTAGAGTCCTGCAAAACACAGGTTCGACCGCCGAACTGAACGAACCCATGAGCACCATTCAACGCTGTGATGGTTGTGGTGTGTGTCACCTCGGGATCGAACCGTAGCAGCAGATAGCCAGGAAACAAACGAACCTCCTTTTCTATCGACGAAGGGCGATCCGTACGTTTGCGAGAGGTAATTCTGACGGGGGAATACACCTCAACGTCTAACCGTTCTATCAATGTCATAAGTGACTGATAAACGGCAGAATTATGCATCAAAACGTGCCAGTTTTTCATAATCAGAACCTTTTGATCAGGCGCTCTTTCGAATTCCGGAACCGCTGGGCCCAGGGGAGAATCATGAGCCATGGAGAGCCGGCTCTACCCGCTTCTGGATCGAAGGAGCTCAATCAGGAAACGGATTTCTAGGAAACAAAATAGATGGAACAGAAAAAAAAGTAAACACTTTTGTATCTAATAGACATATTTGTGACTTTGTGAAGGCGCAAGCAGATGAAATTATTGGTTTTTTTTGGAGACACTGTGGACACTCTCAGGAGCGTGGTAGGAGCAAAAATCAAAGCCCTTCGGAAGTCTTCTACGTTGAGCCAAGCGGACTTGGCGGAAAAGATTGGCTGCGACGCTCCGCTGATAGGACGTTACGAACGAGGCATAAACCTGCCTGGCATCGAGCAGTTGGTAAGAATCGCAACCGTTTTCAATGTCTCTCCAGGAGAGCTGCTACCTGGTGGCCAAGATGTTCTACGCACGCGATTGATATCGCTCCGACAAGAACTTTCAGAAAAAATCAACCAGGTCGATTCTCCTGAAAGTCTTGAGGAAATCATCCGTCTTACCGATAAATTCATCGCATACAATAACCCGTCCAAAAAGACACAGTCTGAATAGATGAAAACTCGTTAAATCAGGCCATATTTTTGAGATAACTCCTCTATACGGCTTTTTCTCTGGAAGTTATATATACTCGATTGCACATCTAGAGGTAAGAAACCGTCTGCAACCAACGCAGCATATTTCTCATCCATTCTAACGAGTTGCACCAGCTCTTTGATTTCATCCCGGTGTGGTTTTTCTAGTACAGCGACTGAGGTAGTCATAGCTGATTCTGTCCTCGAATCTATACCATCACTTTAGCGTTCTACTTAGACGAATCTACGCAAACGCGCTCAATATTCACGGCAAAAATTTCCGGCTTAAATACCACTCTTCACTTTGACCCAAGCGCGTGTGCGAATTCGCTCTAGCTTCAACGGAAGGGGCTCTAAAGGGAAAAGCCTACTAATAGTATCTTTATCCAAATAAACCGAAGCGTTATCTCTAAGTTTTGGCTCTACAAACTGCGTTGCATCTTTATTAGCACTAGGGTAAAGGGTGTGATTTGAAGTTTTAGCAATCACTTCAGGGCGCAAAATGTAGTTTATAAACGCCATGCCTTCTTGTGGATGAGGGGCATCCTTCAACAACACCATATTCTCTGACCATACCAAAGCGCCTTCGCGAGGGATGGAGTATGCTATCCGACGTCCAGTTTTGTTTTTCTCATTCAACTCTTGCGCTGCAAGCGCACCATTTGCCCATCCTACAACCATACAAATATTACCATCAGCAAGATCAGCATCAATTTTAGATGAGTCAAAATAGCGTACATAAGGACGAATCTTGAGCAATAAGGCTTGAGCTTTCTGATAGTCGTCTGGGTTTTTGCTGTTGTGAGGCAGACCAAGGTAGTGCAAGGCAATGGAAATAATTTCACTCGGAGAGTCGAGCATTGCTACACCGCACTGCTGGAGCTTACTAATATTTTCTTCCTTGAACACCAAATCCCAACTATCCACCGGAGCGTCATCACCTAGTGCGGACTTTATCTTATCGACATCATATCCGATTCCGGTAGTCCCCCAAAGGTAGGGCACTGCGTACTGGTTTCCAGGGTCATTAACAGAAACCTTAGCCAGTATTTCGGAATCAAGGTGCGACCAGTTGCCGAGCTGGCTACGATCCAGAGGTTGGAGCACTCCTGCAGTGATCAAGCTCGGCAACACGTTTGAGGTAGCTACTACTACATCATACCCCGTGCGCCCAGCCATGACCTTGCTCTGCATGATCTCGGCGCTGTCAAAGGAGTCAATGAGCAGTTTGCTGCCGGTTTCGTGCTCGAATTCTTTAGGGGTATCTGGTGCAATGAAGGCATACCAGTTGTATAGATGCACGCTGGTTGGGCTCGCAATCGCAATATTTAGCCCAGCGCTGAACAAAGAGGCAGTAATGATGGTCAACATACGAACGCTTTTCATAGGCTTACTCCATGCCATTGGTCAGTCCCCATTGGTAGGTACCGAATCCATGAGGGCGCAATATAAACGTATCAAGTCAGGTTTTAAATAACCCAATAGGGGTAGACGATGCCAAACCAGCTCCAGGGCCAAATTTGGCACAGATCGATAGCAAAACTAATCGAAAAGCTCAACAGGCCTGAGTTTTGGAATTCGCTAGTCAGATTGCTGAAGGAATATGCACCAGTCGACAACTGGGTTGTGCTGATGTTTGGCAGCGAAGGGGTACAGGCAATTTGCTATCCTGATACCGCTGACGAAGAAGAAATAGATGGGCTGCTCAACCGGTATGTCAAAGGGCTATACATGCTTGACCCCTTCTACATAGCTAATCGAGAAAATCAGCAAAGCGGTTTCTTTCATCTATTGGATATTGCACCGACTCACTTTTTGGAAACAGAGTATTATCATCTTTATTTTGAACAATTCGTATCAGTAGATGAAGTTCAGTATAACGTTCAGCTTGACTCTGAAAGAACACTTTGTTTATCCATGGGTAGCAAAAGTCGGTTTACTCAGGAGCATATTGCTATATTTGACTTAATCAAACCTTGGGTATTGGCTTTGATGAAGCAACGTATAGCTTCTGATGTTGAAGAAAAAGAAAGCTCTCGACCCCAGCAATGGCAGGACAAGATTATAGAGCTTGCTCCACAACTAACGGGGCGTGAAATTGAAGTTTTAAAGCTGGCTTTGAGTGGTTTTTCAAATAGCGAAATTGCTGGAAAGCTATCAGTATCGCCAGAAACAGTGAAAGTACATCGAAGAAACTTTTACAGTAAGCTCAATATAAAATCTCAATCAGAACTTTTTGCTTATTTCTTTCAAAGCACTATCAGTTAATATCAGTGCCCTACTTATTGTCCCAACAGCCAGAATACGTCTTTACTCTGCGACGCGAATTGGGGGCAGGACAGGGGCGCGTATAACGCGCTAGCAGTGAAAGCGAACGCGCTAAGCTGTGAGCTTGATCCAGCTAATGCGCTGCTGGTCAACATCAAGCCAGGCAGAGCCTCTGTGTAAGACTGAAACTTACGCTTCAGAGCGCTCTCTGACTGTCACTTCAATCTGCAGGCCTGCGCCGGGCAACATCTTCACTAAAGCATCAAGGGAAAATTTATCAATTTTCCCTTTAAGCAGGTCGTTCAGCCTAGGTTGCGTTACCTTCAATCTCAGCGCTGCGTCCTTTTGGGCAAGCTCCCAAGAGCGTACCTTTCGGGTGAGTGCCCGCATCAGCGTCGAACGTAACTGCAAATTTTCAGCTTCTTCCGGCGACTCAACCAACGCATCCCAAATATTGGCGTGGCGTTCGTTTGTCATCATATTTACCTCGATTGATGAATTTACTCGATACATACCTCATAGGGTTAGGGCTATCGTAGTGCACCTAATGCTTAACCCCTAGCAGATGCAAGGGGGTGCCAGTCCGTCTTAGCCCTGCGACTTCAATCTTGTTTTCGCAAGATCAATGTCACGCTTTTCCGTCTTTTTAGTGGTTTTCTGAAACGCATGCAGTACCGAAATCACGCCTGCTCGATTCGCCACATAAAACACGCGAAAAGCCCCTTGTTTTGCTCGAATTTTAATCTCGTATACGCCTGGTCCAACAGTTTTCACAGGCTTGAAGTTGGATGGATCTTCTCCGTGCTTTACCAAGTCAAGCTGGTAGACCACTCGGTCACGAATAACGGGTGGAAAGCTCGCGATATCCTTTTCACTGCTGCCACAAAAATCTACTAACTTCGATACCTCTGCCATTGGTAACACCTTAGTAAGTTTTTGATAAAATTGAGTTTTTTCTCAGTATATGAGTAAGCCATCAGCGTTCCCCAGCTTGGTCACCTGCTTGTTTGAACTGCGACGGCGCGCCGCAATCCAGAAAATCTTGCACTCCCGGCAGGAATGCCATAGGTCCACACCTATGTCTTGCTTTACACCCGAAGGTGTACATGCACATTATATCAAAATCAGTATAAGTCAAGGCATTTTGTGGCGTCTCGTGTGCGTAAAGAGAAAAGTCGCTTAGCTCCGTCAAAAACTGGTGATAAAATAGGTTATCACCACTTATTGCCGTTTATCGGTTTTAGCAACGGCGGACTGATATAGCGATGATTTTGTGACCGAAAGCTTTGAGAGCGATTGCAGGATAGCCAATGATGAGAACGATATGCAGGAACTGACGAAAAACCATACGAATGATCAGCGTCGGCTCACGGCGGTCGAATTTCAGACGCTGGCCAAGGTTCCAGCCGCGGTCGAGTGGTTTGCCAACCTGGACAACCCTCGAACACGACGTGCTTACCAAAACGACCTGGAAGACTTCTGTAGTTTTATCGGCTTGGCTTCGGCCGATGAATTTCGGGTCGTGACCCGATCGCATGTTTTAGCCTGGCGAGCCCACCTCGAGCATCGCGGTTTGGCCGGAGCCACGATCCGGCGCAAATTGGCCGCGCTGGCCAGCCTCTTTGATCACCTCCTGGAGAACAATGCGATCGCCGGCGGCAATCCAGTGCATGGGGTAAAACGTCCCAGGATAGAAAGCAATGAAGGCAAGACGCCGGCGTTGGGTGACCACCAGGCGAAGGCGCTGCTCGAGGCGCCGGATGAAACAACACTTAAAGGGCAGCGCGACCGGGCGCTATTGGCTGTTCTTCTCTATCACGGACTGCGCCGTGAAGAAGCGGCGCTGCTGCAGGTGAGCGACATTCAGGAGCGCCGCGGTATTCAGCATCTGAAGGTTCACGGCAAGGGCGGCAAGGTGCGATACCTCCCGTTGCACCCGATCGCAGCCGGGCGTATTCATCAGTACCTGGAAAACTCAGAGCATCATCTGGCCGAACGGAAGGTGCCACTGTTCATGCCGCTGCGAGGTAAATTGACCGGCGCCGGTATCACGGCAAACGGCATCTATGCCGTCGTCACGGCCTACGCGAAAAAGGCCGGGATTGAGGTCGACGGCCTTGGGGTTCATGGACTCCGAGCAACGGCAGCCACCAACGCCTTGGAGCATGAAGCCGATATCGCCAAGGTCCAGGCCTGGCTGGGTCATGCCAACATCAGCACGACCAAGATCTACGATCGGCGGGAGAACCGGCCGGAGGATTCACCCACCTATAAAGTGAAGTATTAATTGAAGTGATCGAGGCCTAAGCGGCAGCTCACCCACGCGCACTGCCAAGGATGTGGTGCAACGCTGCCCATGGATGATGACCTTCCACATCGCTGGCTGGACAGGTGTCGGCATGTAGAAAGGGGCTTTCGCAGTCTTCCAGCGCTTGGCTTTCCATGCAGCCAGTGCATACAGCACGTCCGGCAACGATCGACCATCGACCGTTCCGTTCCTCAACACCTCGTTCAGTCTCCACTGTTTCGACTCCTCAGCGTACGTTTGTTAGATGCTGAAGGTAGCGCTGTGCGGGCCGATTTGATACGCCCAAAACCATACCCTTGTTTGAGTTGTAAGCCATGCGCACCAACCAACAAAGCGACGCCTGTTGGTCGGCTTATTAACGGCAGCTTTCGGCCATAAGCAGACCTTCGCCCGCATATTTACGATGCCCTACCGTTCTAATTGGCGTTGCCTCAGAATATCGGTCCACTAGCGGCTGGATGGAACCACCATGCGCATCGTCACAGACTCCCGGCCAAACGAAATCCTCAGGCTGGCGTTACGGGAATACGTCCAAGGTGTACCGTACCTCGGCCCCATTTTTCGTTGAAATGATCCATCAAAGATTTATGAGGCGCGGCGGCTGTATGTTGGCGAAAATATCAGGTGTGTATTCTTCTGGTTTGCGCCACTGACAAAGCCAGTGGCGTAAGCCAGCCTATTAATTATTTGACGTTACGGCTTGGCAACGTGCCAGACTTGGTTGACGCCGTCACCGGTTGTATCCCCTGGCTTGGTATCTTTGACCCAGCTGTAAAGTGGCATGCCTTTGTATGCCCATTGTTTTGTGCCATCGTCTCGAGTGATGACAGAGTAATCATGACCCGCTTTCGCGTCTGCGGATACCGGTAGAGGTGGCCAGTTTGAAGCGCATGGCCCATTGCAGACCGACTTGCCCGAGGTGTCCTTACCGAAGGTATAAAGAGTCATACCTTTTGCGTCTACGAGTACTTTTCCCTTGTCCGTTTCAGCAAGCTTGACTGGCGCATCGGCGAGCGCCAAACCCGACATGCAGCTGGCGGCAACAGCGACGGTGAGAATCATCTTTTTGAACATATGTATTTCCTTTGGTCATTTTTAATTTTTAGAAGACCCACCTGCCTCTGAAACGGCAAGCGATCAGACAATAGACGAGCCACAAACAGGTTAATTCGACTCCATAGAAAAAACGTCCCGATATCATTTTTTGCTGGAATGCTGGGCTCTCCCCCCCCCCGGACCCTGTGCCTTCCTCAATTGAGCAAAGCGACGCTCACGGTCAAGCATCATTGGCTCATCTCAATGAGCGACGGCGATCCATCATCCAGGACTCATCATTTTCACTCATTATTATTCACTTGGTCGTGGAGTATCAGCAGGCCCCCATGAAGGCCTGCGCTGTTCAATCAGTCGGCCTTGAGCGTCGACACCACCTTGTTGCTGGCGAGATCGACTGTGGAGATACTCAAGTCCTCATTGAGGACATACGCCTTCGACTTGTCTTTGGTGAAGACAATGGCCTGGCGGGGTGCCTTCAAACCGGTCACAGTGGTGGTCACTTTCAGCGTTTTGGTGTCGATCACTGAAAGGCTGTTGTCACCGAGGTTACCCGAGTAGACGTGCAGCCCGTCTGGAGTGAGGGCTGCGCCGTAGGGGTCTTTGCCAACAATGACGGTGGTTGTGATGGCGCGTTTTTGAGTGTCGACAACTGCGATGCTGTTACTGCCGCTGTTAGCCGCGTACAGCGTATTGCCGTCCGCCGATATGGAGATGGCGCGCAACTTGTTGAAGCCAGTGATCTCACCTTCAATCGTATTGGTCTTGCTGTCGACCAAGGTAATTTTGTCCCCAAGAAAGTTGGTGACATAGACGGTTTTGCCGTCAGGACTTACTCGGATGCCCTGGCGCGGTTGGGAGAAGCCAGGTACCACAGCTACTGGCCGCTGGTGATCAAGGTCAATGACCGACAGCGTGCTGGCCGCTTCATTGTTGACGTAGAGCAGGCTTCCGTCCTTGCTGAGTGTGGTACCAAAAGCACCTGCGCCCAACGGAATATCTGCGATCACTTTTAAAGTCTTGGTGTCAATCTTGCGCACGACCCCCAAACTGCTGTCGGAGAGGTAGAACACATCGCCAGTTGGCGAAAACACAATATTTCGCGGCGTGACGTAGCCGGTGAGAACCTGGCGAACCTTACCGGTTTTCAAATCATAAACCACTACATCTGGACGCTGACTGTAAGAGACCACCGCCGTCGTTTCATCAGGGCTGACGGCCAGCGAGTTGTTGTGAATATCGCCGTCAAACGTCCAGCGATCTTGCGCGGCCCACGCGCTCATCGATGCGGCCAACGCAACACCCAACGTCAGGGCTGTGACGGTTTTCTTTATCACATTCATCAGAATTTCCTCATAGGGTAAGCAAGGCACCCAGTCGCGCCTTGGCATATACAACTCGTTCATCGCTGCAGGGCAATGAGTTGACTTTATGCGTCGTTGATAAATTCCGGAAACAACTTGTTTTGGTAGCTCTTACCTGTTTTATAAATAGGTCTAGCTACTCCTGGCTCACGAATTGACTGCATTTTTCCCAGAATCGCTCAAGCCCAGGCGAGATGTATTTGTCCCGGTGACGGATCAGAAAAAAACGTCGGGTCAGTGCAGGCAACGCGTGCGGCAGTTCAACCAAGACTTCAGAGGCCAGTAGATCCCGAACGACCCAGCGGGACAGGCAACTGATGCCGATGCCTTGTGCGAGGGTATGCTTGATGGCCTCTGAACTGCCGATCTGGCGCGTTTCGGCGAGATCGTGCAAATGACGCAGCAGCAATTGTTCGACTTCTTCACGGGTACCAGAACCTGGCTCGCGCAGTAGCCATTCAGCGGTACGAAGATCATCAAGTGTGACCTGCTGCTTTAGTGCCAAGGGGTGCCGTTGGCCTGCGGCAATAAGCAACTCATCAATTAGCCAAGGCTCGGCACTGAGTTCGGGCAGGTGGCAAGGCCCCTCGATCAGGCCCATATCAATCTCGAAATCAGCGACTCTTCTTGCGATAGCCATGCTGTTGGCCATGTCGACATCGACCCTCAAATGTGGTGTTGATTGACGTAGCTCACCGAGAATCAATGGCAGAACATAATTGCCTATCGTGGTACTGCATCCTACCCGCAAGCGTGTCTTCAGCCCGGCATGGCCGGGTAAGAAACTGGCCTCTATCTGTTGTGCATTCTCAAGCATCCTTCTGGCTTGAGGCAGTAAGGCATGGCCGTTATCGTTCAGCACTAAACGCTTGCCTACACGGTCGAACAGCCTGGTATCCAAGGCGCTTTCCAACTCGTTCAGTGCGGCGCTGGTTGCAGATTGGGACAGTGACACCGAAATGGCGGCGCTGGTGGTGCTACCGTGCTGCGCGACGGCGCAGAAAATTTGTAGCTGGCGTAGGCTTAGCTTCATGTAATCTACCTTCTTTATAGGTCATATAAACCTATACTATCCGTTTTTACCGCTATTCCCATCAAGCTATACTTCAACCATGTCATATCGAAGGCACACTGAAGCGGGAGCGCGAAAATGAGTGAGACACGACTCGCAGCTATAATGGGCGGCAGCCATCCACTGGCGGCTTTGTCCAATCCACGAGAAGCGATCCGGCAGTTCACACCCAACTGGTTCGCCGCCACGATGGGCACCGGGATTCTGGCGCTGGCTCTGGGCCAACTGCCCTTTGTTGCGCAGTGGCCCAAAGCGTTAGGGGAAGCCTTGTGGTTTTTTAATATCGTGCTGTTTTGCCTGTTTACGCTGATGTACGCGAGCCGTTGGGTATTGTTCTTCGATGAGGCCAAACAGATCTTCGGCCACTCCACTGTATCGATGTTTTTTGGAACTATCCCCATGGGATTGGCGACCATCATCAACGGTTTTCTCCTTTATGGTTTGCCACGCTGGGGGGGTGGGGTAGTCGCTTTAGCCGAAGTGTTGTGGTGGATCGATGTCACCATGGCATTGGCCTGCGGGGTGCTGATCCCGTATATGATGTTTACTCGCCAGCAGCACAGCATTGATCAGATGACAGCGGTATGGCTGCTGCCAGTAGTTGCGGCTGAGGTGGCTGCCGCCAGTGGCGGTCTATTGGCTCCGCACCTCGCTGATGCGAGCGCACAGTTCACCATGCTCATCACCAGCTACGTGCTGTGGGCCTACTCGGTGCCCGTCGCCTTGAGCATACTGGTGATCCTGTTACTGCGCATGGCTCTGCACAAACTACCTCATGAAAGCATGGCAGCATCGAGCTGGCTGTCTTTAGGGCCGATCGGTACCGGGGCTTTGGGGATGTTGCTGCTGGGCAACGATGCTCCAGCAATCTTTGCTGCCCATGGAATGGCAAGCATCGGCGGCGTAGCCGAGGGCATTGGCTTGATCGGTGGTGTGCTGTTCTGGGGGCTGGGATTGTGGTGGATGGTATTGGCGCTGCTAATTACCGGGCGCTACTTCAGGGAGGGCATTCCCTTCAACCTCGGCTGGTGGGGCTTCACCTTTCCGCTGGGAGTGTACGCCGTAACAACCCTCAAATTGGGCTCTATGCTGCACCTCACGTTCTTTAGCTTCTTTGGCGTGGTGCTGGTGTTGATGCTGACTGTCATGTGGATGATCGTCGCGGCTAAAACCCTGGCTGGTGCCTATCGCGGCAACTTGTTCGTCTCGCCGTGTATCCACTCGCTGAGCAAGGCGAGCAAAACCTGAGCCTTTGGCTACTTGATCGACTGTTTGGCGTGACGCAGTGTGGACAAAATGCGCTGCCTAACATTCGGGTGAGTGCAAACGGAAAGGGGGCTTGGGTGTGGCATTTCCAGCAATGAAAAATTAGGGAAGGCGAGCCGAACACGCGGTATGGCTTTCTGGGCAACACGTCCGGCAAACACGATAGTGACGAGATCAGGGAAAAGCGTCAGTAGCGTGATCAGCATCTCGATACCTTCCTCAATTTGCGCTCTGCGGAGCGGACCCTTGGGCTTATCGAGATCTGGTAACCAAGGGTACAAATTCCAAAGGACGGTTTTGTGACGTGCCAGTCCAACCTGCTCAATGAAACCTTTCAGGTTGCGTTGTGCAGGCCCCGGATTGTCTCTTGAGACATACCGTGGAAGACTGACCGTTCGAGCGGGCGATTCCAACAAGATCAATACCCTTGCGAAGACGCCGCCATCCAGTGGATCGAAATACGGTAATGTTCTTTCGCCCGTGGACTGGGCCATTACCCAGCGCGTCAATTCAGCAGTTTTCGGCAGCAGCAAAAAGTCTTCTCTTACCTTAAGAGAAATTTCCTGCTCTGCGCTTTTCTGATTGAGTAACACTACTTGGAAGCCTCCTTCTTCAGGTTATAGGCCGCTACCGATTTACGAATATCTTCCCGCGCTTCGTCTGCGCTCCCCCAGCGGCCCATTTTCACCCACTTACCCGGCTCTAACGCTTTGTAGTTTTCGAAGAAGTGCTGAATCTGTGCGAGGAGTAACGCAGGGAGGTCAGAGCATTCCTTTACATTGCTGTACATAGAGCTGAGTTTTTCATGAGGCACTGCGATTACCTTGGCATCCGCACCAGCTTCGTCCGTCATGTACATCACACCTACTGGGCGACTGCGGATGACAACGCCAGGTGATACCGGGTAAGGGCAAATCACGAGGACGTCCAAAGGATCGCCGTCATCGCTCAAGGTATTTGGAATGAACCCGTAGTTAGCCGGGTAGAACATCGGCGTGCTGAGGAAGCGATCAACGAAGATCTGTCCACTTGGCTTGTCCACCTCGTACTTGATCGGCGAGTGGTTTGCAGGAATCTCGATAACGGTGAAGAAGTCATCGGGGATCGCGTTACCAGCTGGAATATCCGTGTAGCTCATGCTCATATCTCCAAGCGTCTAGGAAAGGCCAATGCCACTGACGTTTTTGCCAACAGCTATACGTGGTTCGTTTTTTTACGGTAACCAGTCCAACAGGTTTACCGGCGATAGGCCGTCAGCGCACGAATGCATCATGTCCTGCATAAAACGCACGGCTGCCAAGATCCTCTTCTATTCGCAGAAACTGATTGTATTTCTCGACCCGCTCCCCCCGGCATGGAGCTCCTGTCTTGAGATGGCCAGTCCCCATCGCGACAGTCAGATCAGCGATGGAGCTGTCCACCGTCTCCCCGCTACGATGAGAAACCATCGCCCCCCAATTTGCCCCATAGGCCATTTCGATGGCGGCTTTGGTCTCAGTCAGCGTTCCGATTTGATTAGGTTTGATCAATACGGCATTGGCGACGTTTTCTGTGATGCCTCGCTGAATCCGTTCGACATTGGTGACAAATAGGTCATCTCCAACCAACTCGATCCGGTCACCCAGAGCTGCATTCAATAGCTTCCAGCCTGACCAATCGTCTTCCGCGAGTCCATCTTCCAGTACCGCAATCGGATACTTGTCGACCCAGGAGGAATAGAGATTAATCAGCTCTTGAGCATCGACCTTACGACCCTCAGAGCGCAGATGGTAAAGGCCGTTTTCATAGAAGCCGCTGGATGCTGGATCGATAGCGATCTCGATCTGAGATCCAGGGGTGTAACCAGCCCTCTCGATTGCCTTGATGATCAGCTCAATGGCGTCTGAGTTTTTCTTGAGTGCCGGCGCAAAGCCGCCCTCATCTCCGACCGCTGTTGAATAGCCGGCGTCCTTAAGCACCGCTTTCAGCTCGTGGTACACCTCGGAGCCCCATCGCAAGGCTTCCTTGAAACTGCCAGCCCCTGTAGGTGCAATCATGAATTCCTGAAAGTCAGGGCCTTGCCAGTTGGCGTGAACACCGCCATTGAGAATATTGAACATCGGGACGGGCATTCTTGCTGCTTGCTCGCCGCCCAGATATTGGAACAAGGGCAAGTTCAGCGCAGAAGCCGCCGCTCTGGCAACGGCGAGGCTCACGCCCAAGATCGCGTTTCCTCCAAGCCTGGATTTATCAGAGGTTCCATCCAGCTTAATCATCAAATGATCAATTTGTTCCTGGTCAATCGCATTCATGCCCCTCAGAGACTCAAGTATTTCGGTATTCACATTGCTAACGGCCTTTAACACTCCCTTGCCGGAGTACCGCTGTGTATCTTTGTCACGCAACTCAACTGCTTCGTGAGCGCCTGTAGAGGCACCGGACGGTACTGAAGCCCGGCCCATGGCGCCGCACTCCAAGGTGACGTCGACTTCAACGGTAGGGTTACCGCGTGAATCGAGAATTTCACGTGCATGAATGGCCTGGATTTGCGTTTTCATTGATCTTCTCCAAGTAACGATTCGGGAGCGTCATTAACCATTTGAATCCGTTGAGAGGCCTCTATGTCGGACGTCAGCTCTCCATGAGTATCCTGAACAGCTGCACTGCCGACACCGCAATTGCGGGAACCAAGAAGCCTCCAATAATTAGTTCAGGAATCTCTCCCACCAAGGGCATGAACTGCCCTCTTTTTGCCATCTGGAAAAGCTCCATCATTTGGTTTGAAGCAACCATTACAGGGCAGCAATACGCCGTCTGGGCTTGTAGCCTGACGCGCCTTTGATTTAGCAGATGAAAGGTCAGCAAGGACACTCCAACGCTTACGATGAAAAGCGCGGCGAACTCATAGACGGATCCTGTGAAAAACCTGCCCATCACAAGCCCGAATACGATGCTCAGCGTCACTGCGCTCATGTGGTCTCCCAATTCTCTAAAATGATTTTGATGAGCCGACGTCGGTGAGCTCCATTTCGCGATCTCATCTTTGGATTGCCAACCGCCATCGCGCTCAATGTTGCTGTGCTCTCAGCTCGTAGCCCGGTACGCAGGTCTGGGCTACGTCGGCCTTGCAGGACTTTTCACTGGGCATACGCATCGTGACTAATGCGCCTTCGAGCGGGGTGACGACGTACCACCCCTCGCTCGAAATCTTTTGATTGTCTGCGATGCCCGCCAGAAAAAGCGACCAAAAAACCAGTCCTACGAGGAGCTGCCTGTTGTCATGAGCCCAGTTAGCGGGGGCTGGCTGTGGACGTAGGTTATAAACTCGGTACATGGCGTTTATCCTTTTTATCGGTTGTCCAACAAGGTGCGTTTTTTAGTTTTTCGCCTGGCCCACTCGACCGTATTCGATGGGCAATTTGATATAGCTCAGTGAAAACGACTCCTTGGCCAATGCCTCCAGCAACCTGTCGCACCCAATTTCATCAGTGGATATAGTCACCGTGACGGGATGGTCGGCACCGCCGAGGAAATGCGCCGTATGCAAATGCCCCAAATGATCTAGCCCCTCTGTACCGCTCACCAACGTCGCACCCAACGCGCCCTCTCGCTTGGCGAACTCGACCAACCACTCTCCCAGTGGAAGGTGCTGGTAGTTGGTACTCTGTTCGGTGAAAAACGTCAGTTGAAAGCCGTTCATAGCTACATCCTCTAATGTCGCGAGTGACCGACGCTTCGGTCGGCCTTACCTCTTCATTTCCGAGCTGTTTTCAAACTGAATTACGACGCGTCAGTGAGCGGTAACTCACATAAGAGAAGAACTGCTCGCACCTTGCGTAACTCGTCAGCGTGGTCGCGCAGGTATGCGCGCAGCTTGTCCTCTGTATCTAGCAATTCCAGACACTGGGGATGACGCATATCGCCAAGCTCCGGGTGATGATGGGAGATGCGATGGCCTGGCAAATAACCTGCAGAAATCGTCTTGAGCATGACCTGCTCAATTCTTGCTTTTTGAGCAACTTTAAGGAGGTGCTGGGCTAGTGCAGGTGCGCTTAGGTGGTGCCAGAAGCTGGTCACGCGAGCCCGGCTAGCGCCAGGAAAATAGAGTTGCAAAGCTGTCAGGCGATCTTGGTGATGTTCAATCATTTCTCTTCCCCCGCAAGAGTCACTTTCCGCTCGCTGGCGGATTCACTTTGAGCATGAAATTGCTTGATATCAGAGAGCCGGATTTCCTCCGGAAGAGGACGGTGATGCTTGCTGTGGCCGACGCGCTGGGCGTGATAGATCCCGGTGTGTCCGGATACGAGGTAACTTGCGATACAGGCAATGGCTGCAAGCGGAGCAATTTCGGGCCCGAAGAGCTCCATGGCCATAACGATGGTTGCCAGTGGCGTATTAGCTGCACCGGCAAAGACGGCGACAAAGCCGATACCAGCCAGCATGCCGAAGGGAAGGTGCAAGAGGGGAGCCAGCGCATTCCCCAAGGTGGCACCGATGTAAAACAGCGGTGTGACTTCGCCGCCCTTGAATCCAGTCCCCAGGGAGACAACGGTGAACACCATCTTTCCAAGCCAGTCCCAAGGGGCCATTGGCATTTGAAAGGATTGGACGATGCTCGGAATGCCTAGCCCGATGTACTTATCAACGTCGATGTAATGGTTACTACCGAGCGCCCACACTGCGACTGCGATCAGCAGGCCGCCGGCGAAGGGTCTTAATGGTGAATAGGTGATAAGCCGCTTAACGAAGGCTCCGAGCTTGTGGGTCGCAGTCGCGAATAGCAGGCCGGTAAGGCCAAAGACAATCCCAGCTGCCACCACAGCCATGACGCTCCACAGCTGCACCGGAACCACTTCGCCAATGACGTAATGCGTGTGAACCACGCCCCAGGCTTGCCCCACCTGGTCAGCAACGATTGCCGCAACCACGCAAGGGAAAAGCGCGTCGTAACGCATACGTCCAATGGCCAATACTTCAAGTCCGAATAAAGCCCCGGCAAGAGGGGTGCCGAAGACGGACGCAAAGCCAGCACTGATACCGGCCATGAGAATCACCCGACGGTCTTCGCGGCGCAGACGGAAGACATGCGTCAGTTGATCGGCAAGGGCACCGCCCATTTGCACCGCCGTCCCCTCACGTCCCACAGATGCACCAAAAAGGTGGGAAACCACGGTTCCGATCAGCACCATCGGCACCATGCGCAAAGGCACGATCTTCTTAGGATCATGGATCTCATCGATGATCAGGTTGTTTCCGGCATCAACGGGTTTGCCTATCAAGTGATATGCAAGTCCCACAGCAAAGCCGGCCACTGGCAGGAGCCAGATTACCCAGGGATGGGTTTCTCGCCACTGGGTGGCATGATCCAAAGAAAGCAGGAATAACGCAGAAGCAGAGCCTGCCAAAAGAGCTACAAGACCAGCAAGCGCAAGCCATTTCGCTATATAGGGCAGTAAGTCGAGTTGTTCAGGTCGTCGAAATTTAGACATTTGGCCAGCCACAAAAAATAAGTGGGCCTGACCAAAGAAGGGATTCTAAGCGCGAACGCCTACAGACCTGGTTTGATCAGGTTTCTGTAGGCATCATCAGCTGCTACGGGCGCAGCGGTTTGTTAATGGAGGAATGCCATCTCCAATGCGCCGATCTTAGCTAGGTCTGTCCAAAATGTAAAATCGTGTTTCGGAGTACGAGGCAAGCGAAGGCGTCTTCGAGTCACCGCTTACGAAAGAGGGCCAAACTAGGTGACCTCTGTTCCGACGAAGCCCAGCTCAACTGGGGTTTTTATGTAAAACAACGAGATATCTTCAAGCTCCAATCGCTTGAATAACTGTTCAGATTCGTCCTCGGTAATGGCCATACGAATTTCGGTAGGCTGATCCGCTAGTTCAAAAAAATGCGAGGAATGCAGCCGGCCGGTATGCCCAAAGCCTTCGATACCTGTGGACAGAGTCGCACCCCGCAGTCCCATTTCTTTCGCCAAATCAACGACCCAGTCGCCGAGCATCTTTCCCTGATAGCGACGATTCTGTTGAGTAAAGAAGGTCACCAGAAAAGCTTTCATGTTCCTCTCCTCAGCGCGTGTTGATTATTTGATAGGACAGAAGCCCGGCAGCCGTCATTACCAGCGAGCCCACGACGTGTAGTGAAACTGAGCCTAGCGCCCAGGGCAGCCTACCCATCACGACCAATACAGCCGCCATAGCCGGTACAGGCATCCAGGCCCATGCGTTGTTCCAGCTTTCAACGATGCGTGATCTCTTTGCCCCGGCAGCTGTTGCTACCGCTAAGACCAAAGGCAAAGCGATCAGCATCACAAAGGCCTCAACAAATGGGCCTATAGAAATGACCACTGTTGAGTCGTTACCCAGCATGAAGGTCAGGTACACCGGCAGCAGTACAAGCTGCATCAAAAGAAGCAATGGGGTGGCCGCCAGAGTGAGTTTGGAGTCGCCTTTACCGATATGGGTAAAAACCACCACATAGTCGATACAAGGCGTCAGCAAGACCAACAGGGCACCCACCAAAATCGCCGGGTGATTGGTTATCCCCATCGTCAATGCCCAAACCAGCAAGGGGATGGCCACGAAGTTGGCTGTGAGCAGCGCCGCCATGAAACGCTTATTTGCGAGGCCATTACGGAGATCCAAGAACGGGATCTGTAGAAACATGGCGTACATCAGCACTGCGATGGTGGGTGTCACCGTCGACCCTAATGCTTCAGACGCATTGGGGGCGAGCAGGCCTCCGAGGGCCGCGACAATGACCGCGACGAAGTAAATGGGAATCTGGTTAGTCTCTAGCTGTTCTCTGTCCACAAAATGCCCTTCAAGCGCGTGAAATTATTTTCTGAAGACAGGTTAATATCTGTAGCTGCTACAGGTTCAAGAAAATGCTTGGGGAGTTTGCATGTCAGGAATCGGGGCGCTGTCGAAATCAACGGGTTGCCACATTGAAACGATTCGCTACTACGAGAAAATAGGCCTTTTACCTCCCGCCCTGCGGTCGACTGGGCGTCATCGAATCTATACTGAAAAGCATCGATCAAGACTCGTCTTCATCCGGCAGAATCGTGAATTGGGTTTCCCGCTCGAAGATATCCGAGAACTCATCGCGCTCGCAGCAGATGCTGATCGTCCGTGCGCTGACGCGCTTTCGGTGGTCAAGAAGCACCTAGCGGAAGTAGAGTCGAAGGTAGCAAAGCTTCAGCAAATCCGGGTAGAGCTGCTCTCAATGGCAGGTATGTGTGAGTCAACATGCTTAGGTTCGAACACTCCAGACTGCACGATTGTTGAGTCACTTTTTGAACCTGCTGCTGGGGTTCGCTCTGGTTGCTGCTCCTAGACGAGTCAAGAGCATAGGGGGAGCAAGCTGCCATCGAAACCGAATAGCGCGATAGCCTCGACAGGGTGTTTCGAGCGTCCGTCTACACCAAACGGGCTGGTACAAGATGTGTTCGGCAGACGCTTACGACCTGATCAATTCCTGGTGGAATGAAAGGCGTGACGCTGGCCCGGGAAGCCAAGCGCTTTTACCCCACTCCAAAGGTGTCGCTGAAAACTGGTTATTCCGAAAACTCGCTAGAGCCTACGGATGCGGGGGGATTTTGATGTTATCCAAATCTTACGTGCCCATCGATCTGGCTAAGAAGGTGAGGCAAGTGCTGGAGGGGCCCAACGGGGTCAGATGACTATTCGTTCTTGTTCAGTGCAGCCGTCAAAGCCCGCCAGCTTGCTCTAATGGTGCATTGATACACCATGCGAGACTGAGCTGACTACTAAGCGTGCGACCACTGCACCTGGACAATACCGTGCCGCTTGGCGAGTGGCTTGCTAACGATCTGGACCCTGTCTCGGCGATATTTCGGGATCTGCGCTACCCCCGAATCCACTGCAGCCCAGTGCCAGGCCTCAGCATTGCTCATGATTTCCGCGCTGACGTAAAAGCTCTTGTCGGCACCATTGTGCACGTACTCGATTCGATAATGAGCGGAGTGTGGCATGGGCAATTCCTTTCCCGGAATGTGACGAAGTTCCCTTATTCGGAAAATCCCCAAGTTCCTAAGTTCCGTCTCTTTGAATCACCTCACCAGCTCCGGCAATGGCGGCATAGTGTTTAGTCCACACTGAGGCCTAAAGGCAAGTGGCGAATCCCCGATCTGTTATCAACCAATCTTCAGGCCATGAAGCTCAATTGCTGTGGAGTCACTCAGATTGCTGACCGGGTGGAGCGACTGGCTCATACCCATGGCAAGACGTGGCACACCTGGCACACCGATCAAGACAAAACACTTCCCCTAGGTGTTCCACAACTGATGATGGGGTTCACAGCTGACGGCCAGGCTGATCCCGCAATGCAGCAACAACGCAACCAACGCTTGGGAATCGTCAAGTCGGCAATCAAAGCTCAACGAGCCGATATTCAGATCCCCAAAGCAGATCCAGGTGCGGATGGATGGCAGCATGGGAAGACAATTCAGATCAACGATCCTACGGGACATCTTCACGGGCCCGCAACGTCACCCACCCCACAAAACACAAACAGCCGATCAACCCAATAGCCAATAGACTGTGCAATCCCTGCAGGCTCACGCTCAGGGAGGACGGTATATCGCCAAGGCACAGTCGACAGTCTAGGTCCGATATCCAAGGACATCGGACGAGTCCGCTGACGTACGTGAATACCTTAAACCTTGAAACGATTGACCAGCTGATTCAGACTAACCGCAAGCTTCGACATCTCGTTGCAAGCGCTTGCAGTCTGGCTTGCACCTGCAGAACTTTGGGAGGCCAGCTCGCGAATGCTAACCAGATTGCGATCGACTTCCCGGGCGACGTGCGCCTGTTCTTCCGAAGCGGTGGCGATGAGAATGTTACGCTCGTTGATGCCCGTAATAGCTGTCGCGATCTGGTCAAGCGAACTGCTGGCATCGCCTGCGACGCTTAGGGATTCTGCAGCCAGTTCTCTGCTGGTGGCCATCGCCTTCACGGCCTGGTCAGAATCGTTCTGAATGGCCTGAATCATCTGCTCAATTTCTTGCGTAGACACTTGCGTGCGGTGAGCGAGGGCTCGAACTTCGTCAGCAACGACTGCGAAGCCTCGGCCTTGTTCACCCGCCCTAGCGGCCTCGATCGCGGCATTGAGCGCAAGCAGATTGGTCTGCTCAGCAATGGCTCTGATCACCTCAACCACTTTGGAAATGTTCTGTGCACGATTGGACAAGCCAGTGATCTGCTCGCTGGTGTCGCGCACGTTGCTCGACAGCTTTTCGATGGACTTAAGCGTCTGCGATACACGCTCCAAACCAACCTCCGTATAGCCCTGACCTTTCCTGGACTCTTCGGAAGCTGATTCGGCATTGCGTGCTACCTCGTCCACTGCAGCGCTCATCTCGGTGACAGCAGTTGCAGCCTGATTTACTTCATCATTCTGCGACACCAGGCCAAGGCTGGATTGCTCAGTCACCGCGGTCATTTCTTCCGAGGCGGCAGCCAGTTGGGATGAGGAGTCAGCGATCTGCATGATCGTGCTTCGAAGGTTCTGCTGCATCGTGGCCAACGCGCTCAAAAGCCTGCCTGCCTCGTCGGTACCGCTTACCTCAACCTCCTTCGTCAGATCGCTTGAGGCAATGCGTTCGGCGACGCTAAGGGCGCTCCCGATGGGCGACGTAATCGTTTTGGTTAGAAGAGTTGCCAAACAAAGAGTCAGGAGCGCGACGAAGATAATCAGGCCGATGACGATGTAAAGACCTGAATCATAAACTTGCGTCGCTTGAACACCGGCAAGCGCAGCGCCTTTGTTATTGAATTGTGTTAATTCCTCGACCTGAGTTTCCATTTGGTTCGTGAGGGGACGTATACCGGTAGCGACGAGTTTGACAATCGAAGCGGTGTCGCCTGCCTTCAACAAAGGTTCCAGCAGATCCAGTTGGCTTGCGTAATCGTCGTAGGACTTTTTCACGGCCAAGAACAACTGTCGCTCCTGGTCACTCGCAATGAGGGTCTCATAGTTATAGACCGCATCCTTCATGGCTTTCCGGTAGGCAGGAAATTTGACGATGGTCTGCTGAACGGTTTGAGGATCGGCAACGGCCCGCTGGGTCTCCAACCGGACGCGAAGGACGGTGGAGTTCATCATCGCGGTTTGCCGAATACTGGGTAGCCAATTCAGTTCGACATCCTTTTCCGTATCGCGAAGCTTGCCCATCTGCAGTATGGCGATGACGCCCAAGACCACGACCAGCAAAATGATGGCCGAAAAAAACAAGGTGGCGCGTGGAGCGAGGTTTATATTTCTGAGCCGCATAGGACTTCCCACTGCAAGATGGCCAGAGGCCTGGTCTTGAAGCTATCGGCTAGAAATCGTGAAGGATTATGGCTGTTCGTCAGCTCGTTGACACCACGTCCCCCGGCGGCGCATGCGTACCATTGTCGGTTATGGCCGTTACTTACCAATGTAAGAAATACGTTATCACCAATTTTTGCCGTTTGTCGGTTTCAGGACCAGCGACCGCAACTGACGTTGCTTTCGCGACTAGATCCATGACCAATGATCGCAACCGGGTCAATCGAGAGAACGACATGCAAGAACTGACGAAAGCCCATCACAATGATCACCGTCGGCTCACTTCGGTCGAATTTCAGACGCTGGCCCAAGTTCCGGCCGCCGTCGAGTGGTTTGCCAACTTGGACAACCCTCGGACCCGACGTGCCTACCAAAATGACCTGGAAGACTTCTGCGGTTTTGTTGGATTGGTTTCGGCCGATGAATTTCGCGTCGTGACCCGATCACACGTTCTGGCCTGGCGTGCCCAGCTCGAGCATCGCGGCTTAGCCGGAGCCACGATCCGGCGCAAATTGGCCGCGCTGGCCAGCCTCTTTGATCACCTCCTGGAAAGCAACGCGATCGCCGGCGGCAATCCCGTGCATGGTGTAAAACGACCGAAGATAGAAAGCAACGAAGGCAAGACACCGGCACTGGGCGATCACCAGGCTAAAGCGCTGCTCGACGCGCCGGATGAAACAACACTTAAAGGGCAGCGCGACCGGGCGATATTGGCTGTTCTTCTCTATCACGGGCTGCGCCGTGAAGAAGCAGCGCTGCTGCAGGTGAGCGACATCCAGGAGCGCCGCGGCATTCAGCATTTAAAGGTCCACGGCAAAGGCGGAAAGGTACGTTACCTGCCGTTGCACCCCGTGGCGGCCGGTCGTATTCACCTGTTTCTGGAAAGCTCAGGGCATCATTTGGCGGACAGGAAGGTGCCATTGTTCATGCCGCTGCGGGGCAAGCTGACCGGCGCCGGCATCACGGCTAACGGCATCTATACCGTGGTGGCGGCGTATGCGAAGAAGGCCGGGATCGAGGTCGACGGCTTAGGGGTCCACGGACTCAGAGCAACCGCAGCTACCAATGCACTGGAGCATGAAGCCGACATCGCCAAGGTCCAGGCCTGGCTCGGCCATGCCAATATCAGCACCACCAAGATCTATGATCGCCGGGAGAACCGGCCGGAGGATTCACCCACCTATAAAGTGAAGTATTAACCGCCATTTGCCGGCTTGGTTAATGCTCAACCTGACTTTTTTGTAACCCTCAACTCAGCCAACTGAAAGCCTCTACTCGTTACCTTGGACCCAGCGGCATGTGCCGCCTTCCCAATACAAGGTAACTCGTTATGAACCCTTCCAAAGCCGTACTCCTTACCCTCGCATTCAGTATCTCCTCAGTCGCCTTTGCTGAAGGTGGTGCCGACCGTGTGTTCGCTCGAATGATGGATGCGCAACAAACAACCCTAAACAAAAAAGCTGAGGCGCAAAAAGCTGAGCCGCAACTGGCTTCTGCAGATACTAAAAAAGCTGAAAGCTCTAAGGCATGTTGCTAACCAACCCGGGGGTTCAAGCTTACAGAAATGTAATCGCGCCGCTTACGATGCTGTGACATCGTCCACTACAGTTCCTTAAACCCAGCACACGGCTTAGTTGCCGTCCTTGCCTACCTGGACCCGCGCGTATGGAATCAAGAACTTCTCGACGTACTTTCGTCAAAGGCCTCGCGGCTGCCGGCGTGCTAGGTGGGCTAGGCTTGTGGCGTTCGCCCAGTTGGGCGGCGTCCGGCTCGGCGGCGCTCAGCGTGTTGAGCGGTACGGAGTACGACCTGTCTATTGGCGAGATGCTGGTAAACATCACCGGCAAACGTCGCACAGCGATGGCGATCAACGGCGGGCTGCCTGGTCCCTTGCTGCGCTGGAAAGAGGGTGACACGGTCACGCTCCGGGTACGCAACCGACTCGACGCTGCAACCTCCATACACTGGCACGGCATCATCCTGCCGCCAAACATGGACGGTGTACCAGGGCTGAGCTTTGCGGGCATCGAGCCGGGTGGCGTGTACGTCTACCAGTTCAAGCTCCAACAGAACGGGACGTATTGGTACCACAGCCACTCCGGGTTCCAGGAACAGGTAGGGGTGTATGGCCCTCTGGTTATCGAGGCGAAAGAGCCCGAGCCTTTCAAGTACGACAGTGAACATGTGGTGATGCTGACGGACTGGACGGATGAAGATCCAGTCGCGCTGATGCGTACCCTCAAAAAGCAGTCCGATTACTACAACTTCCACAAGCGCACAGTCGGTGACTTCGTCAACGATGTGGCTGATAAGGGCTGGGCCGCAACCGTCGCGGATCGCAAGATGTGGGCCGAGATGAAGATGAACCCCACAGACCTTGCGGACGTGAGCGGGGCCACCTACACGTACCTGCTCAATGGTCAGGCCCCCAATATGAACTGGACCGGCTTGTTCCGTCCTGGCGAAAAGGTGCGCCTTCGGTTCATCAACGGCTCGGCTATGACGTACTTCGACATCCGTATTCCAGGCCTGAAAATGACCGTGGTAGCGTCGGATGGCCAGTACGTGAACCCGGTTAAGGTCGATGAATTACGCATCGCCGTGGCCGAAACCTTCGATGTGATCGTTGAGCCCACTGCCGAAGCGTACACGGTCTTTGCTCAATCCATGGATCGCACGGGCTACGCTCGCGGCACCCTGGCCGTGCGGGAAGGCTTGGTAGCCCAGGTTCCCCCTCTTGATGCTCGTCCGCTGGTTACGATGGACGATATGGGAATGGGTGGTATGGACCATGGCAGCATGGGCAGCATGGATTCGGGTGCTGACGACGGCATGCAGACCATGAGCAGCATGGGAGGCAATTCTATGCCCGCCATGGACCACAGCAAAATGTCGACCATGCAGGGTATGGACCACGGCGCTATGCCGGGCATGGACCATGATTCGATGGGCGGCATGGTAATGCAGAGCCACCCTGCCAGCGAGAAAAACAACCCGCTAGTGGACATGCAGGCCATGAGCCCCACCGCCAAGCTGAACGATCCTGGCCTAGGCCTGCGTAATAACGGGCGCAAGGTGCTCACCTATGCCGACCTTAAAAGCACCTTCGAAGACCCAGACGGGCGTGAGCCGAGCCGGACCATTGAGCTGCACCTGACGGGGCACATGGAAAAATTTGCCTGGTCGTTTGATGGCATCAAATTCGCGGACGCTCAACCTCTGGTACTCAAATACGGCGAGCGGGTGAGAATCGTGCTGGTGAACGACACGATGATGACTCACCCAATCCATCTGCATGGGATGTGGAGTGACCTGGAGGACGAGGACGGAAACTTCAGGGTGCGCAAGCACACCATCGATATGCCGCCAGGCTCCAAGCGCAGCTACCGTGTCACCGCCGATGCCCTGGGGCGCTGGGCCTATCACTGTCACCTGCTCTACCACATGGAGATGGGTATGTTCCGCGAAGTTCGGGTAGAGGAGTGAAGCCAATGACTGTTTTGAATCGACTCCACGTTTGCTCACTGCTCGCGGTCACCGGCCTGGGAATGCTCCCAGGGGGCGCGTTTGCGGCAGAGGCCGTGATGCCTGGCATGGACCATTCTCAGATGCAGGGCATGGATCATTCCAAAATGCAGGGTATGGACCATAGCCAGATGCAGGGCATGGACTCGGACATGACGACCATGGCCCCCAGCAAGCCTGCGGCACCTACCCAAAGCCGCACGCCTATTGCGCCTGTCACCGATGCCAATCGGGCAGCGGTCTACCAAAGTGCCAAAGGCCACACCGTTCATGACGAAGCAGCTAATTACTTCCTGCTGTTCGACCAACTCGAATGGCAGGACGCCGACAACGGCAGCGTACTGAATTGGGACGTTAACGGCTGGGTGGGTGGTGACATCGACCGGCTCTGGATTCGCTCTGAGGGTGAACGTACCAACGGCAAGACCGAATCGGCCGAACTGCAAGCGCTGTGGGGCCATGCGATTAGTCCTTGGTGGGATCTGGTCGGCGGCGTCCGGCAAGACTTCAAACCAGGCTCGCCACAAACCTGGGCTGCATTTGGCCTTCAGGGCCTGGCCTTATACAACTTCGAAGCCGAAGCGACTGCGTTTGTTGGTGAAGGCGGCCAAACCGGGTTAAGGCTGGAAGGCGACTACGACATTTTGCTAACTAACCGGCTGATTTTGCAGCCCACGGCTGAGGTTAATTTCTATGGTCAGAGCGATCCTCAGCGTGGCATCGGCTCTGGCCTGTCTGAAACCGAAGTCGGCGTACGACTGCGCTACGAAATCCGCCGCGAGTTTGCCCCGTACATTGGCGTCACCTGGAACCGCTCCTACGGTAATACAGCCGACTTTGCCCGCGAGGAAGGCGAGGGCCGCAGCGAGGCCCGTCTAGTCCTGGGTGTGCGTATGTGGTTCTGAGCCGCTCTAGTCTGAAAAATCTGATACGCCCACGAACGGCTTTTTTGAGCTGTAAGGAGTTCGCATGTTGTTGAACCGCACACGTTTCGTCACGCTCTTTGCCGCTGGGATGCTGGTCAGCGCACTGGCCCAAGCCCACCCCAAGCTGGTTTCTTCGACTCCGGCTGAAGGCAGTGAAGGTGCGGCCCCTGGCAAGATTGAGCTGCATTTCTCCGAAAACCTGGTTACCCAATTTTCCGGCGCGAAGCTGGTCATGACGGCGATGCCAGGCATGGAACACTCACCGATGGGAGTCAAAACAGCGGTGTCAGGTGGCGGTGACCCCAAGACCATGATTATCACCCCAGCCTCACCTCTGACGGCGGGCACCTACAAGGTCGATTGGCGGGCAGTGTCTTCCGATACCCACCCGATTACCGGTAGCGTGACGTTTAAGGTCAAATAAACATGGAAGATCCGCTCAGCATCGCAGTTCGTTTCGCGCTGTATACCGATTTGATGATGCTGTTCGGGCTGGCCCTCTTTGGCCTCTACAGCCTACGCGGCGCAGAACGCCGCTCGGGCGCCGTGTTGCCCTTCAGGCCCCTGCTGAGCACGACCGTTTTGATCGGCCTGCTGCTGTCGGTTATCTCCATTGTGCTCATGGCCAAAGCCATGAGCGGTGCGTCTGAATGGCTAGAGGCTGTGCCTCACGTCAAGATGATGGTGACGCAGACGGAGCTTGGCACCGCCTGGCTCATCCGTATGTCCGCACTGGTGGGGGCGGCTGTGGCCATCGCCTTCAACCTTCGGATACCTATGGCAAGCCTGCTGATGGTTTCGCTGCTAGCAAGCGTGGCCCTGGCTACCTTAGCGTGGATGGGCCACGGTGCCATGGACGAAGACTCCCGGCGCTTTTGGCACTTCAGTGCGGACATCCTTCATCTGTGGTCGTCCGGGGGCTGGTTCGGCGCGCTGGTGGCCTTTGCGCTGATGCTACGGCCCAACAAGGTCGAAACCCTACAGTCGGTCCAGGTGCTATCACGCACGCTCACCGGTTTCGAACGGGCGGGCACGGTGATCGTGGCGCTAATAGTCATCACGGGCGTGGTGAACTATCTGTTCATCGTCGGTCCCCAGGTCAGTGGCGTGGTGAAAAGCACCTACGGGGTATTGCTGCTGGGCAAGCTGGCACTGTTTGGCCTGATGGTCGGATTGGCCTCGGCTAACCGCTTTATCCTGAGCCCGGCGTTTGAACGGGCGGTCCACCACGGCCAATACGCGCGAGCGGCTCGGTCGATCCGCTATAGCATGGCTCTGGAGTTGGCTGCTGCTGTTGTGGTGTTGGGCCTGATTGCCTGGCTTGGCACGCTGTCCCCTGAGATGGAAGCGGGGATGTGAGTGTGCCTAGCCCTGTTTTACCGTCACACTGGGCCGGTGCCGTGGAGGGTCAAACATGAAACTGCTGGTAGCCGAAGACGAACCTAAAACTGGAATCTATCTGCAGCAAGGCCTGCGGGAGGCTGGCTTCAATGTGGACCGCGTGGTCACAGGCACAGATGCCGTTGACCAGGCGCTCAATGAAGCCTATGACCTGTTGATTCTCGACGTGATGATGCCAGGCCTCGATGGCTGGGAAGTCATCAGACGCCTTCGCACCGTTGGCCAATCCGTACCGGTACTGTTTCTGACCGCACGCGACGGGGTAGACGACCGAGTCAAGGGGCTGGAGCTGGGCGCCGATGATTACCTGGTTAAGCCATTTGCTTTTTCAGAATTGCTGGCACGGGTGCGAACGCTACTGCGGCGCGGCAGCAGCAACCTCCCGGTTCAAACTAGCTTGCAAATCGGAGACCTTCAGGTGGATTTGCTCAAGCGTCGAGCCACCCGGGGCGGCAAGCGAATCGACCTCACGGCCAAAGAGTTTGCACTGCTGGAATTGCTGATGCGCCGGCAAGGTGAGGTGCTGTCCAAATCGCTGATAGCTTCCCAAGTCTGGGACATGAATTTTGACAGCGACACAAATGTCATTGAAGTGGCCATACGGCGGTTAAGGGCCAAGATTGACGATGACTTCGAGGCAAAACTGCTGCATACCTGCCGGGGAATGGGTTACATGCTAGACGCGCAGGACGAAGGATGAAGCCTGGCTCACTCACCCTGCGCTTAAGCCTTCTGTTTGTGGTCGCGGTCGCCGTCGTCCTTATCATCGTGGGGGTCGCCTTCAACGAACTGAGCCGTCACCACTTCCGCGCCCTGGATGCGCAGACACTGGGAGAAAAGCTCGAAGCGATTAACCAGATCGCCATTGAATCAGGCTCGAACCCGGACCTGCTCGAGGCGCGCTGGCACACCCTCCTTGGGGCCCATCCCGACCTCAGCGCTGTATTTCTGAAGACGGATGGGACGCCTTTTTTTGCAGAACCTCCCCAATCAGCGGCGCCATCGCTCACGCAGGCCACCCAGCGCGATGGCGTCTGGGAGTGGGAAAACAAAGGCCGCATGTTTAGGGCATTGACTGCCTCGGTATCGTTACCCACTGCCAGCCCACCATTGACCGTGTGGCTTGTCCTGGACGTCACCACGCATATGCACTTCTTTGCCATGCTTGAACGCTGGTTCTGGGGCGTTCTATTGGCTAGTACCGCGTTAAGCGCGGCCCTCGGGTGGCTGGTCGCCAAGAACGGACTGCGGCCGGTGGCAAGGGTGACCCAGACCGCCGCCTCAATGTCCGCTGGCTCGCTGAAGGAACGCATTCCCTTGGGGCCGGTACCGGATGAGTTGCGTGAGCTCATCACCGCGTTCAATTCCATGCTTGGTCGCCTGGACGATTCCTTTGTGCGCCTATCGAATTTCTCTGCTGACATTGCGCACGAGCTTCGTACCCCGATCAGCAACCTGCGGACCCACACCGAGGTGATCCTGGCCAAAAAGCGTGCGCCCGAGGTGTACGAAGAGAATCTGAGCTCCAATCTGGAAGAGCTCAATCGTCTTTCGGGTATCATCGACGGCATGCTGTTCCTGGCCAAGTCTGATAACGGGCTAATTGTGCCCGAGGCTGTTGAACTGGATCTGAGAACAGTCATCAGCAAGCTGTTCGGCTATTACGAGTTTCTGGCCGAGGACAAGGGGATTCAGCTACAAGCATCAGGCAACGCCTCGATCTTCGCTGACAGCGTGATGATCGACCGTGTCGTGTCGAACCTGCTGTCCAATGCCCTGCGCTATACGCCGTCCGGAGAGACGATCAAGGTCAGCATCCACGATCACGGAGGAAGGGTAGAGCTTCGGTTGGAAAATCCTGGCCCTGAAATAGCACCGCAGCACCTGGACCGCATCTTTGACCGGTTCTACCGGGTTGATCCGGCGCGGCGCGAAGGCGCCGGGAATGCGGGGCTGGGGCTGGCGATTGCCCGGTCCTTGATGCAAGCGCATGGCGGTACTATCTCGTGTACATCCCACGAGGGCCGAACGACCTTCATCCTCACCTTCGTGCGGTCATCTGGCCCACGAACATGACATGCCGGCCTGATAGCCTGGGCACCGCTAAGCCAGGCCCCCCAGGCTTGGCGGACATGAAACCGGTTGTCACTGCGCCGGGTAGTCAGCCACCACCTCCTGCTCGCCGGTCTTTTTCAGTCCGATGATCTGATAGGCGCTTTTGTGCCCTGTTTCCATGCCCGGTGAGCCCATTGGCATGCCGGGTGCCGCCACGCCGATTAGGTCAGTCCGGCGTTCAAGCTCAGCGATCTGTTGGACCGGGACATGCCCCTCGATGAACTTGCCGTTCACTACACCGGTGTGACACGACATCAATTTCTCAGGCACACCCAGCTTGGCCTTCACCGGGCTCATGTTTTCTTCCAGATGGTCATTAACCGTGAAGCCATTGTCCCGCAGGTAAGCAATCCACTTGGAACAGCATCCGCAATTGGGGTCCCGGTAAACGTCAATCACGTGCGCAGGAGCGGCTTGTGCCACTGACGCGACAGCCAGTGCCATGGCTGCGACCGCGCGCCGTCCAGCGGTAGTAAGACTTATAAATTTCATGTGCGACCACTCTATAAAATGAAGTGATTTCCAGCCTACCTTGCCTCGATAAGCTGGCTAAACGGAACAATTGGCCCTGGGGGTGTTGCACTGTTCAAGCGCTTGCGCCAGTACCCGACGTCATGCCATTTGCCATGCTTGAAGCCGACTTCGGTATAGGTGCCCAGGTGCTCGAAACCTAGCGCTTCATGTAGCCCTACGCTTCCCGCGTTTGGGAGCGCGATACCGGCATAAGCGGTGTGAAATCCCTGGCGTTCCAGGATCGGAATCAGGCGTGCGTACAGCACGCGGGCGATGCCGCTACGATGCGCTTGGGGAGCCACATACACGGTCACGTCCACTGACCATTGGTAAGCTTCTCTGGTTCTGTGCTGGCTGGCGTAGGCATAGCCCACCACTTGACCCTCGCGCTCCGCAACCAGGTACGGGTATTTGGACAGGGTTGATTCGATGCGATGCGCCATCTCTTCAACGGTCGGCGGTTCCAGCTCAAAGGAAATTGCAGTGCGCTCCACCATTGGGGCATAGATACCCTGGATGGCAGCGGCGTCGGTAGGGGACGCGCTCCTGACCATGCTGCTGACGCTCATTTCAACCTCTTTGTGGTTTAACAGCCCGCCTAACTGGGCCGCTGATTCACACGCTGGGAAAGCGCTTCGGCGCTCTCCTTACGCTCGGAGTAGCGATTTACCAGGTACTCCTCCCGGCCGCGAATCAGCAGGGTGAATTTTATCAACTCCTCCATGACATCCACCACTCGGTCGTAGTAGCTGGACGGCTTCATGCGGTCAGTCTCATCGAACTCCAGAAAAGCTTTGGGTACGGAGGATTGGTTGGGGATTGTGACCATGCGCATCCAACGGCCTAACACCCGCATCTGGTTGACCGTGTTGAACGATTGCGAGCCTCCGCATACCTGCATCACCGCCAGGGTCTTGCCTTGTGAGGGACGTACCGCGCCCAGTGCCAAAGGAATCCAGTCGATCTGCGCCTTGAACACCGCAGACATCGAGCCATGGCGTTCAGGGGAACACCACACCTGCCCTTCTGACCACATCACTAGGTTCCTTAGCTCCTGCACCTTGGGATGCCCCACCGGTGCGTCATCGGGCAGCGGTAGACCGGAAGGGTCGAAGATCGCGGTCTCCGCGCCCATGAGCTCCAGAATGCGAGCCGCTTCCTGGGTCAGCAGTCTGCTGAAGGAGCGCTCCCGAGTGGACCCGTAGAGCAGCAGGATTCTTGGACTGTGTGTCGGTGGCTCGCCCTTGGCGAGTTGATCCTGGGTAGGAATGTTCAATAGCGATACATCCAGGCTCGGAAAATCGCTCGGATCGGTCTTCACCGAATCGTTCATCACAGTGCACCTATCTCATCGAGGACACGTTTCAGCTCCGTGGAGTCGAGCGCGTTGAAGTCAAGTGCGAAGAAGGCGTCGAAACGCCGGCGAATATGCGCCACGGTGGCGTCAAACGCGGCCTGGACCTCCTCATCGCTGCCCTCGACGTCCGAGGGGTCGGACAGGCCCCAGTGGCTTTTGATGGCGGGTCCGAAGTATACCGGGCATGGCTCGCCTCCGGCCTTGTCGCAGACAGTGATGACAATATCAGGCAGGTTTTCCTGGAAACTCTCCGATCCCTTGCTGTAGAGCGCCGAAGTATCCACGCCTAGACCTTGCAAGGTACTCACTGCGCGGGGGTTCAAACTTCCGCTGGGAAAGCTGCCAGAGCTGACGCCCACCATTCCGTCAGGCGCAAGGTGGTTGAACAAGCCTTCAGAGAGCACGCTCCGGCAGCTATTGGCGGTACACATAAATAGAACTTTCATTATTGATCCTAAGCGTGAAGACTCAGCCGCAGGGCCAATGCGGCCAAGGTGACGAGCAGGATGGGAAGGGTCAGGAGGCTGCCGACCTTGAAGTAATAACCCCAGGTAATGCGGATGTCTTTCTGCGCAAGGACATGCAGCCACAGCAGGGTAGCCAGGCTACCAATAGGGGTGATTTTTGGGCCCAGATTACAGCCGATGACATTGGCGTACACCATGCCCTGGTGCACGATGCCCGAGGCATTGCTAGCCTGAATAGAAAGGGCTCCGATCAAAACACTAGGCATGTTGTTCATGACCGAGGACAGCAGGGCGGCGGCTAGGCCAGTACCCAGGGTAGCTGCCCACAGGCCTTGCTCAGCCAGCGCATTGAGTAACGCGGTAAAGGCATCTGTCAGGCCGGCGTTACGCAACCCATACACGACCAGGTACATTCCCAAGGAGAAGACCACGACCTGCCACGGGGCATGCTTGATCACGTTTCGGGTCGAGATGACGCGGCCCCTGCCAGCGACGATCAGGAGGATAAGCGCGCACGCCGCTGCCACAGCGCTGATGGGGATACCCAGCGGCTCTAAGGCGAACAAGCCCACAAGCAGTAGCACCAGTACCCACCAGCCCGCAATAAAGGTCGCACGGTCGCGAATGGCGCGCCTGGGCACGTCCAGCTGCTCAGGCACGTACCGTGCGGGAATGTCTTTTTTGTAGAACAGCCAAAGCATCAACAACGTGGCTGCCACGCTGATCAGGTTCACCGGCCACATGATCGAGGCGTACTCCCCGAAGCCTACGTTGAAGAAGTCAGCAGAGACGATGTTGACCAGGTTGGAGACCACCAGGGGCAAGCTCGCAGTGTCTGCGATGAAACCTGCAGCCATGACGAACGCTAAAGTAGAGGCAGGGCTAAAGCGCAAAGCGTTCAGCATGGCAATTACGATAGGCGTTAGGATCAACGCTGCGCCGTCATTGGCAAATAGAGCCGAAACGGCAGCACCTAAGAGGATCATCAGCGCAAATAATCGTCCTCCACTTCCCTTTCCCCAGCGCGCCACATGAAGCGCAGCCCATTCGAAAAAGCCGGCTTCATCGAGCAACAGGCTAATGATAATGACGGCAATAAAGGTAGCGGTGGCGTTCCATACAATGTGCCATACGGTAGGTACGTCACTCAGGCTGACAACGCCAGTTAGCAGAGCAAGAATGGCTCCTGCCGCTGCGCTCCATCCGACGCCCAAGCCCTTGGGCTGCCAGATCACCAGTACCAATGTGAATACAAAAATTGCAGCCGCAGTAAGCATCACGAAACTCTCGTCAGAAGGTCAGCAGCAAGCAGCTTGGCGAACAGGACGGTCCTGCATGGATTCGAGCCGATTGGAGTCTTGATCAACCCAGGCATGATTGGCTTTGAGGGTTACCTGGAGCACGTCTAGGACCCAGACCGGCAATTGGGGGTGAAGGCGGTAGTAGATCCATTGTCCTTGCCGGCGATCCTCCAGCAGCCCGCAGGTACGCAACTGGGCCAGGTGACGAGAAACCTTGGGTTGGTTGTCGTCAAGTGCCCAGATAAGTTCGCACACGCATAGCTCACCCTGCGCAGCCAGCATGAGCATGATGCGGGTTCGTGTCTCGTCGCCTAAACATTTGAAAAGGGTTACCGGGGAAAGGTGCATGGGACGTTCAATTTTAATATTCGTATATCCGAATATACAGATGTAACTCATTCTGCGAAAGGTCTGAGTACGCTTGATACGTATGGACCAATCAGTTGTGTCATAAGCCTGCTGCGTACGACACGCAATTAGGATTTATTCAGCCCGAATTGCATAGGGGGGAAGGGTATGAAATCATAGGTATAGGTAAGGGGGGTATACTATGACTCACGTAGCATCAAACAAAGACGATCTGCTTAAACGCGTAAAGCGCATTGCAGGCCAGATCCAGGCTGTAGAACGGGCTCTTGAGTCAGATCACGACTGTGCCAAGACGCTCCACCTTGTGGCCGCCACGCGCGGGGCTATCAATGGCCTGATGGACGAAATCATCGAAGATCACGCCCGGGAGCATGTGGCTAATCCGGCGCTGAGCGATGAAGAGCGGTCCAAGGGCGTCGAAGAGCTTCTCGAAGCCATTCGACGTTATTCCAAGTGATGAACGCAGGCTCGAACTTCATGAACAGCAACACCAGCTTTACGCACGAGCACGTATATCTCGGCTCGGCACATGATGAGAATGCAAAACGTACCCTTTGGGTGGTAATACTTACCGTTGTGATGATGGTAGGGGAGATTACTGCTGGGTACCTCACAGGGTCTATGGCTCTGTTAGCCGATGGATTTCATATGGCTACCCATGCGGGTGCGCTGGGGATCGCAGCGGCGGCTTATGCGTACGCCAAGCGTCATGCATCCAGTACTCGCTTCAGTTTTGGCACCGGCAAAGTGGGAGATCTGGGCGGCTTTGCATCAGCGCTTATCCTGGGATTAGTATCTTTGGGAATTGGCGTTGAGTCCATCATTCGGCTGTTCCAGCCTACTAACGTCCAGTTCGGAACGGCAACGCTGATTGCCATCGTAGGCCTGGGAGTCAACATCGTAAGCGCTCTGCTGCTCGGCCACGGCCACAGGCATGACCACGGCCACGGTCATCACGACCATGACCATAGTCCTCATGGAGGGGATAACAACCTTAGGTCAGCGTACATTCATGTGATTGCCGATGCCCTGACGTCTGTTCTTGCCATCGCTGCCCTGCTTGCTGGCCGCTACCTCGGATGGGTCTGGCTTGATCCAGCCATGGGTATCGTGGGTGCAATTGTGATCGCACGGTGGGCCTGGAGCCTGATGGGCGCTACTGCGGGAGTTCTGCTGGATCAAACCGACGATCATGTTGCAGATGAAATTCGCGAGCTGGTTGAGCAAGCTGGCGATGCCAAAATTACCGACCTGCACGTGTGGCGTGTTGGTCCGGAAGCCCATGCTGCAATTGTCAGTGTTCTTGGGGCCTCTACAACAAATGCGGATAGCATCCGTGATCGGTTGAAGCCTGTTCACGAAGTTAGCCACCTCACGATTGAGTTTCGAGCAGCATCGCCTGCTACGTAGAGCTTGATGATAATCGGCAAGGCCCCCTTCAACGGGCGCGAGCGCACGCCTTGCCTACTCACGCTATTGATTCTGGAGCCACCATGACTTCAAGCAAACGTGATCACGCTCGCATTGAGCTCCGTTTGATTGCAAGTCTCACAGAAGCATGCGAAGCCGCCAAGGTTGGAATTGTCGGCTTCGACTGGATATCCCATGAGCCGACTCCAAGCGTTCCTTTAAAGCCAGCGGCCCGTCTGGCATTGCTGACTCCGCTAACTACAACGTATCAAGCATCTGTCGCTGCTTACCAACGTAAGAAATACGTTATCACCACTAAAAGGACTGATAGTATGAGTAATGGATTTCACCCTTACACCGATACCAAAAACTATCGCTGCTCGAATTGCGGCACATCTGGATTGATCAGACTTCAAGATTTTGATCGGTTCTGGGTTTGCTTAGGCTCTGCATGCGGAAGACCAGTTGACATTGAAATGCACCACACCAACGCAGGTATCACATGGGTCAATCGAGTTCCCGCGTCTGCCTTGCATGCTAAAGATCAGCTGGCCATCGAAAACAAATTAGCAATGACCACAGAAGTCTTCGCTTCAAATGCGTCTGGGATCAAAGGCAAAAAGTGGTTCCTACTACTCCAAGAAATAGGTCCCGTGACGGTGGATCCAGACCGGCTGTACGACCGGGTGAAGTAACTGCCTCGGCATAGCCCAAGAGGACGATATGCCTAATCAAATGAACAGCCACTTGACTCATCTGCACGTTGCCGGCGAACGCCGGCTGAGTGCTGTCGAATTCCAGCAGTTAACTTCGGTACCTGCTGCAGCGGAATGGTTTGCCAATATCGACAACCCGCGCACGCGTCGTGCGTACCTAAATGACCTGCAGGACTTCTGCAGCTTTGTCGGTCTGGCCGGCGCCGAGGAATTCCGCGCTGTGACCCGCTCTCACGTTTTAGCCTGGCGCGCAGAGTTGGAGCTGCGAGGCCTGGCCGGTGCCACGATCCGGCGCAAACTGGCGGCGCTGGCCAGCTTGTTCGATCATCTCCTGGAGAACAACGCAGTCGCCGGTGGCAATCCCGTGCATGGCGTCAAACGGCCTCGCGTCGAGAGCAATGAAGGCAAGACACCGGCCCTAGGTGATCACCAGGCCAAGCAGCTGCTCGATGCTCCGGACACTGAAACGCTCAAGGGTCTGCGCGACCGGGCCATTTTGGCTGTGCTGCTTTACCACGGCTTGCGTCGGGAGGAAGCGGCGCAACTGAAGACCGGCGATCTGCAGGAGCGACGAGGAATCAAACACCTTCGGGTACATGGCAAAGGGAGCAAGATTCGCTTTCTGCCTCTCCATCCAGTGGCCGCCGACCGCATCTATGCTTACTTGGAACTGGATGTAAAACGAGCTGGTGGGCCAGGTCCGCTGTTTCGCTCGATGCGTGGCACCACCACCGGTGCCGGTATCACTGCGAATGGTCTTTACACCATTGTTGCGCAGTGGGCACGCGTGGCAGGCATCGAGGTCGAGCGATTGGGTGTGCATGGTTTGCGAGCAACAGCGGCAACCAATGCGCTGGAGCATGATGCGGATATCCAAGGTGCAGATGTGGCTGGGCCATGCCAACATCAGTACCACGCGGCTATACGATAGGCGCGGCCAGCGGCCAGAGGATTCACCGACTTTCAAAGTGAAGTACTGAGACTAGCGCTAGCGAAAGGTTCAGTTACTGTCTTGATGGCTCGGAGCATTGACCGCTCGTCGGAAAAAAGCATTCAACGATTAGTTGACTACAGATACCCTAGCAACACTTACTAAAAAACTGCGAAAACGAGCACCTTGGTCACCGACGAACGGTGAGGCTCAATGATTATGAGGGGTACAGTGGCGAATACTTTTAATTGATATCATCCCACGATACACCTTTTGCAAATTTTTACTCAGAAACGACGAGGCCCGCAAACTGCGGGCCTCGCGGCGTTTTGGACTCATCCACACGTAGCGCCTAGCGAACTTCTTCCTTCGTTGCTAAGCGATTGGTAACATGCAGGGCAAGACGAAACGCAATACTTCTTTTTACTTGGCAGTTAAAGGGTATTGCGGGATGACACCGCCGTCAACTTTAAGGCTATGTGCTGTCCGACTCGCCGACACCCTCGCTCGATCTGGGCGAGCCCTTTAACGCACGAGGTTTACTCTATGAAAGCAGTTTTCGAACGGTTTCTGCCGTCTGAACTGATTCGCGCGCTGCAAGCGGCTTACTGGTCCATTCGCTTGTATCGCGTGATACAGGAATTCTAAGGACTAGCCGCACCAGAGAAGAAACGGGAGCCTTGGCTCCCGTTTTTGACTCTCCAAAAAAACGGCTAGCAGTTACCTGGTACTGCCATAGGCCCAATCAAGGGCAGGTGGTGCAGCGAAATGCCTATCATCAAGGGTCACCGGAAGTCCCGGAAAATCACGGCCATTCATCAAATTTGGTTGACACACGTGTCACCTTGTATATGATTGCAAGTGAGCGCGAAACCAGTGGCCTTCAGCGGCAATGACTGGCGTAGGAACCCCGGCGATGGCTGAACATCGGCGTAGGGTGAGACCTCCACACCCCTGCTTGAGGGTGTGTATATGAATATCAAGCTTCAAATTTGAGGGCTACTTTCACAAGTAGCCCTTTTTCTTTGCTCTGAAAAAAGCGTGTAGCGCTTGTACAGCAGCTCGCCATGACGATGCTTGTTGAGCGATTTGGCGTCCGTGTGCATAAAATTCCAGAGCATCTGGCCCTCGATGAACACAACGCTTACGAGCATCTGCCGCTTAGACTCATACGCACCAATGAAAGCCAGGCGGTCAGTGCCGTCCGTGAAAGCCACTTTCCAGACCTCTAGCGGCCCAGTGAGAGTGTCTAAAGCCAATCTTACGTAGCGCTCCCGGGCATCCAGTCGTTTTTCGACGATGTGGTAGATGCTGCTGCGCAGAATAGTCACATCCCCCATAGGCGTAATGACGGTTATGGACAAAATCGCAGAGTCGATGAACCCCAGATGCAGAGCTGTCACCTCAATGGCGTCTTCATGGCTGGACGCCGCAGTGACTTCCTCAAGAGCATGTGTACGCAGCTCACGCGCCAAGGTACGCAGGTCAGGAAGATTGCTATCAACCCACGTGGGCTGGCCTTTTACTTCAGAAATTTTGGGTAGGAGAGTATCCGTGCTCAAACGTCGTCGCTCAATCTTGGCGGTTGTTAGGTCGTCATTGTGCCATGTCTAGAGAAAGACAGTAGTGATGCCGAGCCTGGCGGTAGAGGTTCAATTCAGCGAGCGGAGTTCCCTCGATATTCAGGGTTGCCGGTGACAGCCAGCGCGACAAGTCAGCCTGTCCGTCACCAGCTCCAGGTAAGGCTCATCACATGTCCACAATCAGCCGATCTGCCGGGTACTGGTTCATAAACGCCGCGCTCTGCTCTGGCCGCGCAGTCAACCAGTCCGCATACGAGCCCTTGGGCAAAATAACTACCATGCGCTTTTCATCCTTGGGCTTGTGGTACGCCTTCATGAAGTCGTGATCATCTGCATTCACGGTCAGCATGGTGTAGCTGTGCAGGATCTGGTCGGTGGACGGATCGCGCCACTGCTCCCACAGCCCAGCAATGCCCAGCAGCTCGCCGTCTGCACGGGCTATACGCGTGGCTATTGCCTTGCCTGATCGCCAGTCCGGCTCGTAGATGGCCACCGCTGGGATAATGCAATGTTGCGCTTGGCGCCATGCATGTCGGAACGACGGTTTCTCGGCCACTGTCTCTGATCGAGCATTGTAGGTGTGTTTGGCAAACTTGCTGTCCTTGCTCCAGGACGGGATCAACCCAAAGGAGCCGGTCAGCACTTCCATGGTTGCGGGAGAATCGTTGTCATTTGCCCGGCCATCTGGGCAGCGCAGGAATGGACCGATGTAGCCAGGCCACAGATCGAGCCTGCCCTGGTCGAACAGTGCGACCCCGAACACTTCAGCGACCTGGTGCGGTGACGGTGCTTCATAATGGCTACACATAGTGGCTCGCAGGGGCATGTGGATGTACTAATGTGAGACGCCGCCCTGCCCTGCCGTTCCATTTAATCGACTGGTTACAGCCTAATGCCAGAAACGATAAAAGGTGCCTTAGGCACCCTCTTCGTACTATACGTAGCCAAAAAGCTGGCCACCCTGTGCCCGGCCCATTTGAGAATGAGCAAACCAGTAATTATTATTTAATAATTACCAATTAATCCAGAGTGTAACCTTGCGCTTCCAGCGCATGCTTAACTATCGCACTGACCGTCCTGAGTGCTTTTCCGGAGCGCTTATTTTCACGCACATCGTCCTCAATTTTCTCCAGTATGCCTGGGGGCAAGCTGATCGATACGGGAACGGGCTTCCGCTTATCCGGTGCCTTTGCCAACGGGGTTGAGTCATAAGGCTTGTCAGCAAGCTCTCGGGCCAGGCGTTCAGATGCTTCCTCGCTGACCTGCCCTCTCCTATTTGCAGTCTCACTAGCCTTTTTAATTGCCATGGAACACCTCTTTCAACAGACTCTTTATCTCGTTAGCTGCTTCACGGTTTTTCCCTTCTAAAACTGACATTCCCGAAGGAATCGAGTCTTTGTATGCTTTCCGATAGAAGCCGACTGAATCCAAAGGCTTGATCTCAGGATACTCGGAAAGAAATTCCAGGAATTCGCGCCTCTCCGTGACACGAACTGCAGGGTTTGGGGAAGCCATAGATTGATAGGCATATGCCTGCAGGTTTGGGTTTAGATCTCGGCAGCGCAAGACTTGCTCTTGCAGCTCCCCAAGGGTGTCCAGATCGAGCTGGCTGCATTGGTTTGGAGCAATGATGATGTCCGCCACTACTGCTCCGGTGATCAATTCACGCGAGTTTCTACCAGCGACGTCGACAATCACATAATCAAATTTCTCGCTCAGTGTTCGCAGCGTAACCGTGATGTTGTCGCGTTTTTCAATCAGGGTGATCTTCGGTTCCAGTTGTGCCGCTTCACGCTCTGCGTACCATTTCGAGGCGCTGCGTTGCGCATCCGCGTCTACTAAACAGACATCGTAGCCTTCCATTGCCAACCCAATGGATACGTTTACCGCAGTGGTAGTTTTGCCTACGCCGCCTTTGTTCCCGCCAACCATCACGATTGTGCCCATGTGGGCCTCCTAAATTAATTAGCAATTAATAATTCGCAAATAACAATTAATAATCAGCTCTGCGGGGCTTCTAGTCAAGACCGATCCAGCGCAGATCGGTCCATTCCCCTTCTCAACGATCTAGAACGACCCGTCGCTTGGCTTTGATACCGTCGATGTCAGTCGTTATAAGGATCAACGTGCCGGTAAAGCTGTTACCTGTGTAGAAGCGGATCCACTCAGCTGCACGTGCTGCACTGGTGGTGAATTCGTTGATGATCGTAGTAACACCCTCGTCATCAATGACCGCTCCAGTAAGCGCATAAGAGGTCATATGCCATTCCCTTAGCCCAAGATTGGACGGCACAGCACCCTGCGTATCCGAGCGGACACGCAGAGGCCATTCGCTGCAGCTAAAAACAGCTTTCAGGTGATAAGGGGATGCTTACGAAGGAACGACATGAGCGACTCGGCTATGCAGGGAGCTGCAACCTCACCGGCAAACTGTTTTATCCAATAGCGATATTTAGGGTCTGCAAGGTCACGTAACAGCAAAGGACGAGCTGTGATACATTTCATGTTGAGCATGATTTTCCACCAGGTTTATTGTGTTCACGCTGGGGGTGGTTGCACCCATCCCCAGCACCTTCTTTGACTACCTTCTCCTTCTATTAGCCCGTGAATGCCAGAATCGGCACGATGTCCTGCGGCACTCGGCCTGTGAGGATTAGAAAATTTCGCCAGATCTCGTAAGGCACGTCTTGGCTCCCCTCCTTGAACTTCCTAATTCGTCTGTCTGATGCGATGCGAAGCAATCCCGCCAGCTTTTTATCCGTCGCATACGCGTCGAAATGGTCCTGAAAGTGCCGGAAATAGGACCTGACTATTTCAGCGTGAGGTGCTTCCCAGCCTTCGTGCTTACGCAACAGGTGAGTACGCGGAAACAGGGCCTCGTCCAGATCCTTCGGACCAGGAATGCTTGGCGCGTGCAGGTTTGCTTCGAGCTGCTTTATTGCCTCGCGAGTAGCCATCTCGAAAATCAATCTCTGCTGTTCAGGGATACCAGGTAGCTCAATCTTCATTGTCATCCCATTATTTAATAAATCATAATTATTAATTGCCAATTAATAAAACACATTGAGCAACGTAAAGACTGGGGCCTTCCGGCCCCTTCTTCACCGTGGTGACAGTTCGATACGCTGAACGTCTGAAACACGGATGTTGACCAGGTTCAGCGTCCCTGTTGCCAACCTTTCCCAGTAGCCTTGCTGATGCACATGCATCAACGCGTAGAAAAGGTAGTCAGGTAGAACGATGTCTGTTCGGTTCACCAGGACACCTATGTGTTCAGGATTGAACACTCGCCCTGGTGCGCCGCATCGTTCTGCTGAACCCCGACGAATTATCCAAAAATGAGCCTCTGGAAAATTCGTCCGGATAGTCGCTACATCTGAAAGTCTCATCTCGTTCCTCGTAGGTGGCAACGACTAGCCCCCTCAGGTTCGAGTGGCTCTCTGCGTGCCACCAACAAAGACATAATAGGCCCATATGGGCCTAAAAACAAGAATTATTAATTACTAATTCATAATTAATATTTAAAGCAGCACGAGCGCTGGGAATTGATCACTTAGCCTTTACGACCCACAGCTGATCAAGTCGCGTCGTGTAGCTCTGGCTCATCAGCTCACGGCGCATCCGCCAATCCGGAACGACTGGTACTGATCCTGTACGCAGCGTCCCGCGTCCCCACTTGCCGTTGATCATGTCCAAAGTAGCCATCAGTCGATCTGAACTCGCCGGCTGATTGATGGTGAACAGATCGTCGGTGAATTCGCCTGGCTGGCAGATATCCATCAGCAAGACTTCTGCTTTGCTGTACCTGAAGCCTGGTCGAAAAATCCGCGAAACCGCCTCTGTCGCGAACTGGGTCATCACCCTCACATCGTTGGTGGGGTAGGGCAGCTGGACCAGAGCGCCGTTTGCATACTTGGCTTCGTCAGGATTGAACATGCCGGTGCGAATGCTCACCCGGATCTTTTTACACACCGATCCCTGGGCGCGTAATTTTTCAGAGGCACGCATCATGTAGGTGGCCACCGCCTCTTTGATCGGCCCCAGCTCGGTCAACCGCTTACCAAACATTCTGCTGCAGCAGATCTCCTGACGTGGTGGTTCGACTTCGTCCAGCTCCAGGCACGCGGTGCCCGCCAGCTCGCGTGCCGTTTTCTCGATCACAACACTGAATGTTTTGCGCAGCATCCAAGGATCGGCCATGGCCAAGTCCTTGGCCGATCGAATCTGCATGCCCTCCAGGTGCGCTTTCATCTTTCGACCTATGCCCCAGACCTCTCCGACAGAAGTATTGCGCAGCACCCAATCGCGTTTTACAGGGTCACAGATGTCAACGACCCCGCCGGTGTGCGCCTGAAGACGCTTTGCCGTGTGGTTGGCCAGCTTGGCCAGTGTCTTAGTCGGTGCAATCCCCACACCCACGGGAATGCCGGTACAGCGGTAGACTTTGGATCGAATTGACCTTCCCAACTCGGTCAGATTGCCAGGCAAGCCGGTCAGGTCTGCAAACGCCTCATCGATGCTATAAACCTCAACAGCAGGGACCATGGATTCAATAATGGCCATCACGCGCTGGCTTAAGTCGCCATAGAGCGAAAAATTACTGCTGAACACCTGGATTCCGTGCCGGCGCAAAATATCTTTGATCTGAAAATAAGGCGCGCCCATTTTCACGTAAGGTTTTGCATCGTAGCTGCGGGCAATAACGCAGCCATCGTTATTGCTGAGCACCACAATAGGCACCTTGGCCAAGTCAGGTCGGAAAACGCGCTCACAGCTGGCGTAGAACGAATTGCAATCGACCAGGCCAAAGACCGGGGCTAGCTTGTTACTCAAAGCTTGTGACGCCATGTCGCACAACGCCCCATATCGACAGCTCTTCACCTTCCAGGATATGCCGAGGCGGATAAGCGGGGTTGGCTGACTTCAACACCACATGATCGCCCTGCAGGATGAGGATTTTGCACACCGGCTCATTGTTCAGTGCCGCAATCACGATGCTGCCACTGGACGGCTTTCGCGAACGATCTACGACCACCAGGCTGTCATGAAAAATCTTCGCACCTTCCATGCTGTCGCCATAGATCTTGGCCACGTAGATGTGAGGCGCACGCAAGTCCATCAGCCGGTCGAATGAAAAGTCCTGCTCGATGTGATCCGCTGCTGGGTTAGGAAAACCGGCAGGGATTTTAAAGGTGTAGAGCGGGATGACCTTTCCGGACTCGCACAGCCGACCGAGTATTTTGACGTTCATGACGCGAACCTGACTGAGAACAGAGTTAACTGTATGGACGTACAGTTAACGGCGCGCTGCGGTTTCCCGTCAACTTAAGCCGACCAACAGCACATAAGCCGTTCTCTGATCGCACTGAACTCATTCGACCACGCCCCATCATGAACAATCGTCATGCTCTCCTTTTAAGGGCTCTCCGGCTTGCGGCCCCTGCGGGACCGCAGGTATCTGATGTACACCGGATTGCACACCCGGAGCGCGGCGATTTGCAGCCCGAGCCGGAGCGGGTTGGGGGGTAGTTGAATCGACTTGGCCAAGTGCACTAGACGCAGCCATAGCAGGCTGACGGGTGACCCTGAGAACGCTCACAGTGGATGGTTGAGAGACTTCAGTGAGAATGTACGTATAGCTGGCCACCGTTCTCACCGAAACGCCGGCGAGTGTCGCAATGGCAGAACGTATCAACGCTTTGCCCTGGTCTTGCAGCTGCCTGCACGCGGCGCGGATCTTAGATTCCGTGGCTTTGTGCCGCAGCTCATTGGTGCGCTTTGCAGCCAGGCTCTGCCGCTCGGTGAGCGACAAGCTGCCATCGAGCTGCATTGCGCCTCGATGGCAACGACGATCACCGGTGTACCGATCCCAAGTCCAGCGACCTACGGATTTGACCGTGGCGCGTATCGACGACAGCGGCAGGTTTTCCGAAAAACCCTGTTTTAGAAAGCTGTTGTGGTTGTACGCATACGCATCGAGCGAGCGCATGAAAGACTCAAACGACCCCAGCTCGCGCTCGCGATTGACGATGCTGTACGCAAAATAACGCAGCTGCTCGAACAGGATGCAGTGCCGCGAATGGCTGACCTGGTCAAGCTTGGGACCAGTGGCCCATGGCTTGACGGTCAGCTCTACCGCGCTCGCCAGTTCGCCCAGTTCATAGACGTGGCTGTGGAATTCGGTCGTCTCCCACCAGGGGTGACCGGGTGTTTTGGCCACAGGGCCACCGTGGTAATCCACGTCCGCGTCGAGGCGAGCGGCAAACGCGGCATAGATCGCTTTCATGTACTGAATCGGCTTGGCCCGTGCGTTCTCGGTGGTGCACACGGACGGGACGGCATAGAACAGCTGGGAATGGCCGCTTTTTCGGTTACGCACCATCAGGTTCGGCGCGGGCAACCCGGCATCGTCCCAGACCAAGGCGTTGGCGTGGTCCAGGTCGAACACCAGCCATGACACCATGCCGGGGCGATTGACCTGCATATAGGGATAACGCAGGGCGTATTCACGAGGACGAACGCGGGACGCGGTTTTATCGTCACTGCATCGCGCCATGTACGGCGCTTCCAGCAATAACCGATTGAGCGCTGTGCCGTCTTCGAAGAAACGGGTCGGTGGCATGTGGGTGCTGGTGGCCAGCGGATCGGCGTTGGCCGTTGGTGAGGTCGCGAGGACAAGACTGATCGCGTTGTCGTGGCTCAT
>NZ_JAIZAZ010000011.1:0-163565 GCF_020515645.1 Pseudomonas sp. MWU16-30316 | reverse complement strand
CTTGACGTACTGTTCAAGCATCGGGGTGGCATCACTGACGAAGCGGGCAAGGTCGGGAAGTCTACTCTGCACACCGAAAGACGACCATACGAATGACAGGGCTTTGCGGCGCAGTCGCCGCTATAATGCGGGCCTTTTTTGCATCCCCCTCTTCTACCTACATCAGGCACCGTGGAGCCCGCATGACCCAGGATCAACTCAAACAGGCAGTCGCCCAGGCAGCTGTCGACTTCATCCTTCCGAAGCTCGATGACAAAAGCATTGTGGGCGTCGGCACCGGCTCCACGGCCAATTGCTTCATCGACGCACTGGCAAAGCACAAGGCCGCCTTTGACGGCGCCGTCGCCAGCTCGCAAGCCACTGCGGCGCGCCTGAAGGCGCATGGCATTCCGGTCTATGAGCTGAACACGGTCAGCGACCTGGAGTTCTATGTCGACGGAGCCGACGAAAGCGACGAGCACCTGAACCTGATCAAGGGCGGCGGCGCGGCACTGACTCGCGAGAAAATCGTCGCGGCCGTGGCCAAGACCTTCATCTGCATCGCCGACGGCAGCAAGCTGGTGCCGGTGCTGGGCGCGTTCCCGCTGCCGGTCGAAGTCATTCCGATGGCCCGCAGCCACGTTGCGCGACAACTGGTGAAACTGGGCGGCGACCCGGTTTATCGCGAAGGTGTTCTAACCGACAACGGCAATATCATCATTGATGTGCACAACATGAGCATCACCAATCCGGTGGAGCTGGAAGCACAGATCAACGCCATCGTCGGCGTGGTCACCAATGGCCTGTTCGCCGCCCGTCCGGCCGACCTGTTGCTGCTGGGCACCACCGAAGGCGTGAAAACCCTGACGCGCTGATAAAACCGGTCGTGCCCACGCAAGGTGGGCATGACCCTCACAGGCTCAAGGCTTGCGGAACACGTAAAACAGGTTCGGCTCGCTCACCAGATACAGCGTCCCTTCTGCGTCCATAGCCATCCCTTCAGCCTGCGGCACGTCCTTGCTCAGCCCCATCGCTCCTTTTGCCAACGAGCCGCTGCCAATCGGATGACCGCTGGTGTCGAGTTCAAGAATGCGCTTCGACTCATCGGACAACGCCAGCAAATGGCCGCTGTTTTCATCGAATTGCAGGCTGGAGAGGTCACGAACCGACAGTCGGCCGTCGCGCTTGCTGTTGGAGATGACCTGCAGATTGCCGGGAGCCTCGGAGTTGGTCCTGGGAAAGCCGCGCACTTCGATGATCTGCACCGGATCACGCTCGCGGGCGACAAACAGGCGCTTGCCGACCGAATCATAGGCCAGCCCTTCATAGCCCTTGTTGCCACTGGCGGTGATGCCCAGCGTCAATTGTTCTGCCTGGGCAGCGTCCAGACTTTTGGTGTTGTCATCGACGTGAATCTGAATCAGCCGGAGCCGGCGCTCATCGCTGATCACATAAGTGCCCGGGCTGATGTATTCGACAGCCTCGGCATCACCGAACCCGACCAGCGGAATGCGCCGCAGCACACGACCTTCCAGGCTCAGCTCGACCAGTTCGGGGTTCTGGTTGGTCACCGTAAACAGGCTCTTGCGGTCCGGGTCGTAGCTCAGGCCCGAGACATCATCCTGCAGCCCGTCGATCACCTGCGCTTCGATGACGACGCGGTACTGATCCAGGCCAATGGACTGAAGCGAGTCGGACTGCCAGAACACCTGCCAGTCGAACAGGGCACTTTCAACATAGCGGTATCGCTGATTGGCGATCACGAACACAACGATCAGGGGTACAAGGGCCAGAAGCAGGACTAAAGAGCGAGTAGAGCGACGCATGAAGGGTGACTCGGACAGATTGAGCGGACGGGATTGATACCATGCCATCCTGAAAGCAAGCTTAATGGCATGGTGCTATATTTTTGCCGAATGTGTATCGGCGACCTGTGTAGTTGCCGTCCTGGCTCAGTGCTTGTGAAGCGCCCGGTGAAACGAATAGAACAGGTTCGGTTCGCTGACCATGTACAGCGTACCGGCCTCATCAAGGGCCACGCCTTCTGCGCGCGGAATTGTGTCCTTCAAACCGTTCATGCCGCCCAGCAGGGTCATGAAGCTTACCTGCTCGCCTTGCTCGTCGACTTCCAGCAACAAGTGCGAATCGGCAGACAGCGCGAGCATGTGGCCGGTGCGCGGGTCGATGCTCAATGACGACAGATTGCGCATGTCCAGCGAGCGACTCGACAGCGGTTGCTTGTCGCCTTTCAGCACGTCACTGCCATCACTTTTCCAGGTGTACAGCGCGGGAGGTCGCTCCTCGCCCAGTATCAGCTGCTGACGCTGTGGGTCCCAGGCGATACCTTCGAAGCCCTTGTTCTGGTTGGCAGACTTGCCCAGTTCGTACTGGGGGAAATCCGCGATGTTCAGGGTGGTGGTGTCGGCGTTCACTTTAACGATGGTCAACTTGTGTTGGCGCTCATCAGTGATCGCAATCAGGCCATCGTTCATGACGGCAACACCTTCCGGATTGCTCCAGCCCACCAGCGGGATCTTGCGCAGTACATCGCCCGTGAGCGTCAGCTCCACCAGAAACGCATTTTTGCCCATGACCGCAAACAGCGTTTTGGTGACCGGGTTATAGGACAGGTCGGACGCCTCGTCCTTTTCCATGCCCGGCAGCACCTTTGCGTCGATATCCACATGGTAGTCCGGCAGCCAGATACTGGCGTGACGACCTGCCTTGCTCTCGAACCGCTCCTGAAACCAGAGCAGTGCGCGATCATCCCAATGCATGATGAAGGCCAGCCCATAGCCCAGCAAGACAACCACCAACAACCACGAATACCAGCGCATGTTGCGTAAGTAAGCGAAGCGTTTTTTGTTACGAGGCGGCGTTGCGGCAGTACTGGCCATTCATGTGTTCCTGAGCAAATGAGACTTCATGACGACGTGGTGCCCTTGCAGGGACGGCCGGATTATCCGGAACAGGTGTGAAAAAAACGCAAAATCGGCTGAACTATCAGTCACTCCACAAACAAAAGCCACCCGGGAGTGATCCCGCGTGGCTTTGGGTGCAGCTTGAAGATGCTGTCGGATTACCTGACGACGCTCTCGAACGGCGTCTGCCCGACCAGTTCCAGCGCGATCTGGTCGCCGGCTTCGAACGGCCCGACACCGGCAGGCGTGCCGGTCATGATCAGGTCGCCGGCCTGCAGCGAGAAGTTGGCTGCCATGTGCTGGATCATCGGCACGATCGGGTTGAGCATCATGTTGCTGTTGCCGTCTTGAACCACCTTGCCATTGAGGGTCAGGCGGATGCCGATGTCCTCCAGGTCAGGGAAGGTCTCGGCGGGCACGAACGGCGGAATCACCGCAGCGCCGTCGAAACACTTGGCCAGCTCCCACGGCAGGCCTTTCTCACGCAGACGCGACTGGACATCACGCAACGTCAGGTCCAGGCCGGGCGCAAAGCCGCTGATCGCGTCCAGCACTTCTTCGCGCGAAGGGTTCTTGCTCAGGGGCTTGCCGATCAACACCACGATCTCGGCTTCGTAATGCACCGAACCGCGGTCTGCCGGGATAGTGAAGCCACCCTCCAGCGCAACCACCGCGCTGCCGGGTTTCATGAACAGCAGCGGCTCGGTAGGCACCGCGTTGCCCAGTTCCTTGGCGTGTTCGGCGTAGTTACGCCCGATGCAGACCACTTTACCCAGCGGGAAGTGAATGTTGGTGCCATCGACATATTTGTGCTGGTAGCTCATGACGTCTCCTGAGGCTGTAAGAGGCAGCCTGCTTATTGTTGCGACGGATCAAATGGTTGCGACGGATCAAACGGCGAAGATTTTGCCGGGATTCATGATCCCGTTGGGATCGAACACCGCTTTCAACGCCTTCATGTATTCGATTTCGACCGGCGAGCGACTGTACGTTAAATAGTCACGTTTGGTCATCCCGACGCCATGCTCGGCCGAAATCGAGCCGTTGTACTTTTCGACAGTCTCGAATACCCACTTGTTGACCCGGGCACATTTGACGAAGAACTCGTCCTTGTCGAGGCCCTCGGGCTTGAGGATGTTCAGGTGCAGGTTGCCGTCGCCAATGTGGCCGTACCAGAGCACTTCGAAATCTGGGTAGTGTTCGGCAACGATCGCGTCGATTTCAGCCAGAAACTCCGGCACTTTCGAGACAGTGACCGAGATATCGTTTTTGTACGGTGTGAAGTGCGAGATGGTTTCGGAGATGTACTCGCGTAGCTTCCACAGGTTGCGTAATTGCTGTTCGCTCTGGCTCATCACGCCGTCCAGCACCCAACCCTGCTCGACGCAGTGCTCGAAGGTCGCCAGGGCCTGATCGGCCAGGTCGTCGGTGGTCGCTTCGAACTCCAGCAACACATAGAACGGGCATGGCGTGTCGAAAGGCGACGGCACATCACCGCGCGCCATGACGCGGGCGAAGGATTTGTCCGAGAAGAATTCGAAGGCGGTCAGGTCGAGCTTGCCGTGAAAGGCATGCAGCACCGGCATGATCGAGTTGAAGTCGGAAGTGCCCAGCACCATCGCTGTGAGGTTCTTCGGCGCACGGTCGAGGCGCATGGTCGCTTCGACGACAAAGCCCAGCGTACCTTCGGCACCGATGAACAACTGGCGCAAATCGTAGCCGGTGGCGTTCTTGATCAGGTCCTTGTTCAGCTCCAGCAGGTCGCCCTTGCCGGTGACCACCTTGAGGCCGGCGACCCAATTGCGCGTCATGCCGTAGCGAATGACCTTGATACCGCCCGCATTGGTGCCGATATTGCCGCCGATCTGGCTGGAGCCCGAAGAAGCGAAGTCGACCGGATAATAAAGGCCGCTCTCTTCAGCCAGCGCCTGTAATTGCCGGGTGATCACGCCAGGCTGACAGACCGCCGTGCGGTCGGTGAGATTCAGATCCAGCACCTGGTTCATGTAATCGAACGAGACAACCACTTCACCGTTGGCCGCCACCGCGGCCGCCGAAAGCCCGGTGCGTCCACCCGAAGGCACCAGCGCCACGAGCCGCTCATTGGCCCAGCGTACGATGGCTTGCACCTGTTCGGTGGTCTTGGGGAATACGATGGCCAGTGGCGCAGGGGTGAACTGCTTGGTCCAGTCCTTGCCGTAAGTTTCCAGAGAACCGGCATCGGTGAGTACCTTGCCGGGGTCAACCAGGGTCTGCAGCTCATCAATCAAAACGCGATCGGTCATTGAATCAACTCTCGAACGATTCATGGGCATCCTGAGAACGGTTCACGTTCGGGATGAGGTTTCGCGGGGCTCATATGCTAGCATACGCCCCCCGCGAGTCGTGCCCAGAGCCGATCCGGCCACCCCCTGCCAATTTTCTTCGGGACACAGGTTTACGCAGATGAGCAAGACTTCCCTCGACAAGAGCAAGATCAAGTTCCTTCTTCTCGAAGGCGTCCACCAATCCGCTGTCGACGTCCTCAAGGCAGCCGGTTACACCAGCATCGAGTACCACACCAAGTCTCTGCCGGAAGCCGAACTGAAAGAAAAGATCGCCGACGCCCATTTCATCGGTATCCGCTCCCGTACTCAGTTGACCGAAGAGCTGTTCGATTGCGCCAAGAAACTGGTTGCGGTCGGCTGCTTCTGCATCGGTACCAACCAGGTTGACCTGAACGCGGCGCGCGAGCGCGGTATCGCAGTATTCAATGCGCCCTACTCCAATACCCGTTCGGTCGCCGAACTGGTATTGGCCGAAGCCATCCTGCTGCTGCGCGGTATCCCCGAGAAGAACGCTTCCTGCCACCGTGGCGGCTGGATCAAGAGCGCGGCCAACTCTTTCGAGATCCGTGGCAAGAAGCTGGGCATCATCGGTTACGGCTCGATCGGTACGCAGCTGTCGGTGCTGGCTGAAGGTCTGGGCATGCAGGTGTACTTCTACGACACGCTGACCAAACTGCCGCTGGGCAACGCCACTCAGGTGTCGAGCCTGAACGAGCTGCTGGGCATGTCCGATATCGTCACCCTGCACGTTCCGGAAACCTCGGAAACCCAGTGGATGATCGGCGAAAAAGAAATCCGCGCGATGAAGAAGGGCAGCATCCTGATCAACGCCGCGCGTGGCACGGTGGTCGAGCTGGACGCACTGGCTGACGCCATAAAGGACAAGCACCTGATCGGCGCCGCCATCGACGTGTTCCCGGTCGAGCCGCGCTCGAACGACGACATCTTCGAAAGCCCGCTGCGCGGTCTGGACAACGTGATCCTGACGCCGCACATCGGTGGCTCCACAGCCGAAGCGCAGGCCAACATCGGTCTCGAGGTGGCGGAAAAGCTGGTCAAGTACAGCGACAACGGTACGTCGGTGTCCTCGGTCAACTTCCCGGAAGTGGCCCTGCCTGCGCACCCTGGCAAGCACCGCCTGTTGCACATCCACGAAAACATCCCGGGCGTGCTCAGCGAGATCAACAAGGTCTTCGCCGAAAACGGTATCAATATCTCCGGTCAGTTCCTGCAGACCAACGAGAAAGTCGGCTACGTGGTCATCGACGTCGACGCCGAATACTCCGACCTTGCCCAGGCCAAGCTGCAACAGATCAAAGGCACCATCCGCAGCCGCGTTTTGTTCTGATCCGAGCGCCGTGCCCACCCCGTGTGGGCACGAGCGATGGTCTTGCGGGCACCGATCGTTCCTCACGCTCCAGCGTGGGAATGCAGTTCACGACGCTCCGCGTCGCAAGAGGACGCAGAGCGTCCAGAAAGGCATGCGACGCAGAGCGTCGCACGATAGTTGCGATAATCGCTCCTCACGCTCCAGCGTGGGAATGCCGTTCGTGACGCTCTGCGTCACACAAGCACTGACAGTCCTACTTCACATTGATGGTGATCTTCTTCGACTCGACCGAAGGGTTCAGCGGCATGTGGCCTTTGTCGCCCATCAGCAATTGCAGGGTGTGCTGGCCCGGCGGCAGGTTGATTTCGGTTTCGGTCTGGCCCTTGCCGAAGTGGCGGATGTTGTCGCTGACCGGCAGGGGTGCATTCATCGCCGGCTGGTCCTTCACGTCGATCAGCAGGTGATGGTGACCGGTCTCGGGCACATCGACACCCGCAGGCGCGACGCCCATACCCTTGAGGCCGAATTGCACCTTGAACGGTGAGGTGACCGTTTCACCGTCCTTGGGCGAGATGATGTACACCTCGGCGCCTTCAGGGGCTGCGGTGCGGGGTATATCGGCGGCGCTGGCCAGCATGGATGCGCTGAGCAGCAGTCCGGCGACCATCGTTCCAGAAAATAAGGATTTCATGATTGCTCCGGCTGCAGTTGACGTAAGTCGACCCTCACACGACGAATCCGTCGGTTCAGGAGTGCTCACGATAGACCGCAGTCAGGCCCAATGGCTCATCGCATTGATGAAACTGTTTTCATGAACGCAGCTCGCAGGTCACTGGAACAGCTCGTTGCCCCGGCGTCTGAACCACCCCGTCAGTGACAGACGATCACGACTGGCGGGCATGACTTCATGGGGAATTTCGCCGGACAGAAAGACCACCAGACAGCCGCCCGTAGGCTGAACGTCGTAAGCCACCTCGTCCTTGAGGTACATGCGCAACTGGCCGCCGTGCTCGGGCAGCCAGGCGTTGTTGAGGTAGAGCACCGCCGACACCATGCGCCTGTCGTCATCGCGGAATCGGTCCACATGCCTGAGGTAGCGGGCACCCGGCGGATACAGCGCAAAATGGCTTTCGTAATCTTCCAGGCCGAGGAAAAGGCCGCGATTGAGCGCCTGACGCAAACTGTCCATCAGCTCAAGATAGTGGTCGCAGCACTGCACCTGCCCCGGCTCGAGCCACTGAATGCGGTCGCCACGAATACCCTCGCGTATTTCCAGCGCAGTTCCCTTGCCGATCGCGGCAGGCTCGAGCTCGCCTTCGGCTGCACGCTTGCGGCACTCTTGCTCAAGTTCCAGAGTCAGAGCTTCGGGCAGGAAAATATTCTGCTGCGACCAGCCGTTGGCGGCCAGATCGTCGACGATTCGTAACAGCAGTGGGTGGTCAGAGGGTATGCGCATGGCGTGCATAGTATCCATAAGCCCTGAAATCGGACAGAGGCTTATACATGCGGTATCAAACGCATGAGATTTCATTCACCGAAGGCACTCATAACTCGACAAATCCACGCTAACACCGGGAGAATAGCGGCCTGCCGACAGGAGTCCCCAATGCGTCGTTTGTTTGTTTTGCTGTTGATGTTCTGCACCTCACCTGCCTGGGCAGACAGCTACGATCAGTTGTACAAGTCTGCAGGCTGGCCGGAACAGCGCGCGCATTTCAACGATGCCCTCAAGGCTGCCCAACAGCGTTACAGCAACAACCTGCCGCCTGCGGTTTATCAAGCGCTGGTCAACAACAGCAATCAGCGTTTCGCCCCCCAGGCCATGGACCAGCGCGCGTCGAAGCGCCTGCGTGAAAGCCTCAAGGACCCTGCCCCGTCACTGCAGTTTTTCCAGTCACCGCTGGGCCGCAAGATCGTCAATGCCGAGCTGACCGCCACCCGCGCCGATCAGTTGGCCAAACATGCCCAGGGACTGCCGCATATCGAAGCGGACGCGACGCGTCAGTTGTTGATCGGCCATCTGGCCCAGGCACTGCCTGCCAGAGAGGCCGGCGCGGAAGTCAGTCTTGCCATCGCAGGCGTTGCCGCCGACAGCCTGAGCCAGATGATCCCCGGCCTGCTGGGCGGAGGACAGGCGCAGGGCATGCTCGAAGGCCAGCGCGAGCGCCTGATGGCGCAGATGAGTGCTGACCTGAACAACACGCTGCTGTACGTCTATCGCGACCTGTCGGACCCTGAGCTCGAAGAATTCTCGACCTTCGCCGAGTCGCCGGAAGGCAAAGCCTATTACCAGGCCGCTCTTGCCGCGATTCGTGCCGGTCTGGCGGTCGGACAGAGTGCGTCGAGCCTGAATCCCGGACAGTAAAAACCGTTCAGGCCTTCAAGCGCCCGAGGCCAAAGGAATGGACACCAGCGTATGAAAGACTCATTGGCTTTGCTCGCCACCGGTATCGTAATGGCCTTTTTCTCCTGGCTGTTCTGGAGTTCTCTGGGGCAGGACGCCTTTGCCGTGTTTGGGGCGCTGATGCTCGTCGTACTGGCCCTTGAAAACTATCGCCTGCGCCGACAGGTCAAGGCGCTGCAGGCCGGCAAGGCTGAAAAAGTCTAACGAAGTCGCCCTTTCAGAAAATCAAAATACCGAGCCCGCAGCTCTGGCGTTTCGTTGGCCAGATGATGCCGGGCATGCCCGAGCATCAGAATCTGCGGTTGGCTGAATTTGTCTTTCAGAATCGCCAGATTGTGCGACCAGTCGACCGTCATGTCCGCCTCACCCTGAATGATCAGCGGGCTGCGCAGGCTGCGCGGCGCGCTTTCAACACGCACGATCCATTGCGCCAGCGCGCCGACCCAGGCCGTGGGCAGTCGCAGCGGCTGTAACGGATCGGCCATCAGAAAAGGCAGGAACGCGGGTGCATTGGAGTTTTCGGTGAAACGGCGGGCAATGCCCTTCACGAACGGTTTGAGCAGGTGATAACTCAGACGCGACCAGCCCCAGGCACGCGGCCTGACCAGCGGTGCCAGCAGGATCACCTCACCCTGCGCGGGCGAGTCTGCCCCCTGATGAAGCAGGTGATCCGTCACGATGGCACCGCCCATGCTTTGTCCGCACAGGTGCCAGGGATGTGGCAGCCCAAGACCTTCGGCTTCGAGCAGCAGGCGTTGCAACACCAGTTGGTATTCGGCGAAGTCATTGATACAGGCGCGACTGCCGCTCGACAGACCATGCCCCGGCAGGTCGCAGGCGATCACGGCAAAGCCTTGCTCCAGAGCCCACTCGATTACATGCCGGTACAGGCCCATGTGGTCATAGAAGCCGTGAAACAGAAACAGCGTGGCGACCGGATTGTCAGGCAGCCAGACCTGCCCGACCACCTCATAGCCCGCCACATCGAGGCGCCCCAGCCAGCTGCGTATGACGTTTTCGCCACACAGTCCGGCAAGACCGTAGAAGCGCTGATAAGCCAGTCCCTCCATGGAAAGCGGATCAATAACGCTCAGCGGCAGCAGGCTGGCACGCAGGTTATCGGGGTCGAACGTGACGGACATGTGGTTTCCAGATTTCAACAAATGACTCGTAAAGTTGTGTAACGATATTCTTCTGTCTGCCCCGGCATGGCAAGCTAAGCGGCTGTAATCGCAGACATCTGTCATTGAACGTGCACATTGCTGTCTGCACATTGGGCGATGCTCGCGAGCTCACCTGCCCGAATTCGCCCTGAAGCCGTTTCGAACGGGCTCTTGTATCGGGTTTCATCGAATCAACTGCGTCACAACGATAGTCTTAATTCCCGCCTACGCCATTTACAGAGAAACCGGATGAAACGCAGCCTCTTCATTCTAGCCATCATCTTCGCCCTGCTTGCGGGTGGCGCGGGCTGGTACGTAAATAGCAAACTGCCGGTACGTGACGGCGAGATCGCCATGAGCCGTCTTCAGGCCCCCGTCACCCTGCGCTACGACGAGCGTGGCGTGCCGCACATCCGCGCCGAGAACGAAGCCGACCTTTACCGCGCGCTCGGCTATGCCCATGCTCAGGACCGGCTGTTCCAGATGGAAATGCTGCGTCGCCTGGCACGCGGTGAGCTGGCAGAAGTACTGGGGCCGAATCTGCTCGAGACCGACAAGCTGTTTCGCAGCCTGCGCATTCGTGAACATGCGGATGCGTATGTCGCACACCAGGACAAGAACACCCCCACCTGGAAAGCGCTGGAAGCCTACATCGACGGCATCAACCAGTATCAGGATACCCACGCAAGGCCGATGGAGTTCGACGCGCTGGGCATTCCCAGACGGCCGTTCACCACAGAAGACACGGTCAGCATCGCCGGCTATCTCGCTTACAGTTTTGCTGCGGCGTTCAGAACCGAGCCACTGCTGACCTACGTCCGCGACCAACTCGGCCCGGAGTACTTGAAAGTCTTCGACCTGGACTGGCACCCGGACGGCATGCTCGACTCGAAACCGGCACTGGCCGACGCCGACTGGAAGGGTCTGAATCAACTGGCGCAGTTGAGTCACAAGACGCTTGAAGATGCTGGCCTGCCGCAATTCGAGGGTAGCAACGCCTGGGTGATTTCCGGCAGCCGCACGCAAAGCGGCAAGCCGATTCTCGCGGGCGACCCGCACATCCGCTTCTCGGTGCCTTCGATATGGTACGAAGCGCAGCTATCAGCGCCGGGTTTCGAACTGTACGGACACTTTCCGGCGCTCAACCCGTTCGCGCTGCTGGGCCATAACATGGATTTCGGCTGGAGCCTGACCATGTTTCAGAACGACGACGTGGATCTGATCGCCGAGAAGACCAACCCGGACAACCCGAATCAGGTCTGGTACCACGGGCAATGGGTGGACATGAAACGCACCGAGCAGCAAATCACCGTCAAGGGCCAGGCCCCGGTCACACTGACGCTGCTCGAATCGCCGCACGGACCGATCGTCAACAACGTGATGGGCAAGAACGCAGGCCAGACGCCAATCGCGATGTGGTGGTCGTTTCTGGCATCCGCCAACCCGGTGCTGGACGGTTTCTATGAGACCAACCGCGCCGATACGCTGGACAAGATGCGTAGCGCGGCCGAGAAGATTCAGTCGCCGGGCCTCAATATCGTCTGGGCCAACGCCAAAGGCGATATCGGCTGGTGGGCGGCGGCGCAACTGCCGATCCGTCCGCAGGGCGTCAACCCCAGTTTCATTCTGGACGGCAGCACGGCACAGGCCGATAAGCTCGGCTTTTACCCGTTCAGCGCCAACCCGCACGAAGAAAACCCGGCGAGTGGCTACATCGTGTCGGCCAACTTCCAGCCACAGTCGCCGAACGGCATGCCGATTCCCGGCTACTACAACCCGGCCGAACGCGGCCAGGCGCTGAACCGGCAACTCAGTGACTCCAGCATCAAATGGGACTTGGCCGCCAGCAAGGCGCTGCAACTGGGCACGCAGACCGACTATGCACCGAGCATTCTCAGGCCATTGATTCCGGTACTGCGCAGCGCTGTCAGCGACCCGGACGAACTGGCACTCGTGGAGCGACTGGCCAGTTGGAAAGGTGATTACCCGGTCAATTCGGTGGGTGCCACACTGTTCAATCAGTTCCTGTTCGACCTGACCGAAGAGACCTTTCACGACGAACTGGGCGACGCGATGTTTGAAACACTGCTGTCGACCCGCGTCCTGGACGCCGCGCTGCCGCGCCTGGCCACCGATGCCGACTCCCCGTGGTGGAACAATCGCAATTCACCCCACGAAGAAAGCCGTGCCAACACCGTGAAGGTGGCCTGGCGCGCCACTGTTTCGCACTTGAGGTCGCTGTACGGCACCAACCCGGATGAATGGGTGTGGGGCAAGGCGCATACCTTGACTCAAGGCCACCCGCTGGGTTCGCAGAAGCCGCTGGACATGATCTTTAACGTCGGCCCGTATGCCGCGCCGGGCACGCATGAGGTGCCGAACAACCTGTCATCGAGCATCCGTCCTGCCCCGTGGCCAGTCGGCTACGGCCCCTCGACCCGCCGCCTGATCGACTTCGCCGACCCGGCGCACAGCCTGGGGATAAATCCGGTGGGACAAAGCGGCGTGCCGTTCGACAAGCACTACTCGGATCAGGCCAAGGCTTTCGTGAACGGCGAGTACCTGCCGCAGCGCTTCAGCGAGAAGGACGTGGCCGAGCATACGGAAGGGGTTTTGCGGCTGGTGCCGGGGGCCTAGCGACACGCTTTGCGCCGAGTCCGGAAACGGGGCTTCTGCACGGACGGCGTGGGAGCGAGCTTGCTCGCGAACTGTCGGGCACCGACAGTGAAAGCGTCACGCAAGGTACATCAGGCACAACCGGGTTTGACTATCGTGCCAATGCTATGCGTTGGCATGCCTTTCGTGACGCTCCGCGTCACAAGTCTGCGTAGCACCGCGCTATCAAGATCGGACGCAGAGCGTCCAGAGCTGCGCTCCCACGCTGGAGCGTGGGAGCGATAAACCGAGATAGCTAGTTGCTGCCGGTACCCGGCAGTTCGCGAGCAAGCTCGCTCCCACGCCCTCCGGGCACGATCAGGTCTTCACGCAGCCGGAGCACGCCTCGGATCAGGCTGCTTCCAGGCGTCTGCCGCGCTTTCCTCGATAGCCTGCTGGATCGCACGCTTGCGGTTGTTTTCGGCGCGGCGGGTGAAGAACCAGACCAGAAAGGTTGCCAGTGACACGGCCAGCAGGATCAGGCTCGCCACGGCGTTGATTTCAGGCTTCACGCCCAGACGCACGGCAGAGAACACTTCCATCGGCAAGGTCGTCGAGCCGGGCCCGGAGACGAAGCTGGCGAGCACCAGGTCGTCCAGCGACAGCGCGAAGGACATCATGCCCCCGGCTGCCAGCGATGGCGCGATCATCGGGATGGTGATCAGCAAGAACACTTTCCACGGACGGGCACCCAGGTCCATTGCAGCCTCTTCGATCGACAGGTCCAGCTCACGCAGGCGCGCCGACACCACCACCGCCACATAGGCCGCACAGAACGTCGTGTGCGCGATCCAGATGGTCATGATGCCTCGTTCCTGCGGCCAGCCGATCAATTGCGCCATGGCCACGAATAGCAGCAACAGCGACAGACCGGTGATCACTTCCGGCATGACCAGGGGAGCTGTAACCAGCCCGCCAAAGAACGTGCGGCCCTTGAAGCGGCTGATGCGGGTCAGCACAAACGCAGCCATCGTTCCCAGCGCCACCGCAGCAACGGCGGTGTAGCAGGCGATTTCCAACGAGCGCATCACCGAGCCCATCAGTTGCGAGTTGTCCAGCAGGCCGACGTACCACTTCACCGACCAGCCGCCCCAGACCGTCACCAGCTGCGAGGCGTTGAACGAGTAGATGACCAGAATCACCATCGGCGCATAGATGAACAGCAAACCCAGAACCAGCATCAGGTTCGAGAATCGAAAGCGGTTCATGCCTTGCCCTCCAGTTCTTTGGCCTGACTGCGGTTGAACAGGATAATGGGCACGATCAGCACCAGCAGCATGATGACCGCCAGCGCCGAAGCCACCGGCCAGTCACGGTTGTTGAAGAATTCCTGCCACAGCACGCGGCCGATCATCAGGGTTTCCGGGCCGCCGAGCAGCTCGGGAATCACGAACTCGCCGACCACCGGAATGAATACCAGCATGCAGCCGGCGATCACTCCGTTCTTGGACAGCGGTACGGTGATTTTCCAGAAACTGTTGAAGGTGCTCGAACCCAGGTCGGACGCGGCTTCCAGCAGGCTGGTGTCGTGCTTCACAAGGTTGGCGTACAGCGGCAGAATCATGAACGGCAGGTAGGAATAGACCACGCCGATGTACACCGCCAGGTTGGTGTTGAGGATCTGCAACGGCGCGTCGATCAGCCCAAGCCACATCAGGAATGCATTGAGCAGCCCGTTGTTGCTGAGGATGCCCATCCAGGCGTAGACGCGGATCAGGATCGCCGTCCAGGTCGGCATCATGATCAGCAGCAACAGCACGGTTTGCAGGTCCTTGCGCGCGCTGGCGATGGCATAGGCCATCGGATAGCCGATCAGCAGGCACAGCAAGGTGCTGATGAAGGCCATCTTCAGCGAGCCCAGATAGGCCGAAACGTACAGGTCATCGCCACTGAGCAAGGTGTAGTTGGCGAAGTTGAGGACCATCTGCAGCTTTTCGTCGGCGTAGCTGAAGATTTCGGTGTACGGCGGGATCGCGACGTCGGCCTCGGCGAAGCTGATCTTGAGCACGATCAGAAACGGCAGGGCAAAGAACAGGAACAGCCAGAGGAACGGCACGCCGATGACCATCTGCCGCCCGTTGGGCTTTATGCGCTCGAACGCGCGCTTGATCTTGCGGATTTTCATGAGCGCAGTACCACGCCGCTGTCGTCTTCCCACCACACGTAGACTTCATCGCCCCAGGTAGGCCGTGCGCCCTGACGCTCGGCGTTGGCGACGAACGACTGCACCAGTTTGCCGCCCGGCAGCTCGACGTAGAACACCGAATGACCGCCCAGATAGGCGATATCGTGGACCTTGCCGCGCGACCAGTTATATTCGAAGCCTGGCTGCTCGGTGGTGATCAGCAGCTTCTCAGGGCGCAGGGCGTAGGTGATGTGCTTGTCTTCCACCGACGTACTGACGCCGTGGCCGACATAGATATTGCGCTCCAGCTCGGGACTGCGGATCAGCGCGTGGGCTTCCATGTCTTCGATCACGTCACCTTCGAACAGGTTGACGCTGCCGATGAATTCGCAGACCAGACGGCTGGTCGGGGTCTCGTAGATGTCGATCGGGCTGCCGATCTGCGCGATCCAGCCCAGGTGCATGATCGCGATGCGCTCGGCCATGGTCATGGCCTCTTCCTGATCGTGAGTCACCATTACACAAGTCACGCCGACGCGCTCGATGATCTCTACCAGTTCCAGTTGCATCTGCGAACGCAGTTTCTTGTCCAGTGCGCCCATCGGCTCGTCGAGCAGCAAAAGCTTGGGCTTTTTGGCCAGCGAACGGGCCAGGGCCACACGCTGACGCTGACCGCCGGACAGCTGATGCGGCTTGCGCTTGGCGTACTGGGTCATCTGTACCAGCTTGAGCATCTCCGCCACGCGGGCTTCGATTTCCGGCTTGCCCAGCTTGTCCTGCTTCAGGCCGAAGGCGATGTTGTCCGCCACGGTCATGTGCGGGAACAGCGCATAGGACTGGAACATCATGTTGATCGGGCGTTCGTACGGCGGCATGTCGGTGATGTCGACACCGTCGAGGTAGATACGGCCTTCGGTTGGCCGTTCGAACCCGGCCAGCATGCGCAGCAGTGTCGATTTGCCGGAGCCAGAGCCGCCAAGAAGGGCGAAGATCTCGCCCTTGTTGATCTGCAGGGACACATCGTCCACCGCGACCGTCTCGTCGAACTTCTTCGTGACCCGATCGATCCTGACCAGCACCTCTTTGGGTTGCTGACCGCCTTCGATGGCTTTCTTGTAGGCGCCGGAGGCAACTGCCATGGGTGAAACTCCCAACAGGTAGGCAACCCGGCCCATATGGCCGGGTGCTGGATTTTTATTTGCCCGACTTGACCTTGGTCCAGCTGCGGGTCATCAGACGTTGCACCTTGGGTGGCAACTCGCTGTTCACGAACAGGCGGTCCAGCACTTCCTGAGGCGGATAAACCGCTTCATCGGTACGGATGCTCTGGTCCATGAACTCGCCGGAGGCGGGATTGGGGTTGGCGTAACCGACTTCATCGCTGACCTTGGCGATCACCTTGGGGTCGAGCATGTAGTTGATGAAGGCACTGGCTTCCTTGATGTTTTTCGAGTCCGCCGGGATCGCCAGCATGTCGAACCACAGGTTACCGCCCTCTTTCGGGATGCTGTAGGCGATCTTCACGCCCTTGCCCGCTTCTTCAGCCCGGGATTTGGCCTGGAACACATCCCCCGAAAAACCTGCGGCGACGCAGATGTCGCCGTTAGCCAGGTCGGTGATGTATTTGGACGAGTGGAAATAGGTCACGTAAGGACGAATCGCCAGCAGCTTGGCTTCGGCCTTCTTGTAATCGGCTTCCTTGGTGCTGTTGGGGTCCAGCCCCATGTAGTTGAGCACCGCAGGCAACATCTCATCGGCGGAGTCGAGAAACGCTACGCCACAGCTGGAGAGCTTCTTGATGTTCTCCGGCTCAAACAGCACGGCCCAGGAGTCGATCTTGTCGACGCCCAACACGGCCTTGACCTTTTCGACGTTGTAACCGATGCCGTTGGTACCCCACAGGTACGGCACGGCGTACTGGTTACCCGGATCGTTCTTCTCCAGACGCTTGAGCAGCGCCGGGTCGAGATTCTTGTAATTGGGCAGCAGCGACTTGTCGAGCTTCTGGAACGCACCGGCCTTGATCTGCTTGCCGAGGAAGTGATTGGACGGCACCACCACGTCATAACCTGTGCGTCCGGCGAGCAGCTTGGCTTCCAGGGTTTCGTTGGAGTCGAACACGTCATACATCGGCTTGACGCCGGTAGCGGCTTCGAAGTCCGCCAAAGTGGTCTTGCCGATGTAATCGGACCAGTTATAAATATGCACGGTGGACTCAGCCTGGGCACTGATCGACAGTGTCAGCCCGGCAGCCGCCAGCAAGGCTTTGGAAAGAATAGAAATAGACAAAGAATGAGTCCTTTTAACAGAGGGGCCTGAGCGCCGGAGGGCGTCCGGAAAACCAAACCGGCGCGCAACTTACCGTCTATGAGCCCAACCAGCAAAGGTTTAGGCAATATTCCTGTCTGCTGGCTGCTGCGCGGCCGAGGCTACGCAGCATCCACAGGTTTGATGACAGGCTTATTTACCTGACTTTATCTTGGTCCAGCTGCGGGTCATGATCCGCTGCGTAGCTGCAGGCAGGTCAGCGATTGCATACAGTTTGGCCTGTACGTCGGCAGGTGGATAAACGCCAGGGTCACTGGTGATTTCCTTGTCGACCAGCGCCGTAGCCGCCGCGTTACCGTTCGGGAAGCGTACGGCGTTAGTGATCTCGGCCATGATTTCCGGCTTCATCAGGAAGGTCATGAACTTGTAGGCACCCTCGACGTTTTCGGCATCCTTGGGAATGGCGACCATGTCATAGAAGCTGCCGGCGCCTTCTTTCGGAATGTTGTAGGCAACCTTCACCTTGCCACCGGCTTCAGCAGCGCGGGATTTGGCCTGGTAGATATCACCCGAATAGCCGACTGCGACGCAGATGTTGCCATTGGCAAGGTCCGAGATGTACTTGGACGAGTGGAAATAGCCAATCGATGGACGAATCTTCATGAACAGCGCTTCAGCTTCGGCGAGCTGCTTCTTGTCCTGAGAATCGGTCGGGTAGCCCAGGTAATGCAAGGCAATCGGCAGCATTTCGGTCGGCGAATCGAGGAAGCTGATGCCGCACGACTTCAGCTTGGCAGCGTTCTCCGGCTTGAACAGCAGGTCCCAGGAATTGACCGGCGCATCGGCGCCCAGCGCAGCCTTGACCTTGTCCGGGTTGATGCCGATACCGATCGAACCCCACATGTACGGGAATGCATGCTTGTTGTCCGGATCGCTGACCGACACGGCCTTGAGCAGCGATTCGTTGAGGTTCTTCCAGTTCGGCAGCTTGGACTTGTCCAGCTCCTGATAAACGCCGGCCTTGATTTGCTTGGCCAGGAAGTTGTTGGAGGGCACGACGATGTCATAGCCGGATTTGCCAGCAAGCAATTTGGCTTCAAGCGTCTCGTTGCTGTCGAAAACGTCGTAGACCACCTTGATGCCCGATTCTTTCTCGAATTTGGCAACGGTGTCCGGCGCGATGTAATCGGACCAGTTATAGACGTGCAGCACTTTGTCATCGGCCTGCGCAGCAGTGGCCACAACGCCCATCAGGGACAGCGCGAGAAGGGTCTTGCCAAATTTTTTCATGCGTAGCTCCAATGTATTTTTATCACTGACCGTCAGTTAGCGGCGTGTAGCCATTAGTCTGGCAACTTCCTGGGCAGGCTTTCAAGCCGAAGCCCCTCAAACAATGCACATTGCGCTTGAATCGACGCTTTTTTTGCGTTTTCAGCCCTGCAACACCGCCAGCGTCAGATCCAGGCATTTGCGCGCCTTCTCGACCAGCTCATCGATTTGCGCAAAACTGATCACCAGCGGTGGCGCAATGATCATGGTATCGCCCACAGCCCGCATGATCAGGCCATTGTCGAAGCAGAAGGTTCGACAGATCATTCCCGCGCCCTTGTCGGTATAGCGCTCGCGGGTGGTCTTGTCCTTCACCAGCTCGATGGCCCCCAGCAAACCGACACCCCGGACTTCGCCCACCAGCGGATGATCGCTCAACTCACGCAAACGCTTTTGCAAATACGGTGCCGTTTCCGACCTGACCCGTTCGACGATCTTTTCTTCGCGCAGGATACGGATGTTCTCCAGCGCCACCGCCGCAGCCACCGGGTGCCCGGAGTAGGTAAAGCCATGATTGAAATCGCCGCCCTCATTGAGCACCGCGACGATTTCATCGCGCACGATCAGGCCGCCCATCGGTACATAACCGGAGGTCAGGCCTTTGGCGATGGTCATCATGTCCGGCTTGAGGCCGTAGAAATCGCTACCGAACCACTCACCGGTACGCCCGAAACCACAAATCACCTCATCGGCGGCGAACAGGATGTCGTAGCGGGAAAGGATTTCCTTGATCTTCGGCCAGTAGGAATCGGGCGGGACGATCACACCGCCAGCGCCCTGGATCGGCTCGGCAATGAACGCACCGACGTTCTCGACGCCCAGTTCGAGAATTTTCTTTTCCAGTTGCTCGGCAGCCCAGATACCGAACTCGTCCGGCGTCATGTCGCCGCCTTCGCCGAACCAGTATGGCTGGGGAATGTGCACCACCCCCGGAATCGGCAGGTCGCCCTGCTCGTGCATGTACGTCATGCCACCCAGGCTGGCACCGGCGACGGTGGAGCCGTGGTAGCCATTGACGCGGCTGATGATGGTTTTCTTGTTCGGCTGGCCTTTCAGCGCCCAGTAATGACGAACCATGCGCAGCATCGTGTCATTGCCTTCAGAGCCAGAACCGGTGAAGAACACATGGTTCATGCCCTGCGGTGCAATCTCGGAAATGGCCTTGGCCAACTCCAGCACGGGCGGGTGGGCGGTCTGAAAAAACAGGTTGTAGTACGGCAGCTCGCGCATTTGTTTGCTGGCTGCGTCGGCCAGTTCTTCGCGGCCATAACCGATGGCCACACACCACAGGCCGGACATGCCATCGAGGATCTTGTGGCCCTCGCTGTCCCACAGATAAACGCCTTCGGCACGGGTGATGATGCGCGGGCCTTTCTCTTTCAATTGTTTGTAGTCGCTGAACGGTGCCAGGTGATGCTCGCTGCTCAGGGCCTGCCATTCGAGGGTTTGCGGGTTGTTGGCACTCATGCAGCACTTCCTTTGATCAGGTCAGTAGGCAGAGCGCAGCGCATCAATCGCAGCGGCGCTCTGCGTGATCAGACGGCGAAAAGCAGGAATTCCCGCTCCCACGAACTGATCACGCGCTTGAAGTTTTCATGCTCGGCGCGCTTGACTGCGACGTAACCGATGATGAATTTCTTGCCCAGGTATTTTTCGATGGTCTTGCTGTTTTCCATACGCTCCAGCGCGTCTTCGATGGTCAACGGCAGACGCAGATTACGCCGCTCGTAACCCCGCCCGACCACCGGTGCGCTCGGGTTGATGCCTTCGACCATGCCGATGAAGCCGCACAGCAGACTGGCGGCGATGGCCAGATAAGGGTTGGCATCGGCACCCGGCAAACGGTTTTCCACGCGACGGTTCTGCGGTACGGCGTCCGGCACACGCAGGCCGACGGTGCGATTCTCTTCGCCCCACTCGACGTTCACTGGCGCCGAAGTGTCGGGCAGAAAGCGCCGGAACGAGTTGACGTTGGGTGCGAACAGCGGCAACAGCTCGGGGATGAACTTCTGCAGACCACCGACGTGGTTCAGAAACAGCTCGCTCATGGTTCCGTCTTCGTTGGAGAAGATATTCTTGCCGGTCTCGATGTCGATGATGCTCTGGTGCAAGTGCATGGCACTGCCTGGCTCGCCGGTCATCGGCTTGGCCATGAAGGTTGCCGCGACGTCGTGCTTGAGGGCGGCTTCGCGCATGGTGCGCTTGAACACCAGAATCTGGTCGGCCAGCGACAGGGCATCACCGTGACGGAAGTTGATTTCCATCTGCGCCGTGCCGTCTTCGTGGATCAGCGTGTCCAGGTCCAGGTTCTGCAGTTCGCACCAGTCATAGACGTCTTCGAACAGCGGATCGAATTCGTTGGCCGCTTCGATCGAGAACGACTGACGCCCGGTTTCCGGTCGCCCGGAGCGCCCGATCGGTGGCTGTAGCGGATAGTCCGGGTCGTCGCTACGCTTGGTCAGGTAGAACTCCATCTCCGGCGCCACGATTGGCTGCCAGCCCTGATCGGCGTAAAGCTTGAGGACCTTCTTCAACACGTTGCGCGGCGACAGCTCGATGGGGTTGCCCTGCTTGTCGTAGGTGTCGTGAATCACCTGCGCAGTGGGCTCGACCGCCCAGGGCACCAGATACACCGCGTTCTGGTCGGGACGGCAGATCATGTCGATGTCAGCCGGGTCCAGCAGCTCGTAGTAGATATCGTCTTCTACGTAGTCGCCGGTCACCGTCTGCAACAGCACGCTTTCAGGCAGGCGCATGCCTTTTTCAGCGATGAACTTGTTGGTCGGCGAGATCTTGCCGCGCGTAATCCCGGTGAGGTCGGACATCATGCATTCGACTTCGGTAATCTTGTGTTCTTTCAACCAATCGGTGAGCTGGTCGAGGTTGGTACTCATAAATACCTCAGGGTTTTATTGTCCTGATCGTGATCAGGCGTTCCAGACGCATCGGCGTCATGATGTACAACTCGTTTCGGCAGACGCCGATTAGGGGTAAGGTGACAGCTGCGGGGCCGGATTTCCAGACGGCAGCGGTCACACTGACGACGCCGTTATAGTGGTAATGTCCAGCGCTGAGAGTAGAGCAGACTGGCTTCGATAGCCGTTCAGGGGTGTCGCACAGTGTGGCAACCCACCACGAGCACCGATATCACAGGCATGATGAGCGCTGTACGGACTTGATAGTCGCGTGTCGACCAGGGAAAGGTGAAGCATAGGACCCCCGCTATTGTTGCTCTACTGGGTTGCGATCGAGCTTAGCCTCGTTCATTTTTTTATACAACAACCCGTTAAAAATAGAAGACAGGCCGCTCTAGCTCGTATTTAACAGCGGTCAGAAACGGAATAAAACGCCCTAAATAGCGGCAAAAAAGGCCATATGGCGCAGTTTTAGGGCAAAAAAAGGCTCTATTGACTTCATCATGGCTTTCGGATTGACTGAGATCCGCAATCATTGATGATTGATATTTTTAACAACAAAGGTGTTGCATCATGTCGGTACCCCCGCGTGCCGTTCAGCTTAACGAAGCGAACGCGTTCCTTAAGGAACATCCTGAGGTTCTGTACGTTGACCTTCTGATTGCAGATATGAATGGTGTGGTGCGTGGCAAACGCATCGAACGCACCAGCCTCCATAAGGTTTACGAGAAGGGCATCAACCTGCCTGCCTCTTTATTTGCTCTGGATATCAATGGCTCCACGGTGGAAAGCACCGGCCTGGGCCTGGACATCGGTGATGCTGACCGAATCTGTTATCCCATCCCTGACACCCTGTGCAACGAGCCATGGCAAAAGCGCCCTACCGCGCAGTTGCTGATGACCATGCACGAACTCGAAGGCGACCCGTTTTTCGCCGACCCGCGTGAAGTATTGCGCCAGGTCGTCGCCAAATTCGACGAAATGGGCCTGACCATCTGCGCAGCGTTCGAGCTGGAGTTCTACCTGATCGATCAGGAGAACGTGAACGGTCGCCCACAACCGCCCCGCTCGCCGATCTCCGGCAAACGCCCGCACTCGACACAGGTCTACCTGATCGACGACCTCGACGAATACGTCGACTGCCTTCAGGACATCCTCGAAGGTGCGAAGGAACAAGGCATTCCTGCCGACGCCATTGTCAAGGAAAGCGCCCCAGCTCAGTTCGAAGTCAACCTGCACCACGTCGCCGACGCGATCAAGGCGTGCGATTACGCCGTATTGCTCAAGCGCCTGATCAAGAACATCGCCTACGATCACGAGATGGACACGACCTTCATGGCCAAGCCCTATCCGGGTCAGGCGGGTAATGGTCTGCACGTTCACATCTCGATCCTGGATCGCGATGGCAAGAACATCTTCACCAGCGAGGATCCCGAGCAGAACGCCGCATTGCGTCATGCAATCGGCGGTGTGCTCGAGACCCTGCCGGCACAAATGGCTTTCCTGTGCCCGAACGTCAACTCGTATCGCCGGTTCGGTGCGCAGTTCTATGTGCCCAACTCGCCGACCTGGGGTCTGGACAACCGTACGGTCGCCGTTCGCGTACCGACCGGCACCGCCGACGCGGTACGTATCGAACACCGCGTTGCCGGTGCCGATGCCAACCCGTATCTGGTGATGGCTTCGGTCCTGGCGGGCGTGCACCACGGCCTGGTCAACAAGGTCGAGCCTGGCGCCCCGGTAGAAGGCAACTCCTACGAGCAACATGAACAAAGCCTGCCGAACAACCTGCGTGATGCACTGCGCGAGCTGGACGACAACCCGGTGATGGCCAAGTACATCGACCCGAAATACATCGACATCTTCGTGGCCTGTAAGGAGAGCGAGCTGGAAGAGTTCGAACACTCCATCTCCGACCTCGAGTACAACTGGTATCTGCATACGGTCTGATTGAGGCCGAGTAGTAAAAAACGCCGCAGGCTTTGAGCCTTGCGGCGTTTTTGTTTGGTGTGCACCCCCCGGCACCTATCGTTCCAGCGTGGGAGCGATGATCGTTTGGCGACGACAGCGATTCATCCCGTCAGAATCCCTTACAATGCCCGCAGCCCAACCAAGAGCCACGCCCATGACACGCCCCGCCACGCCTCGCAAACCTCAAGCACGCAGCCAAGCCAGAATCGATTCGATTCTCGACGCCGCGCGCACGCTGCTTGCCGAACAAGGAGTGGCCAGCCTGTCGATTTACAGCGTTGCCGAGCGAGCCGGCATTCCGCCCTCGTCGGTGTACCACTTCTTCGCCAGCGTCCCTGCACTGCTTGAAGCACTGACCGCCGACATCCACGCCGCCTTTCGCGCGTCGCTGCAGGCCCCCATCGATCACGACCAGCTCGCCACTTGGCGCGACCTGTCACGCATCGTCGAACTGCGCATGCTGGCCATCTACAACGCCGACGCCGCCGCCCGCCAATTGATCCTTGCCCAGCACGGCCTGACCGAAATCAACCAGGCCGACCGCCAGCACGATATTGAGCTGGGGCACTTGATGCTTGAAGTGTTTGACCGCCACTTTCAGTTGCCCGCACTGCCGGACGATGTAGACGTGTTTGCGCTGGCCATGGAACTGGGGGATCGCGTGTATGCGCGTTCGGTGCAGTTGCATGACGAGATCACACCACGCATGGCCGAGGAAGGGATGCGGGTATTTGATGCTTATCTGGGGTTGTATTTGCCGGTGTTTTTAGTGAAGAGGGCAGATTGAGAATTACGACCGAGTGGATTTATTTTTTCTCTCGGGTTCTGTAGATACTTAGCCTGGTCTCTTTTTTCTCGCTTCAATGCCGCGACCTGATCAGCATAGGTGGTTGAATTCTAATTATCCGTACCTTCAATCCTGGACCTATAATTTATCTTCTCTTGAAAATACTTAATTCTTGCAGCGAAAGCTTCAGCTTCTAGCGTGCCATTGATATAAATAGAACTGTCAGGCTTAGGCTTTTTAATACCGGCAGCTTTAAGTGCAGCATAATATTTTTGGCGTGCACTCCTCACGACAGGATCTCTTCTGGCAAAGCCTATTTGATGCCCTCCTCGTCTTTTACTCGGCCTCGATGAAGCTGCTTTACTGGGTTGAAGAGGTCATGGCAGTTTCTTCAAATAGAGCCAGCTGTCAGCATCCGGCAAAACCGCTACGTCGCTACCTCACATAACTGCTAGGTAAAAAGCAAAAAACCCCGGAGGGTCAGGACCGTCCAGGGTGTTTTTTGCCCATCGTTTACAGCTTGGCGATGGAGACTTCAGTGGACTTCACGAAGGCGATGACTTCGCTGCCGACGACCAGCTCCAGCTCCTTGACCGAGCGGGTGGTGATGACCGAGGTCACGACACCCGACGCGGTCTGTACGTCGATTTCCGACAGTACGTCGCCGTGGACGATTTCCTTGATGGTGCCTTTGAACTGATTGCGAACGTTGATGGCTTTAATAGTCATGGCATGTCTTCCTTTGGGTATCAGGGTTAATTTGCCCAGCGCAATTGCGTAGGCAGTGGCGAAAACGGTTCCGGGTCAGGTGGCGAACCCGGCAGGGCCAGCACACGGTTGAGCACTTCAGCCTCCAGCGCCGCAAGGCGGTGCGAACCACGAACACGCGGACGTGGCAGGTCGACCAGCAGATCGAGACCGATCTGCCCCTCTTCGATCAGGATCACCCGGTCGGCAATGGCCACGGCCTCGCTGACGTCGTGGGTTACCAGCAGCACCGTGAAACCATACTGGCCCCACAGCTTTTCGATCAGTTGCTGCATTTCGATCCGGGTCAGGGCATCCAGCGCGCCCAACGGCTCGTCGAGCAACAGCAGACGCGGCTTATGAATCAGTGCACGAGCCAAGGCAACGCGCTGCTTTTGGCCGCCGGACAATGCGGCAGGCCACTCATTGGCGCGCTCGGCGAGGCCGACGGCCTCAAGCGCTTCGAGGGCCTGCGCCCGCCAGTCGCCGCTCAACCCGAGGCCGACGTTGTCGATGATCTTTTTCCAGGGCAGCAAGCGCGCTTCCTGAAACATCAATCGCGTGTCTTCGCGGGCATCGTCCAATGGTGCAGAGCCGGCAAGCAGCTGGCCTTGCGTTGGTTTGTCGAGGCCGGCGAGCAGACGCAACAGTGTGCTTTTGCCACAACCGCTGCGGCCGACGATGGCGACGAACTGACCGGCAGGGATGTGCAGGTCGATGTCCTTGAGCACCTCACGGGCACCGAACGCTTTTTTCAGCTTGCGTACTGCCAGCGGGATGCCACGCAGCAAGTGTGGAGGTTGCTGTTTCAGACTGGTCATGCGGCACCGCCTTTGCTCACTTGATAGGCCGGGTGCCAGCGCAGGCAGACACGTTCCAGGCCTCGCGCCGCCAGATCGGCCAGCTTGCCGAGTACGGCATACAACACGATGGCCAGCACCACGACGTCGGTTTGCAGAAACTCCCGCGCATTCATCGCCAGGTAGCCGATGCCGGAGCTGGCAGAAATGGTTTCCGCGACGATCAGCGTCAGCCACATGAAGCCCAGCGCAAAGCGCACGCCGACCAGAATCGAAGGCATGGCGCCCGGCAGGATCACATGACGGAACAGGCTGAAACCTGACAGGCCATAGCTGCGGGACATTTCTACCAGTGCCGGATCGATGTTGCGGATGCCGTGGTAGGTGTTCAGATAAATCGGGAACAGGGTGCCCAGCGCGACAAGGAATATCTTGGCGGTCTCATCAATGCCGAACCACAGAATGACCAGCGGAATCAGCGCCAGGTGCGGCACGTTACGGATCATCTGCACCGAGCTGTCCAGCAGACGCTCGCCCCATTTGCTCAGGCCGGTGATGAAGCCCAGCGCCAGACCGATGCCGCCGCCAATGGCGAATCCGATCCCGGCGCGCCAGCCGCTGATCGCCAGGTGCGTCCAGATTTCGCCGCTGGCGACCAGGTTTATCCCCGCTTCGATGACCGCGCTGGGTGCGGGCAGAATGCGTGTGGATAACCAGCCGGCGCTGACCGACAGCTGCCAGGCTGCCAACAACAGCACTGGAAGTGCCCAAGGCGCCAGTCGATGAACGATGCGTTGCGAAGCACTGAGGCTCATGGAGTTGTCTCCTCGAAGGGCCTGACGATCACTGTGCTTGAGCAACAGCAGCAGGGGGTGTCCAGACCACATCAGCAATGCTGAGCGGCTTCGGAATCAGCTTGAGCTGGTAGAAGGTGTCAGCGATTTTCTGCTGTGCCGCCACCACCGGCGGGGTCAGGAACTGCGCGCCGTAGCCCTGACGCTTCACTGAAGTCAGGGTGATGTCGGCCGGCAGCCCCAGCAACGGTGCGACCTGTTGGGTCACTTCATCGGGATTGGCCTTGGACCATTCGCCCACCGCACGGACCTCCTCGATCAGGGCCTGAATGACCTTGGGGTTTTTCTGCGCGTATGGCTTGGTGGCGAGATAGAACTGATGGTTGTCGACAATGCCGGTGCCGTCTTTCAAGGTCCGCGCCTGCAATTGCTTTTCAGCTGCGGCCTGGTAAGGGTCCCAGATGACCCAGGCATCCACGCTGCCGCGCTCGAAAGCGGCACGCGCATCGGCCGGAGGCAGGAAGACGGTCTGGATATCGGTGTATTTCAGGCCGGCATCTTCCAGTGCCTTGACCAGCAGGTAATGGACGTTCGAGCCTTTATTGAGGACGACTTTCTTGCCCTTCAGGTCTTTGACCGAGGTGATCGGGGAGTCTTTTGGGACCAGGATGGCTTCACTGGTCGGTGCTGGCGGCTCATAGGCTACATACAGCAGATCCGCGCCTGCGGCCTGAGCGAAGACTGGCGGCGTTTCGCCGGTGACGCCGAAGTCGATGGAACCGACATTCAGGCCTTCAAGCAGTTGAGGGCCACCGGGGAACTCGGTCCACTGGACTTTAACGCCCTGCTCGGCCAGACGCTTTTCCAGCGAGCCCTTGGCCTTGAGCAGCACCAGCGTGCCGTACTTCTGGTAACCGATGCGCAGATCTTCCGCCTGGGCCTGAGTGACCGCACCAAGAGCGACCGCAGCAGCAAACAGCGCGACAAGGCTTCGACGCAAAATGACAGTGCGCATATGCGCTCCTTTACCTATTTGGGGTGATCCCCTGCTCGAACGGTGAGGGACGAGCAAGGTGGGAATAGGCACGACATTAACAGCCCTTTTTTATATCTATAAATCTTATTTATTCATTTAGTTATTCCATAAGCGAATATAAGGGAAGTGCCGTTGCCTGCGCGTTACGGACCTGTGACGCAGAGCGTCACGACCTGCATTCCCAGGCTGGAGCGTGAGGAACGATAATCTCAGCTATCGTGCCCATGCTCTGCGTCCGCGGTTGATCAAGCGACGCAGCAAGCGGCAGGGAACAATAAAAAAGGGCCGATAAATCGGCCCGAATAACCCCACGCTTGGTAGATCGAAAATCAGCGGTTTGGCTGTGGTGTCAGGCGTAGATAGGGCGTGACTGCCTTATAGCCCTTGGGAAAGCGTTGCTTGATCTCGGCTTCATCCTTGATCGACGGCACGATCACTACGTCATCACCGTCCACCCAGTTGGCGGGCGTGGCGACCTTGTAGTTGTCGGTCAATTGCAGAGAGTCGATAACGCGCAGAATCTCGTGGAAGTTACGCCCGGTGCTGGCCGGATAGGTGATCGTCAGACGCACCTTCTTGTTCGGATCGATCACGAACAGCGAGCGCACAGTCAGTGTGTCGTTGGCATTGGGATGAATCAGGTCGTACAGGTCGGAGACCTTGCGGTCGGCATCGGCCAGAATCGGGAAGTTGACCAGGGTGTTTTGCGTGGTGTTGATATCGTCGATCCACTTGATGTGCGAATCGACCGGGTCCACCGACAGCGCAATGGCTTTTACGCTGCGCTTGGCGAACTCGTCTTTCAATTTGGCGGTGAAACCCAGTTCTGTGGTGCACACCGGCGTGAAGTCAGCCGGATGAGAAAACAACACACCCCAGCTGTTGCCGAGCCATTCATGAAATCGGATACGACCCTCGCTGGATTCCTGCTCGAAGTCAGGGGCGATTTCGCCAAGTCGCAGTGTCATGGTGTTGCTCCTTGTCTTTATCAGGTAGGCCTTGGTATAGCACTACTGTGCGCCCTGTCGAGGAAAGTTAAAAAGAATAAATAATGCGCCTTATAGACCTGTCAGGAATATCAAAAACAGGCAAAAGAAACCCCGCACGGGGCGGGGTCTCTTTGAGCATCAATACACTTACATGAAGTTGTAGGTGTAGTTGAAGATCAGACGGGTTTGATCGGTGTTGGTCGAGTTGTTCAGGTCGCCATCCGCACGGTAAGTACCGTGACGCAGGGTGGTGCCAAAACCTTTCATCGGACCGCTCTGGATCACGTAGTCAACGCGCATGTCGGTTTCCCACTCGGAATATTCTTCTTTACCGGTAGTGCGATCACGAATGTCGTCTGCGTGCAGGTAAGCGATGGCTGCTTTCAGGCCTGGAACACCCACCTTGGCGAAGTCATACGAGTACTGACCGAACGTGGTGTTTTCACCCGCGCGGTTGAAGCCGTTGATCATCGAGTCAGTGAACAGGTAGAAGCTCGAACCGCCGTTGCCTTCAAGACTCGAAGTGCTGGTGCCGTTCTTGGTGACGTTGCCTTGGTTCAGGAAAACCATGCCGCCGTCATCGCCAATCTGCTGATGGCCAACCATGAACGCATGGCCGCCCAGGGCGTAGGTAAACATGGCGGACCAGGTGGAGTTATCCACTTCGCCAGCGTTCTTGGCATAACCGTTGTTGTTGTTGAAACGGTAGCCGGTTGCTGCGTCGCTGTTTTTGCCGTCAGAGCTGCTGTTGAAATAACGCAGGTCAGTCTTGAAGGACTGGTTGGCGTCGATTTGGTAAACGTGTACCAAGCCGAGGAAGTGCTGCTTGTAGAAGTCTTCCAGATTCGCGTAGTAGTACTGCAGGGTCAGGTCTTTGGTGACTTTCCAGTCAGCACCGGCGAAGCGGAACTGATCGGCAGTCTCGGAAGCGCCGGCAATGGACAGGTCAGTCCAGTTGCTCGAAGCACGGCCGATGGATTTGTTCAGCTGACCGGCAGTGAAGGTGACGTTGTCCAGATCCTTGGAAGTCAGGATGCCGCCCTGGAAAGCCTGAGGCAGAAGACGACCATCGTTGCTGACCAGAATTGGCAGGTTAGGTGCCAATGCGTTACCGACTTTCAGCTCGGTTTTCGAGAAGCGTACCTTGCCGTTGGCGCCCAGACGGCTCCATTCGCTGACAGCAGAACCGTCGCTGTCGGTAGGCAGAATGCCGCCGTTCGCTGCAGGAGCGTGGTTGCCACGGCCGCCATCAAGGTGAACACCGACCAAGCCCTGGACGTCCAGACCAAAACCGACAGTACCTTGAGTGAAGCCCGACAGGTAGTCGAATTTCAGGCCAGTGGCCGTCTCACGGTTGTTGTGGGTAGTGCCTTCGCGGAAATCGTTGTCAAAATACAGGGTACGAGAACTGACGGACGCTTTACTGTCTTCCAGGAAACCAGCTGCGCTGGCCTGCTGAGCCAATACACCAACGGTGACGGCCAAAGCCAGGGTGGACTTCTTCATTACTACGCTCCTCGTGAATCTAATTTTTTATATCCATGGTGCCGGGCTTGGCCCTGACCCACAGATTAGCGATAGGCGACAGTCCCGATCCGAGATCAATGGATTCTGTTCGCCCTGACTTTTGACTAGACCGCTTTTGTCGATGACAACACGTTGGTGCAATACCCTTATGCGCTGAAGAAACCATCGCTGGAATCTTGAGAACATCCAGTCATATGTCACAACTCGTGTCAGCAAAGACGTCACGGAGTGTATCGACCTAACTACCCATTTCCCAAAACTTATTTTGGTACCGTTCGTCAGATCTATCATTTTCGTGCGCCCGACCGGAAAAATGCACCTTCACCGGTCTCGATCTCCGCCAGTAGAGTACAGATGCAAAACTGACGAAAGCCTTGTATTACGGGAACTTCGGGGAGATTAGTCAGTTAATGTGACAGTTGTCATCACTTTGACGGCGCACCTCGTTCAAGCACAAAAATTTTTTTTCACTTTGCTTTTTTGGGCCATTTTCAAGCGTTTTTCGGCCTTCCGAGCCGTCCTTCACTGTAGCCCACGTGAACAAAAAGGCAATTCTGGTGTCGGGCGCTGTAACAGCCAGCTGATTGGCCAATGCGCAAACAGCTCATTTATGCATGAGACTGGGACGGTCCATCATCGAGTTCGAATGAATGAGTGCATCAGTATGGTTTTTTGCACCCTCGTGGTGCGCAAATTGAGTGCACTCCTGAAAACCGAAAGGCTGGAACATGTACTACGTTACGAGGGATGAGCGACGCTGCACTACGGCTCCGTTCTATAGCCAAATCACCTTCGGCACTCGAAGAACATGTATAAATATTTATAATTCAAAGAGTTATGCGCCGCACAAATAAAGCATGGCATCACACAGAGAGGACCCGTCTCACACGCGGATGCGTTTTTTCTGAAACGATTTGAAAACTGGCACGCCCCCTGCAATAGGTATTGCATCACCAGTTTTGGGGACCTTGGTACAGGCAGGCCGGGGATTCCCCTCTTTTATTCCTCCCGGAGACTGACCTCCAGTCTCCAGCGCCCGTCCACCTTCTCAGTGCGCCAGTCGCCATGAAGTGGACGGGCTGCCAGGAGCGTCAGCACCAACCCCTTCTCTCCCCGTTCCACCTTCCAGCGCGCAACCCTATTGTCGAACCTCAGTTGGCCCGTCCACGGCTGTCCTGACGCATCGACGTTGAGTACCACGGCACCATCCACCGTCGCGCCGCGATACTTCGGTTCTTCGTTGAACCAGAGCGCCAGACCGGCAGGCAATTCTTCGATCTGCTCCAGTTCAACCGGGTCAGGTTGCTGCAGACGGCCGATAATCGTGCCCACGGTAAACCCGACAATCGCCATGGAACCAAGAACACGCGGCCATAGCTTCGGTCTCGGGTCCTCTTCAAGGGTAGAATGCATCCCGTCCTTTCGTTCGGAGCCGTGCATGTTTCACGTCATCCTTTTTCAACCAGAAATTCCGCCGAATACCGGCAATGTCATCAGGCTATGCGCCAACAGTGGCTGCACCCTGCATTTGATCAAACCCTTGGGTTTCGAGCTGGACGACAAGCGCCTGCGCCGTGCCGGGCTCGATTATCACGAGTATGCCACGCTGCAGACACATGCTGACCTGGCAAGCTGCCTGGAGAAGATCGGCAACCCGAGGTTGTTTGCCTTCACCACCAAAGGCTCGCGGCCTTTTCATGATGCGAGCTTTGAGCCAGGCGATGCCTTTCTGTTCGGTCCGGAAAGCCGTGGCCTGCCCGCCGATATTCTTGACTCGCTGAGCAGCGAGCATCGCCTGCGACTGCCCATGCGTGAGGGCTGCCGTAGCTTGAATCTGTCCAACACGGTGGCCGTGGCCGTCTATGAGGCATGGCGTCAGCACGGATTTGCTTAGGCCTAAGTGTGGCATTTGCTTAATCAGACTGATGCTCCGCATCACACAGCGGTTCTGCGATTCAGTGAGATTCAGGCTCGACTCAGGTCACCTTTTCGCCCCTCGGCGACTCACTTTGAGGGACCAAAGTGAGCAAAGTCCTTCGCTCCTGTTTCCGGCCCGACTTCGTCGGGTTCCTTCGCGATAAAAAGCATCCATTTGGCCCAGCCGCCATTCTTGAACAGACACAAAAAAAGCGCCCCGAAAGGCGCTTTTTGTTTGCAGCGGTAACGCTTACTGAACAGTCGGCGTTTCGCCAGCTTCCTGCATGCGTTGCAGTTCTTGCGCGTACAGGGCGTCGAAGTTCACCGGAGCCAGCATCAGCGCAGGGAACGAGCCACGTACGACCAGGTTGTCGATGGCTTCGCGAGCGTAAGGGAACAGGATGTTCGGGCAGAATGCGCCGAGGGTGTGGCTCATTGCGCCGTCGTCCAGGCCCTTGATCAGGAAGATACCGGCCTGTTGCACTTCAACGATGAAGGCAACTTCGTCGCCGTTGTTGACGGTCACGGACAGGGTCAGCACGACTTCGTAGAAATCACCTTCCAGCTGCTTCTGACGGGTGTTGAGGTCCAGGCTGACGGTCGGCGTCCACTCCTGGCGGAAGATCGCCGGGCTTTTTGGCGCTTCGAACGACAGGTCGCGAACGTAGATACGCTGCAGGGAGAATTGTGGGCCGTTTTCTTCGTTGGCAACGGCGTCGTTGTTCGGTTGATCGGTCATCTCGGATCCTTGTCAGATTAGGCTGAAAGATTAAGGGATATCAGGCCAGCAGCGCATCGAGCTTGCCGGCACGCTCCAGAGCAAACAGGTCATCGCAGCCGCCCACGTGGGTCGAGCCGATCCAGATTTGCGGTACGGAAGTACGACCGGCCTTCTTGGTCATTTCGGCACGCAGCTGCGGCTTGCCGTCGACGCGGATTTCCTCGAAGGCCACGCTCTTGCTCTGCAGAAGCTGTTTGGCACGTATGCAATACGGGCAGTAGTCGCTGGAATAGACGATGACTTGAGCCATGTTCACTTCACCAGAGGAAGGTTATCGCCGCGCCAGCTGGAAATGCCGCCGGACAGCTTGGCCGCCTTGAAGCCGGACTTGAGCAGCTCGCGGGCGGTGGTGCCAGCATGCTGCCCCATTGCATCGACTATGATCAACGTCTTGTCCTTGTATTTCTCCAGTTCGGCGGTACGGGTCAGTACCTTGTCCTGTGGGAAATTCAGGGAGCCGACGATGTGCCCTGCGGTGTAATCCTTTTTCGAGCGCACGTCGATGACCACGCCCTGATCGCTGTTGACCAGTGCGGTCAGCTCGCGAGTGCTCAGGCTGGCGCCGCCCTTGCTCATTTCGTAAGCAATCAGCAGTCCCAGCAGAATGACGAAGGCACCGGTGATCAAATAGTGGTTAGTGGCGAATTCAAGCAGGTGAGCAACCATCAGTAGGTTCCAGGGCGTTAAAATGTCGGCCAGTATACACAGCAGCCAAGGTCGGCCAAAGTCCGTACGGCAGTGACGCCGTTTGAACTTGTCCTTAAAATGCCGTTCCCTTGTACTTTGTTCATCTCTTTATCCAATCAGCATCGAGTGGGTTCTATGACTGCCACGCCAAAACCTCTGGTTCTTATCATCCTGGATGGCTTCGGACACAGCGAAAGCCACAAGGGCAATGCCATTCTGGCCGCGAAGATGCCGGTCATGGATCGTCTCTACCAAACCATGCCCAATGGCCTGATTTCCGGGTCGGGCATGGATGTCGGTCTGCCGGACGGGCAGATGGGCAACTCCGAGGTCGGGCACATGAACCTGGGGGCCGGGCGTGTGGTGTATCAGGACTTCACTCGGGTGACCAAAGCGATTCGCGATGGCGAGTTCTTCGAAAACCCGACCATTTGCGCCGCCGTGGATAAAGCCGTCGGCGCCGGCAAGGCCGTGCACATCATGGGCCTGCTGTCCGATGGTGGTGTACACAGCCACCAGGATCATCTGGTTGCGATGGCTGAACTGGCGGTCAAACGCGGTGCAGAAAAAATCTACCTGCACGCCTTCCTCGACGGTCGCGACACGCCACCGCGCAGCGCGAAGAAATCCCTCGAGCTAATGGACTCAACCTTCGCCCGTCTGGGCAAGGGCCGTACCGCCACGATCGTCGGCCGCTACTTCGCCATGGACCGTGACAACCGCTGGGACCGGGTTTCGTCTGCCTATAACCTGATCGTCGACAGTGCCGCCGAATTCCACGCAGACAGCGCCGTTGCCGGGCTCGAAGCCGCCTACGCACGCGACGAGAACGACGAGTTCGTCAAAGCCACGCGCATTGGCGGAGCCGCCCGCGTGGAAGATGGCGATGCGGTGGTGTTCATGAACTTCCGCGCCGACCGCGCCCGTGAACTGACTCGTGTGTTCGTCGAAGACGATTTCAAGGACTTCGAGCGCGCCCGCCAGCCGAAGGTCAACTATGTGATGCTGACCCAATACGCGGCCAGCATTCCTGCGCCGTCCGCTTTTGCTGCAGGCAGCCTGAAAAACGTGCTGGGCGAGTACCTGGCGGCCAACGGCAAGACCCAACTGCGTATCGCCGAAACCGAGAAATACGCCCACGTCACGTTCTTCTTCTCCGGCGGCCGTGAAGAACCGTTCCCGGGTGAAGAGCGCATTCTGATCCCGTCGCCGAAAGTCGCCACCTACGACCTGCAGCCTGAGATGAGCGCACCGGAAGTGACCGACAAAATTGTCGATGCCATCGAACATCAGCGTTATGACGTGATCGTCGTCAACTACGCCAACGGCGACATGGTTGGCCACAGCGGGATCATGGAAGCCGCGATCAAGGCTGTGGAATGCCTGGACGTGTGTGTCGGGCGCATCACCGAGGCGCTGGAAAAAGTCGGTGGTGAAGCGCTTATCACCGCTGACCACGGCAACGTCGAGCAAATGACTGACGACCACACCGGCCAGGCGCACACCGCGCACACCTCCGAGCCGGTACCGTTCGTTTATGTGGGCAAACGTCAGCTGAAAGTTCGCCAAGGCGGCGTTCTGGCCGATGTCGCGCCGACCATGCTGCATCTGCTGGGCATGGAGAAACCGCAGGAAATGACCGGTCACTCGATTCTTGTGAACGAGTAACCCGGTCAAAACCGGCCTTTAGCCATCAGGCAAGGCCGGTTTTTTATGTTTCAGGCCTCAAAGCAGTGGTTGCGAGGCGTTTTTTTTGCAGCGCATGGCGGGCATACTAGGCCTGACATTTTTTCTCACAATTCCTCGGTATCGCCCACCCACATGCTTCGCGCCTTGATTGCCCTTGCTCTGATCTGCCTGCTCAATCCGGCGTTTGCCGAAGACGAGCGTGTGCAAACCCAAAAACAGATAGATGCTGCGCGTCAGGATGTGGCGGAGCTGCAAAAAGTCCTGGGCAAGCTTCAGGAAGAACGTGCAGGCGTCCAGAAGGACCTGCGCACCACTGAAACCGAAATGGGCAAGTTGGAAAAGCAGGTCGAGGTCCTGCAAAAGGAACTAAAAAAGACGGAAACCGAGCTGCAAAAGCTCGACAGTGAAAAAAAGAAACTGAACAGCGCACGTGTTGAACAGCAACGCCTGATTGCCATCCAGGCCCGCGCCGCCTACCAGAGTGGCCGCCAGGAGTACCTCAAGCTGCTGCTCAACCAGCAACACCCCGAGAAGTTCGCCCGAACCCTCACGTATTACGATTACCTGAGCCAGGCGCGCCTGGAGCAGCTACGCAATTTCAATGAAACCCTGCGCCAGCTGGCCAATGTCGAAAAAGACATCGACCTGCAACAGGCCCAACTGCTGGTGCAGAAAAGCAACCTGGACAGCCAGAGCGAAGAGCTGGCCAAGGTTCGCCAGGAACGTCAACAGGCGCTGGCCAAGTTGAATCAGGACTACAAGGCCCGCGATCAGAAACTGCAGGCACGTCAGCAGGATCAGGCCGACCTGGCCAAGGTCCTCAAGACCATCGAAGAAACCCTGGCTCGCCAGGCACGTGAAGCCGAAGAAGCTCGCCAGAAGGCGCTGGTTGCAGCCCGCGAGGCGGAAGAAAAGCGTCAGCGCGAAGCTGAAGCCGTCGCCCGCAATAACAGCAGCAACAGCAGCAGTAAAAGCGATGATGAACCGGCACCGCGTCGCCCGGTCAAAGCCCCCGGCGCAGTCGTTTCCAGTGCCGGAGTTTCCTACGGCGGACCTTTTGCAGAGGCCAGGGGAAAACTTCCATGGCCTATCGATGGTCGACTGCTTGCGCGTTTCGGTGAAGCCCGCGGTGATGACGAACGGACCAAATGGGACGGCGTCATGATCAGCGCCGCAGCCGGAAGCCAGGTACGTGCCGTGCATGGCGGACGAGTGGTGTTCGCCGACTGGTTGCGCGGTGCCGGGCTTCTGGTCATTCTCGACCATGGCAACGGTTATCTGACCCTTTACGGGCACAACCAGAGCCTGCTCAAGTCGGCAGGTGACATTGTAAAAGCCGGTGAAGCGATTTCCACGGTCGGCAATAGTGGCGGTCAGGACACGGCAGCGTTGTACTTTGCTATTCGTCAGCAGGGTCGCCCCAGCGATCCGGCCCAATGGTGCCGCACTCAAGGATAAGTCGGCGTCAATATCTGTAGGAGTTCGTTAGACATGCTGCATTTGTCCCGCCTCACCTCGCTGGCCCTGGCAATTGCCATCGTTATCGGCGCGCCGCTGGCGCAAGCTGCCGAAAAGACCGCGCCAGCCACGCCTGCAGCAGTCTCGCCCGCCAAAACCAATACCACCGCAAAGCCACCGCTGCCGCTCGACGAGTTGCGCACCTTTGCCGAGGTCATGGACCGGGTCAAGGCGGCCTACGTGGAGCCGGTCGACGACAAGACCCTGCTGGAGAACGCCATCAAGGGCATGCTCAGCAATCTTGATCCGCACTCCGCCTATCTTGGCCCGGAAGATTTCCAGGAGCTGCAGGAAAGCACCAGCGGCGAGTTCGGTGGGCTGGGCATCGAAGTCGGCGTCGAGGACGGTTTCGTCAAGGTGGTTTCGCCCATCGACGACACACCGGCTTCCAAGGCTGGCATCGAGGCAGGCGACCTGATCGTGAAGATCAACGGTACGCCGACCCAGGGCCAGAACATGCAGGAAGCGGTCGACAAGATGCGCGGCAAGATCGGTGAAAAGATCACCCTGACGCTGGTCCGCGATGGCGGTACGCCGTTTGACGTGACCCTGGCGCGGGCGACCATTCAGGTCAAGAGCGTCAAGGCGCAGATGCTGGAAAATGGCTACGGCTACATCCGCATCACCCAGTTCCAGGTCAAGACTGGTGACGAAGTCGGCAAGGCACTGGCCAAATTCCGCAAGGACAACGGCAAGAAGATGAGCGGCCTGATTCTCGACCTGCGCAACAACCCGGGCGGCGTGCTGCAATCGGCGGTGCAGGTGGCGGATCACTTCCTCACCAAGGGCCTGATCGTCTACACCAAAGGCCGCATCGCCAACTCCGAATTGCGCTTCTCGGCAGACCCGGCAGACGCCAGCGAAGGCGTGCCTTTGGTAGTACTGATCAACGGCGGCAGCGCCTCGGCATCGGAAATCGTTGCCGGCGCCCTGCAAGACCAGAAACGCGGCATCCTGATGGGCACTGACACCTTCGGCAAAGGCTCGGTGCAGACCGTTCTGCCGCTGAACAACGATCGCGCCCTGAAGATCACCACCGCGCTGTACTACACGCCGAACGGCCGCTCGATCCAGGCCCAGGGCATCAACCCGGACATCGTGGTACGTCGGGCCAAGGTCACCAGCGAAGCAGACGGCGAGAACTACAAGGAAGCCGATCTGCTGGGTCACCTCGGCAATGGCAACGGCGGCGCGGACAAACCGACCGTCAAGGGTGGCGCAGCCGCCAAGGCGCGTCCGCAGGATGACGACTTCCAGCTCAGCCAGGCGCTCAGCCTGCTGAAGGGGCTGAGTATCACCCGCGGCAATTGACGGATGCGCTTTCTCGCTCTGTTGCTGCTGACCCTCTCGATCACTGGCGCTGCCCATGCAGCGCCGGCAGAGAGCAGCGGCAAACCGCCCAAGGCCTACCTGAGCCTGATCATCGACGACCTGGGCCAGAATCCGCAGCGCGACAGCCGCACACTGGCGCTTCCCGGCCCGGTTACTCTGGCGATCATGCCCGACACCCCGCACGCCACCGAGTTTGCCCGCCAGGCCCATCGCGCAGGCAAAACGGTCATGCTGCACATGCCCATGGACCCCGCGACCGGCCCTTACGCCTGGCACCCCGAACTGCCACTGCCTGAGCTGGAAAGCCGTCTCAATGCTGCCCTGCTGAAGGTGCCGTATGCAGCCGGTATCAACAACCACATGGGCAGCCGGATGACCGCCGAGCCGGTCGCCATGACCTGGCTGATGGCCGAGCTACAGCGTCGTCACCTGTTTTTCGTAGACAGCCGCACCAGCGCGAAAACCGTGGCCGCCGCCGAAGCTCAGCGTATCGGGCTGGCCAGCGTCTCGCGTGACGTATTCCTGGACGACGAACGCACCGCAGAAGCCATCACCCGCCAATTGCAGACCGCGATAAAAATCGCCCGCAAATATGGCTCGGCCGTGGTTATCGGCCACCCCTACCCTGTCACGCTGGATGTACTGGAGCGCGAACTGCCCAACCTCAAGGCTCAGGGCGTCGAATGGATCGACCTGCGCAGCATGATCGGCGAACGCGGCAATCAGGCGAGTGCGGCGCATGGCAAGAATGGGATTTATCGCTGATCGCACCTCTTCCACGTCAGCACTCTCCATACGCCAGGTCCGGCAAATCTGCTTTCCGTGTCCACCACCGTCTCAGCCTTGATGAACGTGTCAATTCCGACTCAAAGGAAGGTGCCTCAATGACGGAGGCCAAGACACATTTATCAGGGATTGATGATGAAACCGACCATGATGACGGAGGCGAAGGGCTGATGACTCTCGCACCTTCGATAGCCCTGCTCAACGCCGACGGCTCGCGCGACCACTGGAACGGCGTCGGCTGTATCAACACCCGGTCAGGGTCAAACTGCACGGCGACGCTGATCGATAGCCGAAGCGTCGACAGCCCGCCTGACGCGCCCGCAGCGGGCTGAGCGGTTACTGATAGCGCGCCTTGGCGGCATCGACCCAGCCTTCAGCGCGCATCTGATCGAGGGCCTTTTGCAGGCGTCTGACGACCTCGTCAGGCGTGCTCTTGTTGACCGCCAGGTAAAGTTCGGCGCTGTTGAACCGCAGCGCTGTCTTGAAGCCGGTGACGCCTTCCAGCTTCGCCAGATAGCGGCCAACCGGATCGCCTACCGCCCACAGGTCGATCTGGCCGTTGGCGAGTTTTTTCACGTTGTCGCGGTCACGCAACATCAGGATCGGGTTCAAGCCCATGGTTCTAAGGCGCTCGCCAATGGCATCGCCCTTGTAGGCCCCGATGCGGTAATCCCTGGCCTGCTCCAGCGACGTCAAGGTGATCGGGCTGTCGCCGCGCGCCAACATGATCCAGTCGTAGGAACCTACCGGGCCGACCCATTTGAAGAGGTTTTCACGTTCGGGCAGGCGGGTGGTGGAAAACACGCCGTAACCGGGCTTTTCCAGGGCCAGTTTGTAGACTCGGTCCCACGGAAAGCGCAGCGTCATGCTGTAGCCGATATTGGCGCGCTTGAACATCTCGCGCACCACTTCGGCGGCGATACCGTCAATGTTATTTTCCTGGGCGAAATTCTTGCCGTCGACCGCCATGTTGAACGGCGGGAAGTTCTCGGTCAGCAACACCATGGAATAAGGCGTCGACTCGCTGGCCCGGACACCTTCACTCGACAAGACACCGATCCCGATCAGTGCAAGCAATAGGCGTTTGAACATGTTCCGGCACTCGATCGTGAACGACGCATGCAGAGTGCCGTGAACCCGGCGCACTGTCTAGCGCGCTGTCCGGCGATGTCGCTTACAGGCAATATTCGAATGCCACAGGGCTGAAACAAAGCGAGCGCCGGCTGTTTCAAACCCTTGGCCTGAAACAAGCGGCGCCCGCTTTCATGCGCCGTGACTCAGCGCACGACAATCCCGCGGCTGGCCATGTAGGCCTTGGCTTCAGGGACCGTGTATTCGCCAAAGTGGAAGATACTCGCCGCCAGCACAGCGCTGGCGTGGCCCTCGATGACACCGGCAGCCAAGTGCTCGAGGTTGCCGACGCCACCTGAAGCAATCACCGGAATACCCAGCGCATCGCTGATGGCGCGCGTGACGCCCAGGTCGAAGCCGTTTTTCATGCCGTCCTGGTCCATGCTGGTCAGCAGGATCTCGCCAGCGCCCAGGTCTTCCATCTTTTTCGCCCAGAGCACCGCGTCCAGCCCGGTGGGTTTACGCCCGCCGTGGGTGAAGATTTCCCAGCGCGGGGTTTCGCCCGGACCGGAGACCTTCTTGGCGTCGATAGCGACCACGATGCACTGCGACCCGAAACGCGCGGCGGCCTCACCGACGAACTCGGGGTTGAACACCGCGGCCGTGTTGATCGAGACCTTGTCGGCACCGGCGTTGAGCAGGTTGCGGATGTCCTGCACGGTGCGCACGCCGCCACCAACGGTCAGCGGGATGAACACCTGACTGGCCATGCGCTCGACGGTATGCAGCGTAGTGTCGCGGCCATCGACGCTGGCGGTGATGTCGAGGAAGGTGATTTCGTCGGCACCCTGCTCATCGTAACGACGAGCGATTTCCACCGGATCGCCTGCGTCCCGGATGTTCTCGAACTTGACGCCCTTGACCACTCGACCGTTGTCGACGTCCAGGCAAGGGATGATGCGTTTGGCTAGGGCCACAGGGTCAATCTCCAGCTGTTCAGCGTTGTTCGCGGTCGCAGAGCGCCTGAGCTTCGGCCACATCCAGCGTGCCTTCGTAAATCGCACGGCCGGTGATCGCGCCGATGATGCCCGGAGCCTTCGCATTCAGCAGCGCCTGGATGTCGCCCAGGTTATGGATACCACCCGAGGCGATCACCGGGATCCGCGTGGCAGCCGCCAATGCCGCGGTGAACGGGATGTTACAGCCCTGCATCATGCCGTCTTTGGCGATGTCGGTGTAGACAATGGCCGACACGCCATCGGCTTCGAAACGCTTGGCCAGATCAATGACCTGCACCGAGCTGACTTCAGCCCAGCCGTCGGTGGCGACGAAACCGTCCTTGGCATCCAGACCGACAATCACCTTGCCGGGGAACGCACGGCAGGCTTCGGCCACGAACTCGGGCTCTTTGACGGCCTTGGTGCCGATGATGACGTAGCTCACGCCCGCCTTGACGTAATGCTCGATGGTTTCCAGCGAACGGATGCCACCACCGATCTGGATTGGCAGGTTCGGGTAGCGTCGGGCGATGGCCGTGACCACATCACCATTGACCGGCTGACCTTCGAACGCACCGTTCAGATCGACCAGATGCAGACGGCGGCAACCACCCTCGACCCACTTGGCGGCCATGGCCACCGGGTCATCGGAGAACACCGTGGAATCTTCCATCCGGCCCTGACGCAGACGGACGCAGGCGCCGTCCTTGAGATCGATAGCGGGGATAATCAGCATGCTTTTTCCTTGGTCAAAAAGAGCGGCAAGCTGCAACGATGCGCACTCACCCATTCTTGCTGCTTGATGCGTGCAGCTGCTTTCTAGCTAATTTTTTTCGAGTGCCCACAAGTCACTTTCGATGCTCTCGAAGCGCTCCTTGAGCTGCTGCTGAACATCGAAAATGGCGCGATTGTAGTAGTGCGGGGCAATCTCGCGCGTGAACAGCTCGAGGACTTCAGCCACTTCGAACGAGCCCAGATCCAGCTCGAAGCGCTCTGCGAACAGGCGCTTGAGCTTGTCGATCGCCTGTTGCTCATGCTCGGGCGAGAGGGTCAGAATCGGTGGCTTGGCCTTGGCTTTGCTCATGCGCTTACCAGCGACCATCCCAGGCGGCGAAGTTCTGCAGCAACTGCAGGCCGTGGGTGTGGCTCTTTTCAGGGTGGAATTGCACCGCAAAACGCGAACCGTCGGCCAGGGCAGCGGCGAAATCGAGGCCGTAGTGACCACGTCCGACCACCTGACGCTGATTGGCGGCATCGATATAGAAACTGTGCACGAAGTAGAAACGCGCCTGATCAGGAATGTCATGCCACAGCGGGTGATCCACCGCCTGAGCGACCTGGTTCCAGCCCATGTGCGGCACTTTCAGGTGCTCGCCCTCTTCGTGCAGGTCCTTGCCGAAAAACTTTACCTGGCCGGGAAACATGCCGATGCAGTCCACACCGCCGTTCTCCTCGCTGCTGTCGAGCAACGCCTGCATACCGACGCAGATCCCCAGAAACGGACGGTCCTGGCTGACTTCCCTGACCAGCGAATCAAAGCCCAGACGGCGAATCTCGGCCATGCAGTCGCGAATCGCGCCCACACCCGGAAAAACGATGCGGTCGGCTTCGCGAATCACCTTGGCGTCACTGGTAATCAGCACACGGCCTGCGCCCACATGCTCCAGCGCCTTGGCGACAGAGTGCAGGTTGCCCATGCCGTAATCGATGACCGCAACTGTCTGCATCAGAGCACACCCTTGGTCGATGGCATCTGTCCGGCCATACGCTCATCCAGCTCGACCGCCATGCGCAGCGCACGACCGAAAGCCTTGAACACGGTCTCGATCTGGTGGTGAGTGTTGGTGCCACGCAGGTTGTCGATGTGCAGCGTCACGTTCGCGTGGTTAACGAAGCCCTGGAAGAACTCCTGAAACAGGTCCACGTCGAAGCCGCCTACAGTGGCGCGGGTGTACGGCACATGCATCTGCAGGCCCGGACGCCCGGAGAAATCGATGACCACGCGCGACAGCGCTTCGTCGAGCGGCACGTAGGCGTGGCCGTAACGACGAATGCCCTTCTTGTCGCCGATCGCCTGGCTGAACGCCTGGCCCACGGTGATGCCGACGTCTTCCACCGTGTGGTGGTCGTCGATTGCCAGGTCACCCTTGCATTCGATGTCCAGATCGATCAGCCCGTGCCGGGCGATCTGGTCGAGCATGTGCTCAAGAAAAGGCACGCCGATATCGAATCGGGCCTTTCCGGTACCATCCAGGTTGATCGAGGCTTTGATCTGGGTTTCCAGAGTATTGCGCTCGACGTACGCCTTACGTTCGGCCATCACCAGCTCCGCAAAATCATTGGGCGAAAAAAAGGCGAGCATTATAGGCCCAGAAGCGCCCGCCATGAAGCAAACAGACGACCAGCAGGGTATTTAACGGGCGAAGAGGCTCGCGATTGCGTTACATACCTTGTCGATATTCCCTTCATTCAAACCGGCCATGCATACCCGACCACTGCGCAGCATGTAAATGCCGTGAACATCTTTCAGTTCATCGACTTGCTGCGGGGTCAGACCGGTGTAGCTGAACATCCCGTTCTGCCTGAGGATAAAGCTGAAATCGTGGCCGGAGACCTTCTGCGCCAGCACCTCGACCAGACGCGTGCGCATGTCGATGATACGCAGGCGCATGGCCTCGACTTCGCCCAGCCACTGCTCGCGCAAGTGCGGTGTGTTGAGCACTTTCGACACCAGAAACGCGCCATGTGCAGGCGGGCTGGAGTAGTTGCGGCGCACGGTCGCCTTGAGCTGGCCGAATACGTTGGCAGCGGAGGCCGCGTCTTCACAGACCACCGACAGCCCGCCTACCCGCTCGCCATACAGCGAGAAGATTTTCGAGAACGAGTTACTGACCAGCGTTGTGATACCTGCGTTGGCCATCGCCCGGATGGCATAGGCGTCTTCGTCCATGCCTTTGCCGAAACCCTGATAGGCGATATCCAGGAACGCAATGAGCTGACGATCCTTGATCACTTCGATCAGGCGGTCCCATTGCGCCACCGTCAGATCGGCACCGGTCGGGTTATGGCAGCACGGGTGCAGCAGGAGGATGCTCTGCGCCGGCAGCCCCTGCACCGTGTCGAGCATGGCCTCGAACCTCACGCCACCCGTCTGGGCATCGAAGTACGGGTACGCGTTGACTTTGAAGCCCGCTCCGCCGAACAGCGCGTTATGGTTTTCCCAGGTCGGGTCGCTGACCCACACCTGCGAGTCCGGAAACGCATACTTGAGGAAATCGGCACCTATCTTGAGTGCCCCCGAGCCGCCCACGGTTTGAATGGTGGCCACACGGCCTGCCTGAACCAGCGGGTGATCGGCACCGAACAACAGGGTTTGCACCGCCTGCCGATACGCCGCCAGGCCTTCCATCGGCAGGTACACGGACGCTGCCTGCTCGCCTTCGGCCAGTTGCTGTTGCGCCGTTGCTACACAGGCCAATTGCGGAATGCGGCCCTGTGCGTCGTAATACAGACCGATGCTCAGATTGACCTTGTCCGCACGCGAGTCCTTGCCAAAGGTCTCCATCAGCGAAAGGATCGGATCACCGGCGTATGACTCCACGTGGGCTAGCATGCAAACAACTCCTTCAGGCAATAAAATCAGGGCTGACTAATGTAGCAGCGTATGCACCGGAACGGGCAGTGCATCGAGTACATAGGGTCAACTGAATATGACTATCGCGACGAATAAAATCCGGACGCGATGATCAAAAGCGCAGTGCACCAACAACCCAGGCAAAAAAAAGCGCCTGCACCGAGGTGCAAGCGCTTTTCTGTTACCGGCAGGCTTTTAGTGGAACAGCACTGCGGTTTTTTGCAGGGTAATCCAGACGCCCCACGCCAGCGGGATGCCTACGGCCAGCCAGGCGGCGATGACCAGCGGCTTGCTGCCTGCGGATGCTTTCCACTCCAGCGAAGTCGTGGCGTTGGCACCCTTGTCGTGACCGATGGCTTGTTCAGCCGCCAGCTCGGCGTCGGTCATGAAGTACTTGTCGGCAACCGGACGAATCAGCAGGTTGCAGATAAAGCCCAGCACCAGCAGACCCGAGAGGATGTACAAGGTGATGTCATAGGCATCGGCACGTGCAACACCATGGGCGAGTTGGTACTCACGCAGGTAGTTGACCAATACCGGGCCGAGCACACCGGCCGCAGCCCAGGCAGTCAGCAGACGACCGTGGATCGCGCCGACCATCTGCGTACCGAACAGGTCAGCCAGATAAGCTGGAACTGTGGCAAAACCGCCACCGTACATCGACAGCACGATGCAGAAAGCGGCCACGAACAGCGCGATGCTACCCATATGGCTCAGGGTCGGAACCGACGCATAAAGCAGGAAGCCCAGTGCGAAGAATACGAAGTAGGTTGCCTTGCGACCGATGAAGTCCGAGCACGAAGCCCAGAAGAAACGACCGCCGATGTTGAACAGACTCAACAGACCCGTGAAGCCGGCTGCGATCGCAGCAATGGCTTTCAGCTGGTCGGCATTGAGCTGGCTGAAGGTCAGGTCGACGCCCAGCAGTTTGCCAGCGAAGACTTCCTGCAGCAGCGGCGAAGCCATGCCCAGGATGCCGATACCGGCCGATACGTTCAGGCACAGCACCAGCCAGACCAGACGGAACTGCGGTGTCTTCCAGGCCACGCTGACGTGCACGTGACGGTTGGTGATCATCGAGTTCTTGGCCTTGGCAGCCGGAGCGGTCCAGCCCTCAGGCTTCCAGCCGGTTGGCGGAACGCGGTAGCCCAGTGCACCGCCGATCATGAAGATGAAGTAAATCACCGCCATCACCACGAAGCTCTGCCATACGCCCACGCTTTCAGCCGAAGCGAAGTGACCCATCAGAGCCGTAGCCAGCGGTGCACCCACCATCGCGCCGCCGCCAAAGCCCATGATCGCCATGCCGGTCGCCATGCCGCGCTTGTCCGGGAACCACTTGATCAGGGTCGACACCGGGGAGATATAGCCCAACCCCAGACCGATACCGCCGATCACGCCCGACCCCAGCCACATCAGCCAGATCTGGTGCGTATAAATGCCCAGTGCGGAAATCAGCAAGCCACCACACCAGCAAAGTGCCGAAACCACACCCGCCTTGCGTGGACCTGCGTGCTCCAGCCAGCCACCCCAAATGGCAGCCGAGCAACCCAGGAAGATGAAAAACAGTGTGTAGATCCAGCCCAGCATGGAGATCTGCCAGTCACAGGTCGACGCGAACATCTGCGCGAAAAAACCCATGTCCGGTGCGCAAGCGACAGGTGCCGTAACACCGATAGCCTTCGACAGCGGCAACCAGAATACCGAGAAGCCGTAAGCCATACCGATACAAAGATGGATGGCCAGTGCTGCAGGTGGAACAAGCCAACGGTTGAAACCTGGCTTGGCGATAATGCGCTCTTTGGACAAGAACGCAGGTTGAACGGCTGCGCCGCCCAAGGCTGTGCTTGTGCTCATTATAATTACCCCAATGTGTGAAGCTCGCAGATGGTCCGCTGGTCCGCCACAGACTCAGTGCCGAGCGGCCATGTCTGTTTTATCGGCAGGTTATCCGGATACGTGACAAAAAGACGCACCCTAGCCAGCAAAAACGGAGACTATCACTGTCTGATGGCAAATAAGCATCTCGCTACATGCTTTTTATTATCTATTTTCACACGTTAATCCACGTGCTCTATCGAGCCATAGATGCAACCAATTAAGCATTATCGAAAAGCTGCTTTGGGCTTAGTTGGGCGCGCACCTGTGTGGCTATTCGGCCGGTGCGCGAAGATTCGGAAGATATATCGAGACGAGGCGACGCACATTTTTCATCTGCTCTCAGGCGTAGTGGCGCACGGTGCCAGCGTCTTGAACCGTAGGCCGGACAGCAATAACGGTATCCGCAGCCCGACAGGCTCGTCAGAGCGGTATACTCGTGGGCTATTTTTGAACATCGACACAAGGACTCGCCCATGAAAGCGTTCGGCAAAATCCTGGGGCTGTTTATTCTCGGGTTGTTGCTGATCATCGTGGCTCTCGGCTTCGCCCTGACCCACCTGTTTGATCCCAACGACTACAAAGACGAGATTCGCCAGCTGGCACGCGACAAGGCCAACGTCGAGCTGACGCTCAACGGCGATATCGGCTGGAGCCTGTTTCCCTGGCTCGGCCTGGAATTGCACGACGCCCATGTCGCCACCCTGACCGCTCCCGATCAGCCGTTCGCCGATGTGCAGATGCTCGGCCTGTCCGTACGCGTCCTGCCATTGCTTCGTCGCCAGGTACAGATGAGCGACATTCGCGTCGAAGGCCTGAACCTGACCCTGCATCGCGATGAAAACGGTCATGGCAACTGGGAAGACATCGGCAAGCCTGCCGTGGCAAGCACTGAAACATCTGGCGAGACAACGCCGGCCCCGGCTCCGGACGCGCCCAAAGCGGATCGCCCTTCCCAGCCGATCCGCCTGGATATCGACAGCCTGACCGTCAACAACGCCCGCGTGGATTACAGCGATGCCCGAAAAGGCAGGACCTTCATGGCCGAGAGCATTCAGCTGAGTACCGGGCCGATTCGTGAGGCGTCCGATATCCCGATCAAACTGACGGCCTTTCTAAGCACCAACCAGCCCGTCGTGCGCGCCAAGACCGAGCTGGTCGGCGAGCTGCGCATGGACCGCGTGCTCAAGCGTTATCAATTCGAAGACATGCGCCTGTCCGGTGAAGTCGCCGGCGAGCCGCTGCAAGGCAAGACCGTGACCTTTTCGGCGCAGGGCCAGCTGCTCGTTGACCTGGCCGCCAATATCGCTGAATGGAACAGCCTCAAAGTCTCGGCCAACCAGTTGCGTGCACTCGGCGAACTGCGTGCCCGCGATCTGGACAAAACGCCACAGATCAGCGGCGGCCTGTCCATCGCTCAGCTCGATCTGCGCGCGTTCTTCGAGAACATCGGTCAGCCGTTGCCAGCCATGTCCGAGGGCGCGCTGAGCAAGGTTGAAATGGTCACGCGCCTGGCGGGTACGCCTACCAGCCTTGCGCTGGAAAACCTAAACCTGAAAGTCGACGACAGCACCTTCACGGGTCGCATCGCCGTGGACGACTTCGCCAAACAGGCGCTGCGTGTCCAGCTCAAGGGCGATACCTTCGACGCCGACCGCTATCGTCCGGCTGAGAGCGAAGAAAGCAAAGGTGCCAAGGCCGCGCGCAAATCCGAGGTTCAGTCCGGTGAAGCCGCCGCTGCTGCGGGTGATTCACCGCTGCCCGAACAACCAACCAAGGCCGCCTGGAGCACTGCCAGGCTGCTGCCGCTGGAGCGCTTGCGTACGCTGGATGTCGAGGCTGACCTGAGCTTCGGCAAACTGACCCTGAACAAACTGCCCATCGACAACGCAGCGTTCAAGACCCAGGCCAACGGTGGCCTTATCAAGGTCGATACGCTGAGTGGCGACCTGTACAACGGCAACTTCGAGGTCAAGGGCAATCTGGATGCGCGTCCGGACACGCCTGTGGCCACGGTGCAGACGCGCATTGCCAAAGTACCGGTCGAACGCATTCTGGAAAGCCAGGGCCAGACGCCGCCAGTGCGTGGCCTGCTGAACCTCGACAGCAACCTGACCGGTACAGGCAACAGCGAAAAAGCCCTGATCGACAGCCTGAACGGCACCGCCAGTTTTGCGCTCAATAACGGCGTACTGGTCAATGCCAACCTGGAGCAGCAGCTGTGCAAGGGTATTTCGATCCTCAACCGCAAGACGCTTAGCGGCGAACCGCGCGCCAAGGACACTCCTTTCCAGCAGCTCAACGGCAATCTGGTGATACGCAACGGCGTGGCCAGCAATCCGGACCTCAAGGTTCGTACGCCGGGCATGGCCGTCAACGGTAACGGCGACGTCGACCTGCGCGTACTGGGCATGAATTATCGCGTCGGCATCATCGTCGAAGGCGACAAGAGCGATATGCCGGACCCGGCCTGCGAGATCAATCCGCGCTTTGTCGGCATCGAGTGGCCGGTGCAGTGCCGCGGCCCGCTGGAACTGGGCGCCAAGGCTTGCCGTCTGGACAAGGAAGGTGTCGGCCAGATCGCTGCGAAACTGGCGGGCGACCGGATCAGCGAGAAGCTCGAGGACAAGCTGAACGACAAACTCGGTGACAAGGTCAGCCCCGAGCTCAAAGACGCCCTCAAGGGACTGTTCAAGCGCTAGGGCAACGTGAACTGCTCAGGAGCGCCCTCGCGGCGCTCCGCTGGCACGACCGTTCATATCACCACTCATATCCAGACGAGAGCCCTCCAGGCCATGCAACCCGAACAATTCTCCAGCGCCGTGCTGGACTGGTACGACCGTCATGGCCGACATGACCTGCCCTGGCAACAAGACATCACGCCGTACCGGGTCTGGGTGTCGGAAATCATGCTGCAGCAGACCCAGGTCAGCACCGTTCTGAATTACTTCGACCGCTTCATGGAGGCCCTGCCGACCTTGCAGGCGCTGGCCGACGCGCCCGAGGACGAAGTGCTGCACCTGTGGACCGGGCTGGGTTACTACACCCGCGCCCGCAACCTGCAAAAAACGGCAAAAATCGTGGTCGCCGACCATGGCGGCGAGTTTCCCCGCGATGTCGAAAAACTCATTCTGCTGCCCGGCATCGGCCTGTCCACCGCTGGCGCGATTGCCAGCCTGAGCATGGGCATTCGCGCGCCGATCCTCGATGGCAACGTCAAACGCGTGCTGGCGCGCTTCACCGCGCAAGAGGGCTACCCTGGCGAACCCAAGGTGGCCAAGCAGCTGTGGGCCACCGCTGAACGCTTCACGCCGCACCGCCGGGTCAACAACTACACCCAGGCGATGATGGACCTGGGGGCCACGCTCTGCACCCGCAGCAAACCGAGCTGCCTGCTCTGCCCGCTGGAGCGCAGTTGTGAGGCGCACATGCTGGGCCTGGAAACGCGCTACCCGATCCCCAAGCCGCGCAAGACCGTGCCGCAGAAACGCACACTCATGCCGATGCTCGCCAACGAAGACGGCGCGATCCTGCTTTATCGTCGCCCTTCCAGCGGCTTGTGGGGCGGTCTGTGGAGCCTGCCGGAACTGGATGACTTCGATGACCTTCAGCACCTGGCCACCCAACACGCGCTGCAACTGGGCGAGCACCATGAACTGCCGGGGCTGATCCACACTTTCAGCCACTTCCAGTTGAGCATCGAACCCTGGCTGGTCAAGGTCCAGGAGTCCACCGATCACGTGGCCGAGGCTGACTGGCTCTGGTATAACCTCGCCACCCCGCCACGCCTGGGCCTTGCCGCCCCGGTGAAAAAGCTGCTCAAACGCGCAGCCGACGTATTGAACGCAGGAGAGTCGTCATGACCCGCACCGTAATGTGCCGCAAATACAAAGAAGAACTGCCCGGCCTGGAACGCGCCCCGTATCCGGGCGCCAAGGGCGAGGACATCTTCAACCACGTCTCGCAGAAAGCCTGGGCCGACTGGCAGAAACACCAGACCCTGCTGATCAACGAGCGTCGCCTGAACATGATGAACGCCGAAGACCGTAAATTCCTCCAGACCGAGATGGACAAGTTTCTCTCCGGCGAAGAATACGCCCAGGCCGAAGGCTACGTTCCCCCCGAAAAATAAAGCGTTTCACGCAGTGAAGGTCGTAAGCGTCGGTAATAATTCAAATTTTTTAAAAAACACGCTTGACGACCTCCTGAAAAACACGTCTAATGCGCCCCGTTGCCCAGATAGCTCAGTCGGTAGAGCAGGGGATTGAAAATCCCCGTGTCGGCGGTTCGATTCCGTCTCTGGGCACCACCTTTCGTTTTCAGGTGATGCCAAGCACACCTGAAAGCACACAAGAAGCCCGCCTCGTGCGGGCTTTTTGTTGTCTGGGCCTAACCTTCCTCGTATCCCCAAAGCTCGGCACACAACCCGTCCATTGACAAGCTCGACCACTGAACGATGCCAATCATTCAGCACGTAGCTAAATTGCTGAGTACCGGCTGATACCTATGGTCGTTGGGCGCTATGCTCGCTGAAGCAGACATCTTCTATCCAGCCCTGAAAATCTGCTGACGCGCGAGCGCTCGAAACTTTGCGTACAACGTTTGCGCTTGCCCGCATTTTGCGTTGCATGACAGAGTGCACACATGCACTTCCGAAGGGGGAAGCCAAGTCATCTGGCGAGCTGAGGGTATAGGCAAACCAACGAACCGGCGGGGGTGTACTGCAATAAACAACGCAGCTGGCTTCCTCGGCTGGACCATGGCACACGGAGGTGAAGTTGATACCACTATGGGATCATCAGGGGGTAATTCCGCCGATCAACGAGCGGAATCCAACATCTTTTGAGCGAGCGCCCTATCCGACAGACGTAAAGCGGTTGATTGATCGCTTCTCGACTACCTTAGAAAGATGCGAGGTGCTTGAGGGCTTCCTGTCTCATCGATCTGAAATCCATCGCATGGGTATCGTTTCGGGCATTCAGTGGCTTAACGGCAGCTTCATGGAGAACGTGGAGATGCTGGAGGGCCGCCCGCCCAATGATATGGATGTTGTGACATTCGCCGATGTGTCAGCCGCCATTCAGCAATCATTGACCGCTGATGATGTTCAAAAGCTGACAGACACAGAATGGATCAAGACATCGTATAGAGTCGATTTTTATATAAATCTGCTCTCTGACCCACCCGAAACACTCATTGAGCTTGCGGCGTACTGGTACAGTATGTGGTCGCACAGAAGATCTCAGCAATGGAAAGGATTTCTGAGCGTGAAACTCGATCCATTGCATGACCAAGCTGCGGCCGACCTTTTGGGGATTCGAAAGCGGGAGCTCCAGAATGAATAGAACTGAATTCACTCACGCACAGGCAGAAATCGGTTTCCTGGACCGCATCGCTCAGAAGCCAGGTCTGAGCAACCTTTCACGTCTTTCGCTGCGAGCCAGGAAGAATCAGGTAGGCGCAGGTCTTCGAGAGCCTGGCCGCGGCGCATTCTCACCCGCTAAAGCAGTGGTTACTTACCGCGGAACTCCAGTCAGAGGGGTACACGGTATAGGTGCTGAGTTTGGGGCCGCGGTAACCACAAAATTTTCCGATGCCGTATCGGCTATTGCAGCCTCTATAAGCGGTGTTCTGAATGATTTCGGGCCAATCCCAAACAAAGCTCAAAACCAGATACTGATCACAGGGACGGCACTGGGCTCATTTGGTTTTGAGTTTGAGGAAGCGCCAAGTGGTGACCCTCAGCTCACACTGGAGGGGACTACGCCCGTCTCGCAAGCTTTCGAGCTGGTTGCAGAACTTCTTGAGGCATCCACCAAAGGTGATGAGGAGTTGTCAGAGCCAGCGTCTAGGCTTGGTACAAGGGCTATTGCCACGGTCTCAGAGTACCTGGACAAACTAATAGCCTATGAAGCCTACTGCTCCGTAACAACCAGAGACCACGTATTTTCCTTTACCAGCGTTGATCAGGTTCGCATTAGCAGATCGCGCCTGAGCGTGGAAAACATCACTGAAACCGATATCGAGTTCAGTGGCGAATTTCTTGGCGCCTTTCCTGCCGAACGTCGCTTCGAATTCAAAACCCAGGAAGGCACAATTATCCACGGACGGATTGCTGCCGCAATTGAGAACCCGGCAATAATTAACACCCGGCTAAATCAGACATTCACTATTGGCGTAAGCGCGAGAACAGTGGGAAATGGCAGGCCAAGGTACACAATTTCCAAACTTCCTTGGTAAATGCTGGCCCAGCCTGCAGCTGGGCTTTTCATTTCTCCCTCCCTGATCCGATCCTTGGATATCGACCTGCCGAGGTCATGTACAGTCAATCTGCGAAGAAAGGTATCAACCCGAATCGCTTCCAGATAGCGCTCGGCCACAGGTGCGAAACGATGCTTCGAGCCCCTCAAGACCAGCCATCCAGAGCCCTGCCACCGCCATCCCATTGAACTAATTTTCCCCGCCCACCCTCGAAGCCATACATTTGCTTCCACAAGGAAAATTCCGTGCTCAAGTTAACCGCCTCCGCCCTCATCCTCGCCGCCACTCTGGGTCTGGCTGCCTGCGACAGCAAATCCGAACAGAAGGCACAGGACGCTCAGGCGCATCAGGAGAAATCCCAGGAGAAGATGGAGTCTGCTCAGGACAAAGTGAACGAAGCGGCCAAAGAGAACACCGAAGCGGCCAAGGATAAAGCCGAGTCCAAGGAAGCGGCTGCCGAAGAGTCGAAGACCTTCGTGCCGACCTCCGAAGTGACCAACACCATTCAGCCTGAAAAAAAGTAAAACAGTGAAAACTCTTCACAAAGTTTTCACAGCGGCCGCGTCATTGTAGAGCTGCTCCCAAGTGTGAATCCTTAAGCCCGCTCCCCCATCGCGGGCTTTTCTTTGTCCGGAATTTGGCGAGCAGCCCCTCTGCGCGCCAGTCCCGCACTCATTGCCGCATGCTTTTGTCGACAAATCAGCTCCGCGCGTTTCTCTGGCGCCAAAAAATACTTGATTTATTTTTTCAATTGTTGCAATGCGCATTCATGCTGCAGCCTTTCGAGTCGATAGCCTCATCACAGTAGGTCCGCAAACACACCGAGGGGCACGTTATGTTCGGAAATAAGAACAAAGCTGAGCTGACGGCCATGAAGGCCCAGGTAGATGGACTCAACGGACTGACAAGCGCGCTGGAAAAGTCGATGGCGGTGGTCGAGCTGAGCCTCGATGGCAAGATCCTCCGGGCCAACGATAACTTCCTCGCGGCGATGGGCTATCGCGCCGAAGAGCTGGCAAGCAAGACGCATCGCGACTTCTGCGAACCGGAGATGCTCCGCAGCCGCGAGTATGCTGACCTCTGGGCATCCCTGAAGGCCGGGAAATTTATCTCCGGCACCTTCAAACGCGTTGGCAAGAACGGTCACAGCGTCTGGCTTGAAGCCAGCTACAACCCGGTCGTTGATGCGCAGGGCAACGTCGTCAAGGTGGTCAAGTACGCCTTGGATGTCACCGCACGCGTGATGCTGGAGAACGAAACCAACAGCAAGCTGGCAGCGGTAGACCGCGCGATGGCTATCTGCGAATTCGAGCCCAACGGCAATGTGATTACGGCCAACAACAACTTCCTGAACGTCATGGGCTATGCGCTGAACGAGATCAAGGGTAAACACCACCGAACCTTCTGCGAGCCGGCACTGGTCAACAGCCCGGAGTACGCCGAGTTCTGGCGCAAGCTGAACCACGGCGAGTTCATCGGCGACCAGTTCAAACGCATCGGCAAACAGGGTCGGGTTGTCTGGCTGGAAGCGACGTACAACCCGGTTTTTGATGTCGACGGCAAACTCTACAAAATCGTCAAGTTCGCCAGCGACATCACCCACCGCGTTGAAAAACAGGAAGCGGACGCACACGGTGCATCGCGCGCTTACCATATCTCGGCAGAAACCGAGAAAGTGGCCGAACAGGGAACCCTGGTCATTCAGGACACGGCGCGGGAGATGCGCCAGATCTCCGAAAACATCGGTGCATCGGCGAAGCTGGTGAGTCAGCTGGGTGATCGCTCCGAGCAGATCACCGCCATCGTCAACACCATTCGCGGCATTGCCGATCAGACCAACCTGTTGGCGCTCAACGCAGCCATCGAGGCGGCTCGGGCGGGTGACCAGGGCCGCGGGTTTGCCGTGGTGGCCGACGAAGTCAGGCAACTGGCGGGACGTACCAGCGGCTCGACCACCGAGATTGCCGAAATGATTGGCAAGATCCTCGCCGAAACACGCGAAGCCGTGGCAAGCATGGGCGCGACTCAGGAAGGAGCCATTCGCGGTGTGATACTGGCAGACCAGGCCGGGCAGGTCATCGTGCAGATCCGCGATGGCGCAAGCGATGCGGTCGAAGCCGTCAGCATGTTCGCCAACCGCATGGATGAAGCCGAAGCGTTCGCAAAGCCGGGCAAACGGTGACGCGTCGGTAACACCCCGCAAATCAAAAACCCGCGCGCTGCGGGTTTTTTATCGCCCACCAATTACCGCACAAACCTTGGTTATCGGGCTCGTCTGCGCTTCAATAGCGGCCATTGCACCTCACGCCAGCCAAAGGACCGCTCATGGCCTCGCCAGACAAGCAGCAAAAACGTGCCAAGCGCGCAAAGATCAAGGCCAAGCAGAACCGCTCGGGCAAGGCTGCAACCAGCCTGGTTCATCCGGTGTTTGCCTCGGCACTGGTCAACCAGCCGTTCGATGACGTCGAACTCGACCTCAATACCTTCGACTTCAGCGACATTGTCGAGAACGGTTTTGACCCGGCTGACTACGACGACCTGTTCACGGCCATGAAGCAAGCGGAGGCCATCAGCCAGCTCGCGCTGTGCGTCGTCTTCCTGCAATACCCGGTGCTGGCACTGGTGATTTCCGAAGAGGACGAGGACCCGGCCACGGACTTTATGATGGGCCTGCTTATCGTGTACCGCGCGATGTACCACGATGAGGACGAAGACAGTGCAATCGAGTGGATCGAAAGCCCTGCCTTCCAGAAGGATTACACGCTGGCGTCCGACCTGCTGATGAAGAGAGACACCAGAGCCGCACGCTGATGCAAGATCGTGCCAATGCGCGGCATTGGCACGAGCGTCATCCGCCCAAGGGCGCGATCAACCCAGCGCAGCAGCGCCCACGCGACCGGCCTTGCGGCGACGCGATACGATCAGGCCAGCGCCGATCACCAACAGGCTGAGTACGCCGGTGGCGACGATTTCGAGGCGATGCTCTTCCTGCAGCAGCATGATGGTCAGCACCGCGACGATGAACGCGATCACAGCCCAGGTCAGCCATGGGAACAGCCACATTTTGAAGTCGATGGCCTCGCCTGCAGCAATGCGCTTCTGGCGCATACGCAGCTGCGACACCGCGATCACCAGATACACCAGCAGTGCGATGGCACCGGAGCTGGCGAGCAGGAAATCGAATACGGCCGCAGGCGCGATGTAGTTGGCGAACACGGTCAGGAAAGCCGCCGCAGTCGACATGAGCACCGCCCAGTGAGGCGTACCGCCCTTGCTGGTGCGCTTCGACACGGCAGGTGCATCGCCGCGCTTGCCCAGCGAGAACAGCATGCGCGAAGCGGTGTACAGGGCCGAGTTCAGGCAGCTGGTCACAGCAACCAATACCACCAGGTCAACAATCAACTTGGCGTTCGGAATGCCCATTGCATCGAGCACGGTCTGATAAGAACCCACCTCGGCCAAGCGCGGGTCGTTCCACGGCACCAGCGACACCACGATGAAGATCGAAACCAGATAGAACAGGAAGATCCGCCAAATCACCGAGTTGGTGGCCTTGGTGATCTGCTTGCCAGGGTTCTTGGACTCGGCCGCTGCGATGGTCACGATCTCGGTGCCCATGAACGAGAACATGGTGGTCAGCATCGCTGCCAGCACTGCGCCCATACCGTTGGGCAGGAAGCCGCCGGTGTCGAACAGATGGCTGACACCGCTGACGTTGCTGGTGGGCAGCAGACCGAAGATCGCCGCAACACCCAGCACCACGAACGCGATGATCGCCACGACCTTGATCAGCGCGAACCAGAACTCGAACTCACCGTAGTTCTTCACGCTGAACAGGTTGGTCGCCGTCAACACCAGCGTGATGACCAGCGTGAACATCCAGATCGCGATGTTGGGGAACCAGGCGTGCAGGATGGTTGCAGCAGCGTTGGCCTCCAGTGGAATCACCAGCACCCAGAACCACCAGTACAACCAGCCGATAGTGAAACCGGCCCAGTGACCGATAGCGCGGTCGGCATAGGTTGAAAACGAACCGGTGTCAGGCGAGGCAACGGCCATTTCGGCCAGCATGCGCATCACCAGCACCACCAGCGTACCCGCAGCGGCATACGCCAGCAGCACGGCAGGGCCGGCTTCGGCAATCGCGTGGCCGGAGCCGACGAACAAACCGGCGCCAATCACGCCAGCAATCGACAGCATCGTAATGTGTCGAGGTTTCAGCCCTTGTTCGAGCTCGGAAGAGTTAGCGGTACTGCTCATAAAACCACCTGTGCAAGACGAGCGAGGCACACCGGAGCGTTACGTAAAAAGAAACCTACGGTGCCGTTCTTTATATTTGACGCAAGAATTGCGCCAAAATATTTCGAAAACGACGTCGCTTAGAGAATACGAGGCCTGTGGCTTGACCCGTGAAGCATGCAAGACGATGGCTTTTCTTAGCTGTCTGTAGGATTTGTTACCAAACGCCTCAGATTCGTCTACATGCACGCACCAAAAATGCCCCAAAGCTTCTTCCAAGCGCAAACATGGTGCAGAAATCAGACCGCCGCTCAGCAAATGCTACTTCCAACACCAGGCCAAAGCTGGCAACATCGCGCCTTTTTCGCGCACGCCCCTGTTTTACAGGGCATCATGCTTGCCTTCTTGCGACCGTCCGCTGCCCGGATGAGACAACCCGTCGAGCGCCTCCACGCTGGACGCCAGACGTCGATGGTTGTCCTTTAAACGCTGTGCTAGCTTGGCGTTCGCTGGCAGCCAGCGCGCACACTTCAATGAGGACCCCACATGGCCGAGGCCACGCCCGCCCTGGAAATCCGCAACCTGCACAAGCGCTACGATCAGCTTGAGGTGCTCAAAGGCATCTCGCTGACGGCTCGCGACGGCGACGTCATATCGATCCTCGGCTCCTCCGGTTCCGGCAAGTCCACGTTGCTGCGCTGCATCAACCTGCTGGAAAACCCGCATCAGGGCCAGATTCTGGTGGCCGGCGAAGAATTGAAGCTCAAGGCCGCGCGCAACGGCGACCTGATTGCCGCCGATAACCGGCAGATCAATCGCTTGCGCAGCCAGATCGGCTTCGTGTTCCAGAATTTCAACCTGTGGCCGCACATGAGCGTGCTCGATAACATCATCGAAGCCCCGCGTCGCGTGCTCGGTCAGAGCAAGGCCGAGGCCATTGCGGTGGCTGAAGAGTTGCTGGCCAAGGTCGGTATCGCCGACAAGCGCCATGCCTACCCCGCGCAACTTTCCGGCGGACAGCAGCAACGCGCCGCCATTGCGCGTACGCTGGCCATGCAACCAAAGGTTATCCTGTTCGACGAGCCGACCTCGGCCCTCGACCCGGAGATGGTTCAGGAAGTACTCGGCGTCATCCGCGCACTGGCTGAAGAAGGCCGGACCATGCTGCTGGTGACCCACGAAATGAATTTTGCACGTCAGGTATCAAGTGAAGTGGTGTTTTTGCATCAGGGAATGGTCGAAGAACAGGGCACACCGCAGCAAGTGTTCGAAAACCCGCTGTCGGCAAGGTGCAAACAATTCATGTCGAGTCACCGCTAACGGAGCAACACCCATGCAGTCGTACAAAAAGATCTTGCTGATCGCAGCGGCCACCCTTGCCTTCAGCGGCAGTGCCTTTGCTGAAACAATGAAAATGGGCATCGAAGGTGCCTACCCGCCGTTCAACAACAAGGACGCGAGTGGCCAGGTGGTGGGCTTCGACTATGAAATCGGCCAGGCCCTGTGCGCCAGGATGAAGGTCGAGTGCGAAGCGGTGACGTCAGACTGGGACGGCATCATCCCGGCGTTGATGGCCAACAAGTTCGACTTCCTGATCTCGTCGCTGTCGATCACCGAAGAACGCAAGCAGGTGGTCGATTTCACCAACCCGTATTACTCGAACAAGCTGCAATTCATCGCGCCGAAAACCTCCTCGTTCGACGTGTCGAGCACTGAAAAAGCCAAAGAAAGCCTTGCCGGCAAGTCAGTGGGTGCACAGCGCTCGACACTGGCCGCCACTTGGCTGGAAGACAAGCTCGGGATCATGGACGCCAAGCTCTATGACACTCAGGAAAACGCCTTCCTCGACCTGTCCTCCGGTCGCGTCGACGCCATGCTGGCCGACAAATACGTCAGCTTCGAGTGGCTGAAAAGCGAAGCGGGTCAGAACTTCGAGTTCAAGGGCGAGCCTGTCGTTGAAGACGACAAGATCGGCATCGCCGTGCGCAAGGGTGACGACGCCCTGCGCGAGCGCTTGAACGCGGCCCTGAAAGAAATCATCGCTGACGGCACCTACAAGAAGATCAACGACAAGTATTTCCCTTTCAGCATCCTCTGATTCACCTGACCGCGTCGCCGCCGCTTCCTGTCGAAGCGCGGCGACCGGCCCTGACAAAGCCTGCCCATGAACATTGATCTCCACGGATTCGGCCCGGCCCTTGCGGCTGGCGCGCTGATGACGGTCCAGCTTGCACTCTCGGCCCTGTGCCTGGGGCTGATACTCGGACTGCTCGGCGCCTTGGCCAAGACCTCGCCCTACAAGCCGCTGCAATGGCTGGGCAGTACCTACTCGACCCTGGTACGCGGCATTCCCGAACTGCTTTGGGTGTTGCTGATTTACTTCGGCACCGTCAACGGCATGCGCGCTCTGGGCAACCTGTTCGACATTCCTGACCTGGCCCTGAGCGCCTTTGCTGCCGGGGTCATCGCCCTGGGCATTTGCTTCGGTGCCTACGCGACCGAAGTGTTTCGCGGCGCGATTCTGGCCATCCCCAAAGGCCATCGTGAAGCCGGGCTGGCGCTGGGCATGTCACGCTCGCGCATCCTCTTCAAACTGGTCCTGCCGCAGATGTGGCGCATCGCCCTGCCCGGCCTGGGCAACCTGTTCATGATTCTGATGAAAGACACCGCGCTGGTCTCGGTGATCGGCCTGGAAGAAATCATGCGCCACGCGCAGATCGCCGTGGGCTTCACCAAGCAAGCGTTCACCTTCTATATGGTCGCAGCCTTCATGTACCTGGGCCTGACCGTGCTGGCCATGGCCGGCATGTACTTCCTTGAGAAGCGCGCCAGTCGCGGCTTTCTGAGGAGCGCGTCATGAACTGGGAAGTCATCATCAAGTGGCTGCCACGCCTGGCACAGGGCGCGACCCTGACCCTGGAGCTGGTGGCGATTGCCGTCATCGCCGGGCTGATCCTCGCCATCCCGATGGGCATTGCCCGTGCATCGCGTCACTGGCCGGTGCGCGCCCTGCCCTACGCCTACATCTTTTTCTTCCGCGGCACACCGCTGCTGGTGCAACTGTTTCTGGTCTATTACGGGCTGGCGCAGTTTGAGTCGGTGCGCCAGAGTGCGTTGTGGCCATACCTGCGCGACCCGTTCTGGTGTGCCGTGGTGACCATGACCCTGCACACCGCCGCCTACATCGCCGAAATCCTGCGTGGCGCCATGCAGGCGGTGCCGCCAGGTGAAATCGAAGCGGCACGGGCGCTGGGCATGTCGAAATGGAAGGCGCTGTTCTACATCGTCCTGCCACGCGCAGCACGCATCGGCCTGCCGGCCTACAGCAACGAAGTGATCCTGATGCTCAAGGCCAGTGCGCTGGCCAGCACCGTCACCCTGCTGGAACTGACCGGCATGGCGCGCACGATCATCGCCCGCACCTATCTGCCGGTGGAAATCTTCTTCGCCGCCGGCATGTTCTACCTGGTCATGACCTTCGTGCTGGTGCAGGGCTTCCGGCTGCTGGAAAAACTATTGCGTGTAGACGCAAGCCAGGGTCGCTGATATGAAAGGTGCTGGCGTCGATCCAGTCAGCACCTTGCCACACGAGGCCGCCACCATGCCCTCTGAACCTCGCTTGCAGGATGAACACCTCAGCAGCCACTTTGGTGCGCTGGACAGCTTCCTGTTCGCGCATCAGGCCTTGTGGCGACCCAAGCCGTTCACGCACCTGACCCTGCCATGGGAAGACAAATACCCTGACCTCGCGCACTGGCTGCGACAACGCACGCTGGAACAGGCCGAGGCCGCGCACAATCACCCGGAACACCTCGACGCGCCCTTCCCGTTCAAGCAACTGGCCGCCGAAGCCGTCGCGCTGAGCCACGTCGCCGAACTGCCCGTGCATGCGCTGCAGCCGGTCGAGCCGCGCATGAGCGTCGATGTGCCGGGGCGCAAGTGGCAGCAGATCGAAGCCTTCGCCAGCCATCTGGACATGCGTGACAGCACAACTCACTGGCTGGACTGGTGCGCTGGCAAAGGCCATCTGGGGCGCCGCCTGACCGGGCCCGGCCAGCGTCTGACCTGTCTGGAGCACGACCCGGCGCTGATAGAAGCAGGCCTGGCCCTGAGTATGCGGCAAGGCATCGACGCCAGACATGTGCAGCAGGATGTCATGGCCGACGACACGTGGCGCTACCTGCAACCCGAACACACGCCTGTGGCGCTGCATGCCTGCGGCGACCTGCACATTCAGTTGATGGAGCTGGCCAGCCAGACCGGCTGTCGGCACATGGCGATTGCGCCGTGCTGCTATAACCGCACCCGGCACGACCTTTATCAGGCGCTGTCCAGCGAGGGCAAGGCGTCCGGCCTGAAGCTGTCGCGAGACGAGCTGGGTCTGCCACTCAGTGAAACCGTGACAGCCGGCGCGCGCGTACGCCGTCAACGCGACATCTCGATGGCCCGTCGCCTGGGCTTCGACCTGCTGCAGCGCCGCCTGCGCGGCATCGATGACTACTTGCCCACACCGTCGCTGCCAACGTCCTGGCTGGATGCGTCCTACACGGACTACTGCAACCATCTGGCAAAACTCAAGCATCTGCCTGCACCGGGTCAACAGGACTGGGCCGCGCTGGAGGCCGCTGGCTGGAAAAGACTGGCCGAAGTGCGCAACCTGGAACTGGTCCGCGATCTGTTTCGGCGTCCGCTGGAGATGTGGCTGGTGCTGGACAGAGCGATGTATGTGCGTGAGCAGGGTTACAGCGTGAGCGTTGGCACTTTCTGTGACAGCCGGATTACACCGCGCAACCTGCTGATTCTGGCTCGAAAATCGTGACGTAAATCGATTGAGCAACCTGTGGATAAGTCTGTTGATGAAAATGTGGATGAGTGCGTTAAAGCTTGGCGCGCCAGTTACTGAAGCCCCTTATTTTTTTCCGCAATCCTTCCCGTAACCCGCAAAAACAATGCCTTGCGGCTCAATGCACCCGACTGCACACAATTACCCGACTGCGCAAATCTTTATCAGCAAATTGTGCATAAAGATTTGGTAAAGGCTCTGGCGCAAGCGTTTTGCGCGGCCCAATCGTGCACACGCAGACGCCTGTGCACGAGCTGTCCGGCGTAAGATTTCAGACCTCTTCGACACACTCCAGCGAGCGCTCGACCATGACCTTGGCCATTTCCAGCATGTGCATGGAAGCGAACGCCAGATCGCGTTTCGAACCGGTCAGTTCATCGCCGAGTTCGTGAGCGGTGGCCGATGCGCAGCGCAGAAAATCCAGCGCGTGCACCAGGGTGGCTTCCAGGCTGATGAAGTCGAACTTGCTGTCGTGGGGTTCCTTGGCCGGTCGGGAGATTGGCAGGTAACACTCCATGGCGCGCTTGACCACAGCCTTGTCGAAGACCGGTGCGGCGCCGGACGGTTTGTTGGGCGGATCGGGGGTTACTTTGACCATGCTTTAGCTCCTTCTATTGAAGTCGCTGCCATTCCGCTACTAAACGAAAAGGCGGCAACTGTACGCGAGTTAGTAGACCGGTGAGCTAAGAACCGGCGCACCCGAAGGTGCCAAGCGCACAGTCGCCATAGCATCAGGACGAAGCCTAATGAAACGCGGCTGTGTTACGCCTTAACTCACTGCGGGCTACTAAACCCGATCGCTGATGGGCAGCGACGGGGCGGAGATTAGAAGCCCAGACAGAGGGGCGCAAGCGGTCGGGGATTCTCTCGGAAATGTCCTTCAAAAGAAAGAGACGGTGCCTGCAAAAACCGGCCTGAAAGCGTTGCAAAACATGATCTCAACACACGTGCGCAGAACCCGTGGGAGCGAGCTTGCTCGCGAAGACTGAATACGCAGCGCCGCATTCCTGTCATGACTCACTACTAAAACTGATCATCCTTCAACCGCGCAAACGGCACACTGCGGTTCTGCAGCTTACGCAACGTCAGCTTATAGGCACTGGACTTGATCTGACTGCCCATCGGCGTCTCCTCCAGCAAAATCCGCCCCGACGCAAAGGCACAGCCCGTGCTCATCATCTTGTACTTGAGCAGGTACAGCCCCGGGTCCATCTTGGCGAACACAAACACCGCCCCGGCCGGCACAAACGCATGCCGAAACGCCCTGCGCCCCACCGCATCCGTGACCTTGGCATACACCGCCGACTCGCCCGCCGAGTTATCCACAGTGATCTGCGACCAGCCGTTGTCCTTGAGCACCGGCATGTCCTTCACATAGCCCGCCTTGTCCGGCCACGGCGCGCCCATCGGATCAAGCGCCGGCACGCCACATTCGGACGCCGCCGCATCCACCGGCTTGGCTGGGCTCGCTACAGGCTCCTCAACCGGCGCGGCAGGCATGACAGGCGCGGGCTTGACCCACGTCTGCGCAACCGGCGCAGGCTCGGACGGCACAAACGACTTGCCAGCACCCGGGTCGTAGCCCATCCATGCGCCACCCGCGCAGAACACCGCAAACAACAGCGCCCAACGCCATGCACTGCGACGGCGCTTGTCAACGGAAGGGGATGCAGAAGCATAGGCAGAAGACTTGGGCGCCGGCCCCGAGCGAGCCGCCTGAGACGGCGCAGCAGCAGTGGCTGCAGAAGTGGCCGCATACACATGAACCGCCTGCCCACGCGCAGCATGCGCCTGCTTGCGGCGCGCAGCGTCCATACGCGCCTTGTGCTCATTGGCAGCGAGCTGCGCATCATAAGCCGCACGCCGCGAAGGGTCAGCCAGCACATCGTGAGACGCGTTGACGACGCCCATCATCTCCGAGGCGTAAGGATCTGGATTCCTGTCAGGGTGCAGCTTCTGCGCCAGCTTGCGATAAGCCTTCTTGATCTGCTCAGGAGAGGCATCGCGAGCGACACTCAGCAGCTCGTAATGCGTAGGCGTTCTCTGCATTGCACTTGCTGTCCATGGCCGACTGCCATTTTCGATACAGCTGTATCGGCCAGAAAGCCGGTAGCTCCAGTGCAAATCCGACGCAACAGCAACCAGCGCACAGGAAAATGCCCGAATCCAGAGGATCCGGGCATTTCTTGAAACATCGATGAAGCCTTCGTCGGCATCCAGACGCACATTCATGCGATTCAGACAGCCATCCTCAGCCCATCCTGCGCAAAGCCAACAGGCCAGGCGCACCTGCAAATATCCTTCAACAACTCTTCAGCGAATGACCAGCCTGCGGCAAACAACACCCCAAACCTCGTTACGATCCATCGCATCACTCATCAGATAGTCCTTTATCTGCCTGGCTGAAAAGCCAACGACCCGTGCTGCTGACTCAGTAGCCTGGGCCGTTGAGAACAAGCCTATGCAAAGCCCTCCTGCCCCGCAACTGCTCAAAAATGGCGGGGTCGGATGGGTGCCTTCTTGAGCGCCAGATAGCCATCAAGGCTAGACATATCGGTTTGCAAGGCCAAGTGAAAAATCCAGCGTTCCGTGATGCACAAGCCGTGTGCGCCAGCGGCAAAATCAACGCCCGAATTCAACGCCATCCGCCCTGCCACACAGACCAATCCGTCCAAACCAACAGAAACGTCCTGCACCACCACCTGCCCACATCCGACCTGAAGCGCCAATGGTCGATTTTTTTCAACTGAATCAGACAGCTAGGCTTTACAAGCGCATCAGACTCTATATACTCGCAGCCCATTACGCCGGTATAGCTCAGTTGGTAGAGCAACTGACTTGTAATCAGTAGGTCCCGGGTTCGACTCCTGGTGCCGGCACCATACAAAAGAAGGGCTTGCAGCGATGCAGGCCCTTTTTTTTGCGTTACACGTAACAAGCCACGTAAAAAGCGCGCTATTTTTGGCATACCCATCCCAATCTAGGTAAACGTCTGCGTCAATAGAGGCGCGACCGTGCCTTGTCGTTCGGTAGACTGGCGCGCAAAGAGAAAGGCGGCTGTCCGGAGTACCTGAGCTACGTGATGGAGATCGGTTACCTGTGCCGCTTGCGGAGCATTGAGACCATCACACTGACCGATGCCCATGAACTAGCCGAAGGAATTACGACCAACCGGCGCAAGGGTAGCCGGGACAACATTGTACTTTGGATGCCGCGATTGCGCGCCGCCTGGGAGGGGGCGAAGGTATGGGCGCGCAAATCAACGATCGTTCCAATTCGTCCCGATCGACGCTACATCATCGTGGCCGGCCATGGTGGGGCTTTACCTAAATCTAGTCTGGATACGGCATGGCAAAGATTTATCACGTCGGCCATCGAGGACGACACCATAGGGGCAGGGGCCGAGCAGCGGTTTGGCCTGCATGACCTCAAGCGGCGGGGTATTACCAACACGGCAGGCAACCTCGCGGACAAACAGGAAGCCAACGGTCACCGGGTCGGGGCGATGATGGACGTCTTACGACCTCAGCGGTCCCCTAGTCAATGCTTCTCAGACGTCACGAGGGTCTGATTACGCTTTAGGCCTTAATCCAAAACCGTGCTCAGTGGTGGGCCAAGCCCCGATTTCTGGCGGCCAGCAAACGCAAAAAAGTCCGCATGCGCGGCCTTTCTGTGGGAGCAGATTGAACATAGGACGCGTCATGCGTATTTCAGATGGCTGCTAAACTCTACCCCTTGTTGCCTCTTGCAAGCGGTGGGGTTTGCCCAATAGCGTTTAGGGGCCATTCAGCAAACGCAGAACTTGCAACCGACGGTAGAACATCTGAGACTACCTACCGATCCAAGGTAATTCGTATAATAAATACCGACCGGACAGCACGTTCAATTTTTTTGATGTGGGCGGTTTTATAAATGGAGTGGGTTTTTTGATAGCCTAGCTTTACCAAGCGGTAATTCTGAATTAGGATCAATGAAAAATTAATGATACAAAAAAGGAATTTGCGCATGACTACTGATTCAAATGACGAAATTATTTTCACCGAAGACGAAAGCCAATTAGAGAGTGAGAAAGATATTGATATTTCTCACGAAAACTTCGATTTCTCATCCATCGCCATTAGCGCCAGTGATTGGACGACAGAAACAATTGTGAGCCAGATAGACAAGGGAAACATTTTACTGAGCCCCGATTTTCAACGGCGGGATGCTTGGGATATTTCAAGAAAAAGCCGTTTTATTGAATCTTTGATTTTAGGATTTCCGATTCCTCAAATAGTTTTAGCAGAGTCAAAAGCAAAGAAAGGCTCTTATATTGTACTTGATGGAAAGCAACGTCTATTAAGCATTCGGCAGTTTTTCGCTTCAGCAAACCAATCGGAAAGCTACAAGAAGCTGACTCTAAAAAGCCTAGATTTAAAGCGCGATCTAAACAATAAGACCATTGAAGCTCTAAGAGAAAACCCGCAGTTCTTGAACGACGTCGCATCCTTGGAAAACCAGACGATAAGGACCGTCGTAATTAAGAACTGGGGAGATGAGCGTTTTCTGTATCATGTTTTCCTCCGTCTGAATACTGGGAGCGTACCTCTTTCACCTCAAGAGCTTCGACAAGCTCTACACCCAGGCCCTTTCGTTAACTTCTTAGAAAAAAAGTCTACCGACTCCTCTCAACTAAGAGAAATTCTTAAAATCAAGTCTGCTGATTTTAGAATGCGCGACTCCGAACTTTTGCTCAGGTACTTCGCCTTCAAAGGCTTCTTAGAAACTTATAAAGGTGATTTAAAGAACTTCCTTGATTCTACCTGCAAGTACTACAATGATCGCTGGCCAGATTGCGAGGTTGAGGTTAATGAACAGTACGAGCACTTTATAGCCTCGCACGAAGCTGTTAAAGCAATCTTTGGTAGTCACGCTTATAGAAAATGGACAGGTCAACAGTACGAAACCAGGTTCAATAGGGCTGTATTTGACGTTATGATTTTAGCGTTCTCACACGCCGAGGCGAGAAAAATGGCCGTTGGCCGTTACGAAGAGATTGAGCGAGCATATCAAGAGGTTTGCAGCGAGTCTGCTTTCCTAACTGCAGTGGAGTCTACTACTAAGAGTATGGATGCTACAGTGACAAGACTATCAATCTGGTACACAAAACTAAATGAGTTGATTAATTCCAGTTTGGGAATACCAAAAAAGGAGAACGGCAACATAGTAGTGAAGAAACCTCATGAGTAATACTCTTAGGTACTCCGAGCTTTCTAACAGGCTAGCCGAGCTTGAGGAGCACCTTATTACTAAGGAATTTAGTGATATTGGTGATTATGACGAGCATGTTAAAGATATGGCGCGCGGCTACAGACTTTTAGCACATGCTGAGATTGAATCTTATGTGGAAGATGTCGTAAGACAGATTGCCGATAAGACTTTAGCTAAATGGCAAGCATCTAATATCGGTAGTAAGGAGCTAATTAGTATTTTGGCTGCATTGAAAAATGACCCTGAAATATCAGAAAAGCAACTTAACGCATTAAAAACAACTGAAGAGACAGTTAATTATTCTTTCGTCTTACTCAAGAAACGCATTGCTAAAAACAATGGAATAAAAGAAAAGGATATCAAAGCCTTAATGTCCCCGATAGGATTTGATATTGAAACCCTAATTCCCGAGCTGTTACCATTACTAGACAGCTTTGGAACTAAACGTGGAGAAGTAGCCCACAGCACTTCATTAAAAAAAGAAATCAATCCTAAAGACGAGGTCGCAGACGTCAAAAATATACATGGATATCTTGAAAAACTAGACCAAAAAATGTTTTTAATCATCGAATCACTCACCTAATAATAAATAAGTAAGTTAGGGTGAGAAGGTGAGAAGGTGAGAAGGTGAGAAGGTGAGAAGGTGAGAATAGTTTATAACGCTTAGCACCGATTTTTCGCTTCCAAAGCTTCGGTGTGATAGGTGGATTTGGGCCGAAAGCAGATACCCTTTTGGGGGTTCACTCAATTCGGCTGGTGCTTTCTGGAACACGTAATAACAGCCAAGGACATTAGGCAGGGCGGCATTTTAAAGACCTGGACACGTAACAAAATACCTAAAAGCCATTGATTTTAAAGAAAAAAATATCTTATCGGTAATCAGTAGATTCCGGGGGGCGCCTCTTGGTGCCGGCACCATACGCTAAAAGGCTTATGCCAACTTTCGGGTTGGCCTTTGTCGTTTCTTAGTTAGACTCAAACAAGAAACTGACACGCTAAGCGTCTTGCTCAGTAGCCCTCTTGGTTTTCGGCGACGCTCCTTTACCCCGCTTCGTCAAAAACTTGCTGAGTAGATCTAGATGTTCCACCCAGAGAGCTTCTGTAAATTCGACCAGCTCAACAACCTCTAGGCGACGCTCTCCACGCTCGCATTTGGAAACGAACGTCTGCGTGTTTCCCAGCAGATTTGCCAAGTCCATCTGAGAGATGCCCACCCTCCCCCTATACTCATGCAATACGGCACAAGCAGGAGCTGATAATCAGAATTGTGGGTCGAGTTAGCCATGAAAACAGTGACCAAGAGTTCACAGCACGGTAAAGTCCATTTCGGGATAGTCCAAAACTGACTATTTTTACTCTTGGCCATTAATGGGCTTCAGAAATGCGACCCAAAAGCCCTCTTCTCGCACCAGCCTTTTTGTCCCCAGCGCTTGCTTTGGCAGAGCCAAGCCCGCTCAGAAAAACTTCATCCTTTATCTAGTAAAAAGCGGCAAAGGACCGAAGGCGAAGGACGCAACATGGATGACCGACTCGAATCTATACGTGGGATTGTTTGACGACCGCTCAAGACGAGATGGCTTTGCAGACTACATCTGCCCTGTTACAGGAGACCACGGCATGAGCCCTAGGCTCGTCAAGATAATCGACATCGTGAAGCTGGTAAGCACCGGGAAGTTTGTCGAAATTGGCAAAGCGAGATGCGTCTAGGCACCTTTGACGGGGCGCTTTAAGGCAAATCATCACATGAAGCTTTATAGCGCCCCTCACGATAGGTAGAATGACGACCATCAATCTCAGCAGCGATATATCTCTCTTGAAAAGCGGGTTTGCGCCCAGTCCGAGGCGATTGGTACTGTTGATAAGGCGGACCGTTTCAATCACTACGATTTACACCCCATGGGCGGCTTCAGGATGAAATTTACTTTTACGGCTATTGACCTTTTTTCAGGGTGCGGCGGCCTCACACAGGGCCTGAAGGATGCGGGCTACGAAGTAAAAGGAGCAGTGGAGATTGACTCCAAGGCTCGTAAAACTTTTACCATGAACCATGCTGATGTCCCGCTGGTCGGTGAGGACATCAGGCAGCTTTCTGCGGAGACTTTGATGCGAGAGTCAGGCCTTGCGATCGAGGAGCTGGATCTTCTAGCAGGCTGCCCTCCATGCCAAGGATTTTCAACTCTAAGATCAAAGAATGGTCGAAACTCCTTAACTGATAACCGCAATAATTTGATTGATGACTTTGCACGTTTAGCTTTAGCTCTGCGACCGAAAATGATCATGATGGAAAATGTACCAGCCTTATCAAAGTTTGAAAAATTTCTTACCTTTGTCCGTCAACTAGAAGAAGCTGGCTATTCTGTTTTATATAAAGTTCTAGACGTGTCTAATTTCGGTGTAGCGCAGCGCCGTAAGCGTCTAATTTTGTCCGCCAGCCGAATTGGCCAGCCCTGTTTAGCTTCACCCTCAACAGCCTCTTTGACTGTACGAGATAAAATTGAGCATCTTCCGGGGGCGGGATCAAGTGGTGACGCCTTGCACGACTTGCCTTCTCCTAGGCGAACAGCACGAATCGAAGCACTTATTGCCGCTATTCCAAAAAATGGCGGCAGTAGACATAGCTTGCCTTCCGAGATGCAGTTAAAGTGTCACCTTAATACAAACGGCTTTAATGATGTATACGGACGAATGCACTGGGACCAAGTCGCCCCTACAATAACGAGTGGATGTATAAACCCTTCAAAAGGGCGTTTCCTACATCCTAACGAAAATAGGCCGATAACTCTAAGAGAAGCGGCTATATTGCAGGGCTTCCCTGCATCCTACAAATTTGACGCATCTCATGGAAAAGAGGCCATAAGTCTTATGATAGGAAATGCCCTTCCACCGCCTTTTATTGCAGCACATAGTGCGGCTATGGCGGAGGCACTGAAGTAATGAGAAATATAAAAACTCTCATTGAAGCCATTGAAAAAAAATTTAAGAAAAAAGAATTCGATAAATTTATCCACGAGATAAATTTTCCGAAATTCAAAAGCTTTGCCCCAGGCCTTAAGCTTGAAATAAAGTTTCCCGTTACGGTTGTGGTTGGTCCGAATGGAGGTGGTAAAAGCTCAATATTGCATGCTGCTTGGGGTATGCCATTGCGCTCGAGCACATCTCGATTCTGGTTCTCAACGCCGGTAGATCCAATTGAGTTTGATGCAAGCAATCAGCACAGATACTGGTACTCACACTATATAAAAGAGATCGACCAGATAGTCCAATGCAGAAAAATGTGTGGCAATAAAAGAAACGGTTACTGGGAACCAACTCGTCCAGCCATCCAAGAATCCATGAGCGCAATGCCTAAGTCAACGGCTGACAATAGCGTATTCATGAGCCCTAGCGGCGATCGCTGGATTCAAGTCAAGCGGACTCCCCATTATATAAACTCAAAAGCTGAATCCAGTGCTTTCGAAAGATATTTCTATTCAGTCGGCCACTCTACCCTGGAGGCAAAGCAGGATAGTTTTGTAAAGTATTCCCGACAACTAAAGCGAGCTATAGATAAGAACCTTCAAACCTTAACCTACTATGGAATCGAACGCCTAAAGAGCAACTTTAAAATCTCTCAAACTCAGTTAGACGCAATAAACCGAATTCTTGGCAAAAAATACAAGTCGGCGCGCTATATCAACCATAACCTTTATGACAAAAACTTCTCCCCTAGCGTTATATTTGAAACAGAACAACGTAGCTATTCAGAGTGCTTCGCTGGTAGTGGCGAGCTTGCAGTAGTAAATTACGTATTATCTTTAGCTAAACTTTCTAATTACGATCTACTACTACTCGATGAACCTGAGACGTCCCTGCATCCCGGCGCTCAGATGAAATTACTTGAGTACATACTTTCAATTGTCAAAGAAAAGCTGATACAGGTTATAATATCTACACACTCGCCAACCTTTGTGGAAGCTCTTCCGGTAGAGGCATTGATAGTTCTTGAGGATACGCCTGAAGGTATTTTAGCACGTAAAGAACCCTCTAAAAGCTCCGCATTCTATCGTCTCGGCCACATTGACAATGACAAGATAACGATTATAACGGAAGACAGGTTGCTTGAAGCATTAGCTATACGCGCAGCTAGCTACATGCCACCGGAGTTAAGAAAGAAACTTGCTATTTTTGGTGCTGAAGTTGGAGCATCAGAAATGCTTTCAAATCAAGTCCGTGCATACGCCCAAACGGGCGATAAAATTCTTATGCTTCTCGACGGAGACCAATCTGAAATTCAGAAAATTTATGACCTGGATCCAGCGGACTTATCTGAATCCTCTATAAAAGCTCATATAGCATTCTTGAAAAATCAAAAAGTATCTATTGTAGGCACTCATCAAGACCTAACACTTTGGATGCAGTGGTGTAAAAATCATGTTGTACTATTAGATCAAGTATGCCCAGAGCAAATATTCTTAGAGCTTCTGGATCCTGCTCATCCGTATCTTAAAAAGACCAACACTACAAATTCTGACTTCAAATCAGCGGTGCGTGATGTTCTTTATAAAAATGGCAATGATAGGTCCTCAGAAAGTCAGGCAACTCTGTTTAAGTTTTTACTAGGCCAGGTTTTGCCAGGTGATGCTGTAGAGATAAAAGTTAAGCATTTAAGCAATAAGTTACTTATCAGAATTAAGGCGATGGAAAGTACATAGTCAAGTAGATGCGCCTTGAAGTTGATCGCCGTCATCTGATTTCCGATTAACGGTCTCGCTGTGGATAAGAATATTCAGCGATCGAACTGTATCTTTCAAGGTACATTTTTCATCTGGAAAGCGGAATACGTACCGTCTGCCAACGGGGTGGACATCTATCAGGGTTGGCTCGACAACGTTCGAGACACGCGATCCAAGGCAAGAATCACTACCCGGATCGACCGAGCGGCGCTTGGCCACTTCGGCGTAACCGAGCCGGTGGGTGATGGGGTCTTTGAGATGAAGCTGGATTTTGGGTGTATTACGCGGTTCAGGGCCAAAAAATACTTTTCCTCTTGGGTGGCGGTTCAAAGGACAAGCAGCAAAACGACATAGACCAAGCCAAGGCTCTATGGAAATGTCACAAGGTGAAAAAGAAATGGCGACTCGTACGCGTTCCCATGATGAAAGCGTTCTGGAAATGCTCCGTGAAGACGAAGCGTTTGCCATCGAATACCTGTCTGTTGCGCTGGAAGAAATCGACGAAGATGGAGGTAAAGACGTTTTCCTTACGGCTATCCGTCGACTGATCGAGGCGAGAGGGGGCATGGGTAATCTGTCGAAGAACACGGGCTTGGCCAGACCTAACCTTTACAGGTCTATCGCTGCTGGCGGCGACCCGAAGCTTTCCACCATCCTGAAGGTGCTCCAGGCACTGGGCGTGGGAATGTCAAAGGTCGTTTCGCACAGAGCTGACATGGGCAGCCAGAGCCCCGATCAGTGATGATTCCTCCGCCCGAAATGGCGCCGCTTTCACGGCAACGAGCAGTTTTTTGTAGTCGTCAGAGCGCCATCTGCAAGTGAAGCTGTTTGGCTTCATCTGCTCTCAGCGTTCTGTGAGGGTTGTGAGCATATTCGCCAGTCATCAGCGCCCACATGCCTGCACAGTATGTAGCCACCACCATTGGGCACATGGTTCTTGATTTCGTACTCACGCCATTCCGCCATCGCTCGGCCACAAATGTCCTGCGGCTCACGCTCGATCAGCCAGGCGACGGCATTGATGAATTGCCCATGCGAAAACACTGCGATGTCTTGGGCAGGATGCTCCGCAAGTCGAGCCAGGAAGGCCTGCGCTCTTGCCATAAATCCTGAAAAAGATTCGGCGCCTGCTCCATCCGTAAACGCTGGGTCTGACTTGGCCCAATAGGCTTCAACCCAATCCCGCCGCTGAGCAACGGTCGTGTTAGCACATCGCGCGGGTTCGAGGTAGGTAAATTCTTGAATGGGCCAGGTTTTAAGCGGGGTGGCAGGGAAAGTAGCTGCGGTCGCCATGGCGGTTGCCTGCGCTCGGGAAAACGGCGAGGCGACAATCAAATCCGGCGCATGAGTGAATGATCGGGCCACTGACTGCGCTTGCTCTACCCCCTTCAACGTGAGAGGGATAGTCGCGTGATCCACACTGGCTTCGCCTGCGTTGGCGGCGCTTTGTCCGTGACGAATTAGTCTGACCTGCTTCATTAATCAGAGACTCGCGTAAGAGGCAGAGGCTGAGCGCATTCAAGCATACGCCCCCATCTGGCAAAACCCGTCAGCATCAGGGGACATACAGGCGGTTGATTACCACTCACGCGGCGCAATCAGTTCCTCAATGTCCGCGTCGGTGAAACCATAAGCGTCTGCTATCCGTACGAAATCATCGGCAATGGTCTCGCGGGCGACGGTTTCGATCTCACTGCCGTTCTCTTCGAACACCTCCTCCAGCTCGTTGATTTGCTCTGTCGCTTTGTGAGTCAGGGCATACAGCGCGTCCAGGTCGGAAGGCTCTTGTTGCTCGATTTCGCGACACAGGTTGACCAGCACGTCTTCGCACATTTTCACAACGGCATCAGGGAAATACTCGTCCTGATACATGCCTTTCAGGAAGGTGTGTTTGGCCATGGTTTCATTGGTCAACTGCATGGGTATCCCTCGTCGATGCACAGTGGGCGCTCAGTCAGTCCAATTGAGGTGATAATCGGAGATGCATTGCAAGATTATTGCCCACTCTGCAGGCTGGGCGTATACGGCGGCGGAGCCAGGGCTGATAGCCTGCAAGACAGTTGTAACTGAAGACTCCATTGTGAGCACCGAAGATCAGGTTTTCTAACCATGAACGAACCCCTTGATTACAAAATAATGGATAGCATTGTCGTCTGCATCAACGATACCGCGGGCTTTGGAAGAAAGGCGTTTGAAAGCTTCAGCTTGGCGACCGATGTCGCGAGGGACATGGGCGTTGATGGCGACGATGCAAATGATCTCATGGTCGAGTTCTTCGAAAGACTTTCTATCGATCTTAACGATTACGACCCTTATCGGTATTTTTTGGAAGAAGGTTTCAACTTTTTTTCCTTCAGGCGCGCCAAAGACAGACGCGGAAACATTCCGTTGAGGGTGGGCATGTTGTATTCAGCCTTGAAAGCAAGACGTTGGGATACGCACGCATTTGAACAAGCCACATTCAGCGATGCTCCACTGTATGAGCGCACAGAAGATATTCCGATTGATGGCTACAAGATAAAGAGCCGTTGATCTTGCCTACGTGATCCGCTTGGTATGCATGTTATACCCCAAGCGCCTTACGAAAAGTGAATGCGCTCGGTGATGACGTCAGGTCGCAGCAATCCACGTAATTCAAACCCCCTTTCAGCGTGACGGAGGTTTCCTGTGCGCGTGGCCTTGAGCAGGCCGCGACGTGCCAAGTTCTATCGGGAAACAAAAGCTCCCGAGGCAAAGCTCACGGAAACAACCTGAAAACCTTCGTCCTCCCCAAACTGCTCAAGCTTCCCACCCACCCCGTCGATACCTTCCATACAACCCCGCAATCATGGATCGATGAAATGGTTATCTCACTAACCCCCGGCAACAACACCTCTCCAACCATCACCCTGCCCAATTCCGGCATTACGCTCACGCCGCAGCCGCTCACCGATGCGCAGAAAGAAGCGCTGAAGAACGCTGCCGCCAACACGCCTGCCGTTGTTTATCACCCGAGTACCGAAGTGCCTGCGACCACTGAACCGATGGAAGCAGTCGATACCTGGATAGGCCGCTCGCAGTCGCCTGATTTCCCAAAGATGGCGGCGCAGCACAGTAACTCGACGGAGGCGTTGAAGACGTCGTATGAAGCGTTCACGTCGACGCTGGCGTCTGTCTATCCGGATCTGGCCAGCAAGAAGTTTGGCTTCACGATTGAGGCAAACGGCAATCTGAAGGCGACCAACAGTTCCGGTGAGTTGAGCGAGGCGGATACCAAGCAACTCAATACATTGTTGAATGCGTCCAGCGGGCTGAAAGCCGCTGCGGCTACCTATCGGGAGACGGCCATTGATATGGTCGACGCCGATTCGCCCTGGAGCGGCAGTTATCTGGGTCGCTACAACCTGAACAAGGAGAACTTCGCTAATTCTCTGGACTTGGGCGCGCTGTTTATTCCCAAGACGTCGACGCCATCGAAAGATCAGATCGACGGCATGTTCTTCAATCAACTGGCGTACAAAGGTGAGCTGCACACCCAGGAATCGGAGGCGGCCATGCTCGCTGCACGTGCGGCGGAGAAAGCTGCCTCGGCGGGTTGATCCCAACCCGTCAGCACATCGGCAAACGTGGCGGGCGGAGATAGTAGTTATCGAACTCGCCGCTCTCAACAAGCTGAAACCCATGGCGGACGTAGAAGCGGTTGGAGTCGCTTTCTTTCAGGGCGCCCACTCGTACTGTGGATGCGGTTGCGTCCGCTTGCGCGAACACTTGCCGAAGCACGGCAGCACCGATGCCCTGCCCTTGAACAGCAGGCTTGATGTACAGGTGATCCAGCAGCAGGCCGTCGCTGCTCGGTTTGACGACTACAAAGCCGACCTTGCTGCCGGCGACCTGGATGTAGTGCGTGCATGACGCAGAAAATCCTTCACGAAAACGCTCTCGGGCGCGCACCGGATCGAACCGGCCAACGCGCTCGAGGCTTTCGCGCATGGCTTCGATACGGATGGCCACCAAGGTTTCGAAGTCTTCGGGCTGGACCGTTACCAGGGTGATATCGGGTTCGATCTTGCGGGTCAACGGCATTCGGGTCGCTCCCTGTTTATTGAGCAATATCACTTGGGCTGGTGGTGATGGGCAACAGGTTAATGCCGGGGCGGCCTCTACGTCAGACGTTCGAAGTGCCTGCTTGCAGCGCTCGCGCCAACCACTCCTCCCGCGTCATCTCCCAGACTTCTACCTCGAACCGTCCGCCAACAAACTCCCCGTCCTGGGTGCTCACCTTGCGCATGCCTTCTCTGATCGAGATGCGCCGCGAGGCTTCATTGGGGGCGGCTTTGGGCACTTGCATCAGGGGCATGCCCATCACGTCGAACCACTGTCGATTGATCGCGCGGCAGGCCTCTTTCATGTAGCCGTGGCCTTGCCAGTCCGGGTGCAGCCAGAAGCCTCGGTTGTTGCCGGGATGGGTCATCAGGGTGATGCTGCCGATGATGTCGCGGGGCGCGCTCTGCAGGCGGATCATCCAGTGCCATTCGGTGCCGTTTGCTATGGCGGGCAGTGCGACGTCCTGAATGTAGCGCAGCGCACCGTCCTGTGGATAAGGCCAGGGGACGCGGTTGTTCAGGTAGCGCACGATGTCCCAGAGCGGAAAGCGTTGCTGAACCGCAGGCGCATCCTCAAGCTGCAGTGGCGTCAGCAGCAGGCGGTCGGTGTGTAGCGTGGGGGTGATGGTCATGACGATGTCTCTGTTCGTCGAAACGTGCTCACTGGATGAACGGTCCCGTATGCCGGGGATTTAAGTCGAACTGCTGGCTGCAGGTGGGGGTCTATCCAGCACCTTTTATACATCGGTAACACCAGTGCCCAGAATCATAACGGATGAAACACCCGCGAAAGTGGTGGATGAGCAGCAGGTCAAATTGTTTGGCTCGCCCAAGGAACGGCTGGATTTTTATCGACGCGAAATTCATTACGAAACCACCAACCTCTCCAACCGCACCAACGCCTATTTGTCGGCGCAGTCATTTCTGGTGATCGCCTACGCGTCGTCGATGGCCAACATGAACACGGCCTGGGGCGCGATGTTCACGCTGGTGGTGCCGCCGATGCTGGCACTGTTGGGGCTGCTCAGTACGCTGTTCGCCTGGCCGGGTATTCGGGCGGCGTGCGACATCATCCAGCACTGGCATCACAAGCAAGCGCAACTGTTGCTCAGCGAGCCGGTCATCGGGCTGACCTATGACGATTCGCCGTTGTTCAGCGATTGGGAGTCCAGCGAAACCGGGCCGAAAAAGTCCTTGCTGTTCTCCAAGCGCAGTCCTTGGCTGTTCAGCTTTTTCTGGATATTCCTCGGCAGTTTCGCAGTGTTTGTTCAGTTGGTCGCGGACTGAGACAGGCCACGGCCTTTGCCAGGCCGCCGCCTTCAGATCAGAAAACGTTGATCGGGTAGTCAACGAAGATGCGTGTCTCGTTGCCTTCGCTGTTGTAGGCCTGTGCATCGTCTGAGACCCGCAGGAACGAGTTGCGCAGGCGGATCGAGAGGTCTTTGGCCGGGCCGCTCTGAACCACGTAGGTCAGCTGGCTGAAGATTTCGCGTTCAGTGCCGTCGCCGCTGCCTGCGGTGCCATCGTCGATATTATCGCCGCGTACGTAGGCAGCCTTGTAGCTCAGGCCGGGCAGCACCAGTCCGGACAGGTCGACGCCGTAGGCCGCCTGCCACGAGCGTTCGTCCTTGCCGTTGAAGTCGGACCAGTAGGAGTTGGCGAGGTAGATGGTGTTACCGCCATCACCGTAACCGCCGTCGTTGCGATAACCTCCGTAGGCGTAACCCATGTCACCGGTGCTGCGCTGATGCGCCAGGGTGAAGGAGTGGATGCCCACGGCCCAGGTCGCGGCCAGGCTCCAGATCTTGTTGTCACGTGCGTCGCTGGCCGTGAAGTCTTTATCCAGTCGAGTCTTGTAGCCATTGAAGTCGAAGGTCAGCGACTGGTCTTGCGGCAGGGCGAAGACGTAGTTCAGGTTCAGGTACTGCTTCTTGAACACGTCTTCGTTGTCCGAAGCGTAGAAAGCAGCACTGAACTCATCAGTGAATTTGTAGCTGGCGCCGTAGACGTTGATGCTTTTCAGGTCACCACTGTCGCGACCTTCGGCGCTCTTGCGCGCTTCCTGGGTGAAACGCCCGGCGACCACTTCCAGCCCATCGATCTCTTTGGAGGTGATCAGCGTGCCGGTGTAGCTTTCCGGCAGCAGGCGGGAGTTGTCGTAGCTCAGCACCGGCAATTGCGGCATCTGATCGCCGTACTTGATGACGGTATTCGAGAAGCGCGCTTTTACCGCAGCACCTGCACGGGACAGGTCATCGGCAGCCGCGCCGCTGTCGCCCTGCTTGAAGAAGTCGATGCCGCCATTGCCACTGCGGCCCTTTCCGCCATCGAGGCGAATACCGTACAGCGCAAAGGCGTCGACGCCCACGCCAACCGTGCCCTGAGTGAAACCGGACGCGAAGGTGCCCATGAAGGCCTGGCCCCATTCGGATTTGTCTTCACGGTCGTTTTTGTAGTCGCGATTGATGTAGGCGTTACGCAGGTTGATGTTCAGGCTGCTGTCTTCAACGAAGCCCTTCGAATCCGCCTGGCCCTGCGCCATGGCCTGACTGGCGCTGATGATGCCCAAAGCGAGCATGCCCATACGTGTGTTAAGCATCTTGTCTTCCTTGTTGTGCAAATGACATGCGCTGTGGCGGCGGCCAATGGCCGTCTGGCTTCCAGCCTCTGATCAGGCGGTGGAGCGCCGCACGAGGTCATCGCAGTGGACTACGAAGCACGTACAGGGGGTGGAGCCACAGGCAGTGGGGGCGCGAATCCTAGTTCGGGTGCCTGGGGGTGTCAAACGTGTAGATGGACGGGTTGGGGCGTGGTGTATTACTTAATCTGTCAGCACGCGCGCCAACGCTTCGAATTCGGCATCGTTTAAGAGGCCTGCCGGATAGCGCTGCAGCAGCATGGCACGTACGTCCGGCCTGGCGTTCACGGGCCTGGTTGTCCTTAACCAATCCGCCACTCGCTGGCGTGCCTCGTTACTGAGCGAAGCAGAAAAACCACGGACTCGCTGTTGGCTCATACCTGCATTCATAACGAAAACCTCTTGATTCATGAGGGGCTAAATCTACTGATGCCATATGACAGTCAAGCTAAGAAAACGGCTTTTCGCCAGTCTGATTTAGGGTCATTCGGATAAACGAACCCAATTTAGTTATAAGGTAACGCATAAAAAAGCCCATCAGATGACGGGCTTAATACAGCAAAAACGAGACCAACTAGTTGCTGTTAGATACAACTAGTTACTAAGCGCTAGTTCTTGTGGGGGGCTGGCTGTTGCTGTGTCAGGCAGTGGATATTGCCCCCACCCAGCAGTAACTCGCGGCCTGGCGCCATCACCACCTCATGCTCTGGAAACAGCTTTTGCAGGATCTCGCGGGCCTTTCCGTCCATCGGATCGTCGAAGCTGGGCGCAATGATGCCGCCGTTGACGATCAGAAAATTCACATAAGACCCGGCCAGACGCACCGAGGGGTTGCGTTCCTGGCTGCCATGCACCTGATCGACGCCTGCGCATTCTTCTTCTGTTGCGAACAATGGGCCTGGAATCGGCATTTTATGCACGATAAACGCACGACCTTTGGCATCCAGGGTGTTTTCCAAAATACTCAATGCTGCATGGCAGCGTGAGTAGTTAGGGTCTTCGGGATCATCGGTCCAGGCCAGTAACACCTCGCCGGGACGGATGTAGCAGCAGAAGTTATCCACATGCCCGTCGGTTTCATCGTTGAACAGGCCATCCGGCAGCCAGATGACTTTATCCACAGCCAGGTAATCGCCGAGGATCGTTTCGATCTGTTCTCGGGTCAGGTGCGGGTTGCGGTTGCGATTGAGCAGGCATTCTTCGGTGGTGATCAGCGTGCCTTCGCCATCCACGTGGATCGAGCCGCCTTCGAGGACGAAGCCTTCGGTGGCGTAACGCGGGCAGCGCTCGATTTCGAGCACCTTGCTGCCCAGCTGCGAATCGAGGTTCCACGGCGCATACAGCCCGCCATCGAAACCGCCCCAGGCATTGAATTCCCAGTTCACGCCACGTACTTCGCCACGGTCGTTGATGACGAACGTCGGCCCGCTGTCGCGCACCCAGGCGTCATTGCTGCTCATTTCCACAACGCGGATGTTCGGCATGTCCAGCCGCGCACGGGCGTTGTCGTATTGTGCAGAGGACACCGCCACCGTGACCGGCTCAAAGCGGGCGATGGCCTTGGCGATGGCGACATGGGCAGCCTGGGCGGGCTTGCCACCCAGGCGCCAGTTGTCCGGGCGCTCGGGCCAGACCATCCAGACCTGGGTTTGCGGTGCCCATTCGGCCGGCATGTGGAAACCGTCGGCGCGTGGCGTGCTATTGAGCGTGGTCATGGCGATCAGGACTCCAGCGAACCGTCGAGGGTCTTCACCGCGCCGTACAGGTTAGGGCGGCGATCACGGAACGTGCCCCAGGCACTGCGGATATGCTCCAGCTCGTCCAGATCGAAGCTGTGGACCAGCACGCCTTCCTCGGTTTCGTTGAGCTCGGCGACTTTTTCACCGAACTGGTTGGCGATGAACGACGAGCCGTAGAAGGTGATGTCGTAGCCGTCCTGCTCTTCGTTGCCGATGCGGTTGCTGGCGATCAGCGGCATCAGGTTCGCGCCGGCGTGACCTTGCTGCACGCGCTGCCAATGGTCGCGCGAGCTGATGGTCTTGTCGTGCGGCTCGCTGCCGATGGCAGTCGGGTAGAACAGAATTTCCGCGCCCTGCAACGCCATGCTGCGCGCGCACTCCGGGAACCACTGATCCCAGCAGATACCGACGCCGATTTTCGCGTAACGGGTCTGCCAGACCTTGAAGCCGGTGTCGCCCGGGTTGAAGTAGTACTTTTCGTGGTAGCCGGGGCCGTCCGGGATGTGGCTCTTGCGGTAGATGCCCAGGTTGCTGCCGTCTGCGTCGATGATCGCGATGCTGTTGAAACGTGCACGCCCTGCCAGCTCGAAGAAGCTGATCGGCAATACGACCTGCAGTTCTTTGGCGATTTTCTGGAAGTGCTTGATCGCGACGTTGGATTCGAGGGTAGTCGCCAACTGCAGATAGTCCGGGTTCGGCTTCTGGCAGAAGTACGGGGTTTCGAACAGTTCCTGAATCAGGATGATCTGGGCGCCCTTGGCGGCAGCTTCACGTACCAGCTTTTCAGCGGTCTCGATGTTGGCTTCCAGATCCCAGGAGCAGGCCATCTGGGTAGCAGCGACAGAAACGATACGGCTCATGAAAATATCTCCAGGGGCGGTTGCAAAGGACTTAACACCATAGCAGACGAGCGATGACGATTATGAACGCCTTTATAGCGGATATAAATCGGCATTAAAAGCTAAATAAATGTCTTTTTCTTATTAATTTTTGAATTTTGCCGATATTAATCTGCTTAAGTCTCATGACGGCGCTCATTTCTACGAGCTGAGTGTGACGCGGAGCGTCACGAACGGCATTCCCACGCTGGAGCGTGAGGAACGATGGGTGTCAGGCGCCACCTATCGTACCCATGCTCCGCGTGGGTATGCCGCCCTGGACGCTCTGCGTCCTATCCTGCATATCAGCGCGGAGCGTCACGAACGGCATTCCCACGCTGGAGCGTGAGGAACGATGGGTGTCGGGCACTACCTACCGTACCCATGCTCCGCGTGGGTATGCCGCTCCGGACGCTCTGCGTCCTATCCTGCATATCAGCGCGGAGCGTCACGAACGGCATTCCCACGCTGGAGCGTGAGGAACGATGGGTGTCAGGCGCCACCTATCGTACCCATGCTCCGCGTGGGTATGCCGTTCTGGACGCTCTGCGTCCTCTATTCCAGTTCGTGGAGCACCTTCGATACGTTGTCGACAAAAAAGTCCACGCTTTGGCGGGTGGTGCACATCGGGGGTTTGATTTTCAGGATGTTCAGGTAGTCGCCGGTCGGCTGCATGAAGATGCCCAGTTCACGCAGGCGCTCGCACAGGCGGGCGGTTTCTTCTGTGGCGGGTTCCAGGGTGTAACGGTCGCGGACCAGTTCCATGCCCAGATAAAACCCCATGCCATGCACCGCGCCCACCAGCGGATGTTTGTCGGCCAGGGCCTGCAGCCGCGCCTTGAAGTGGTCGCCCACGATTCGCGCGTTGTCCCAGAGTTTCTCCTCCTCCATGACATCCAGCACCGCCATGCCGATTCGGCAACTGACCGGACTGCCACCGGATGACGAGAAGAAATAGCCCTCGGCCTCCAGCGCCTCGGCGATCTCACGGCGAGTGATCACCGCGCCCAGCGGATGGCCGTTGCCCATGCCTTTGGCCATGCTGATGATGTCCGGCACCACGCCCTGCTCTTCGAAACCCCAGAAGTGATGACCCAGCCGGCCATAACCCACCTGCACCTCATCGGCAATGCACACGCCACCCACAGCGCGGACCTTCTGATACACCTGTTGCAAATAACCCGGCGGCAGGGAAATCCCGCCTGCATTGCCATACACCGGCTCGCAGATGAAGCCCGCCACCTGCCGTTGCTGCTCAGCCAGCGTGGCAAGGGCCTGATCGACACTGCGCACGTACTCCGGCGCACTGTCCGCGCCCCTGAACGGCCCGCGATAGGTATTGGGCGCGGTGACCGGATGCACCCAGTCCGGGCGGGTGCTGAGTGCCTGCGGGTTGTCGGCGATCGAGGTTGAAATGGCATCGGTCGCCACCGACCAGCCGTGATACGCCTCCAGCACACTGAGCATGTCGCGGCCACCGCTGTAAGCCCACGCCAGCCTGATCGCAAGGTCGTTGGCCTCAGTGCCGCTGTTGACCAGAAACACGCGGTCCATGCCCTCGGGTGCCAGCTTGAGCAGACGCTCGGAAAACTCGGCGATCGCTGCATAGTGAAAACGCGAGTTGGTGTTGAGCAGCGACCACTGCCGCGCCGCCTCGTGGGCCATGCGCGGGTGGCCGTGGCCGAGAACCGCGACGTTATTGAGCATGTCCAGATAGGAGCGGCCCTGCATGTCGATCAGGTGATTGCGCCAGCCGCGCTCGATCTGCGGCGGGGCCTGGTAGTAGTGTTTTTGCGAGCGGGCAAAGCTGGCATCGCGGCGCGCCAGCAATTGCGCGGCATCCTGCAAGGCTGGCGCGTCACAATCAAAACCCAGCAGGGCCGACGGCGACGGGCAGATTGCGCGCCAGGCATCTGCCCAGGCTGGTGTAGTGAACAGCGGCGGGCTGAGGTCTGGCGCCGTGCACAATTGCAGCAACAGCGAGCCACCGCCCTGCCCGATCAACGAGCCCGCCGCCACCTGACCCGCTAGCGAAGCCTCCGGCAACACACCCCACAACTTCAAACTGATGCGCTCGCCGACCAACAGCACCGCAGCATCGGCCGTCAGTTTTAAGGTGCCACCGAACGGCGCATGCAGCGGCGTTGCGGCGGGCACGTGCAACTCGACGTGCAGCGCAAAGGTCTCCGGCTCGCGGGCGCAGTCAGGCAAGGTGCGTGACAGACGGTATTCACCGAACCGACTGGCTGCCAGACCACCGTCCCCGGCCGCTTGCGACAGCAGATATTCATCGATGCCGCTCTGTTCCCAGTTGCCTGCCACGAAGTGTTCACTGAGCACGCCCAGATCCACCAGCACCGGCTGAAGCCCCGCCAGGCTGGGCAGCAACGGCGAATAGGCAGGCTGTTCGACAGGCGGCAGGTCCAGACCCACCGCGCGCAGAATGGCAGCTTCCATCAGCGCCATCGGCACCGAAGTGGCGACATCGAAAATGTTCCATTCCCCGGCAAGGTTGGCCTGGATATACGCATTGCCGGGCTCGACGCTGGCCTGCTGTTCGCTGCTGAGCACAAGCACTGCGGATCGAGCGACGATCAGCGGCCAGAGCGCCTGCAATTCCTCGATCTTCAGCGGATTGAGGGCGTGATAGGCGGCAATGGCCGGGAGGATGTACAGCGGATCGCCCTCGGCATGGTGCAGCAGCGCCGCGCAGGTCACCGACAGATCAGCCACTCGCCAGGTACTGAGCAGATCGCCGAAATCAATCAGCCCCTGCAATTGCCACGGATGCCCCGCCTCGCGCCGCCAGACCGCGTTGTGCTCGGAGATGTCCAGATGCACCGCCTGGATCGGCAGTGCCGCAATCAATGGCAACAGACGGCGATGAGCCTGCTCGGCGGCTTCGATCAGACAGGCGCGGGCGTCGGCATCCTTGATCACCGGCAGCAGGTGCTTGATCAACGCATGGGCGTGGCGCGGGTCCCACTGCAGGATGCGCTGCAGACCGGGGTGGTCGAAATCGGCCAGCGCGATATCCACATGGGCACACAGCTCGCCCAGCTCAACCACGATGTCACGGCCCAGATGCTCGACATGTCCCAGCGATTGCCCGTCGATGAATTCGAGCAGGCGCACATGCACTGCCTGGCCGTCGATGTCGACGGACAGTAACTGCTCGGTGTCGTTGGCGCGGATCACACCCGGCACATTGAATGCACTGTGGCCGGCCAGATGATGCAGCGCCGCGTGCTGGGCGTTCAGCTCGGTGGTCGAATAAGCCCCGTGGCAGATCTTCAGCACATAACGCCGCGTGCCGGTATCCAGTAAAAAGTTGCGATCCTGCTGGCTGCCCAACGCTTTCAGGGTGCCGCTCAGCCCGTAGTGCTCGGAGAGCAATTGCAGCGCCTGGTCCACGCTGACCTCGGGGCAAGGCAGACTGGATCGGCGGATGAGCGTGGCAAGCGGCATGGAGAACCTCGTTATTGTTGTCAGGCCAGACTCGTTGAGCCAGGCGTGATGAGCAGTCGCACAACTACAGGGGATTGACTATAAGGGGATTGCGCTGCGCGACCAATCCGCACCTGCAGCCCAGGTCGGGAAACAGCCGGAGTTTTATTCGACCTGCTGCTCGGGTTTAATGGTCTGATCCTGTCATACGCGTTCAAGCGCTATGCTGCATTACTCCAGAACACACAAGAAGGTCAGTTCATGCGAATACTCGTTACCGGGGGCGCAGGTTTCATCGGCTCTGCACTGATCCGCCACCTGATAAACAACACCGAACACGAAGTGCTGAACTTCGACAAATTGACCTACGCGGGCAACCTTGAATCGTTGCAGTCCATTGCGACCGACACGCGCTATGAGTTCGTGCAGGCGGATATCTGCGATCAGGCCCGCGTCAGTGCGGTGCTCGAGCGCTTTGCGCCGCAGGCGATCATGCACCTGGCGGCTGAGTCCCACGTCGACCGCTCCATCGATGGCCCGGCCGAGTTCATCCAGACCAACATCGTCGGCACCTATAGCCTGCTGGAAGCCACGCGCGCCTGGTGGCTGAAACTGCCGGAAGCGCAGCGCCAGGCGTTCCGCTTCCACCATATCTCCACTGATGAGGTGTATGGCGACCTGCACGGTGTCGATGATCTGTTCACCGAAACCACGCCGTATGCGCCCAGCTCACCTTACTCGGCAAGCAAGGCTGCGTCCGACCACCTGGTGCGCGCCTGGCACCGCACCTATGGCCTGCCGGTGGTGGTGACCAACTGCTCCAACAACTACGGGCCGTTCCACTTCCCGGAAAAGCTCATCCCGCTGGTGATTCTCAACGCCCTGGCGGGCAAGCCCCTGCCGGTGTACGGCAATGGCCTGCAGGTGCGCGACTGGCTGTACGTCGAGGATCACGCACGGGCACTGCTCAAGGTCGTGACCGAAGGTGAAGTCGGCGAGACCTACAACATCGGTGGCCACAACGAGCAGAAAAACATCGACGTCGTGCGCGGTATCTGCGCGCTGCTCGATGAGCTCGCGCCGCAGCACCCGGCAGGCGTCGCGCAGTACAGCGACCTGATCACCTACGTGGTCGACCGTCCGGGCCACGATCAGCGTTATGCCATCGACGCCAGCAAGATCGACAAGGAGCTGGACTGGACGCCCGAAGAAACCTTCGAGTCCGGGCTGCGCAAGACCGTGCAGTGGTACCTGAATAACCTGGACTGGTGCCGCAGGGTTCAGGACGGCAGTTATCAGGGCGAACGACTGGGTTTTAGCGAGCCTAAAGACCTGATTGCCTGATCAGCACCCTTCTCGGCAGGCGCGCCTCAGGGCAGACTGTCGAGTCGCCAACACTTAATGAAGATTGCAGGGGAAGCCACGTGAACGTAGTCGCAACAAAATTGCCGGACGTCCTGATTCTCGAACCCAAGGTATTCGGTGATGAACGAGGCTTTTTCTATGAAAGTTTCAACGCCAAGGCTTTTCAGGCTGCCACCGGCCTGACCCGCGAATTCGTGCAGGACAACCACTCCCGCTCGCAGCGCGGCGTTCTGCGCGGGCTGCACTATCAGATCGAAAATGCCCAAGGCAAACTGGTGCGCGTCACCGTCGGCAAGGTGCTGGATGTGGCCGTGGACATTCGTCGCAGTTCGCCGAACTTCGGCCAGTGGGTCGGCGTCGAGCTGTCTGCTGAGAACGCCCGTCAGTTGTGGGTTCCGGAAGGCTTTGCACATGGCTTCGTGGTACTCAGCGAACACGCCGAGTTCCTGTACAAGACCACCGACTACTACACACCTTCGGCCGAACGCTGCATCGCCTGGAACGATGCGGATCTGGCCATCGACTGGCAGTTCGACGGCCAACCCAGCCTGTCGGCCAAGGATCAGCAAGGCAAGCGTCTGAAAGAAGCCGATCTGTTTGCCTGAGCCCGCGCCCCAAGGCAGCCCGGCGTAATGTCCGGATGCCTGACAAGCCAGCGGCGGGCATAATACGCGCCTGATGCCCACTTCAGGATCGACCGGGTGTTTCTGTTGCCTGCCACGGCGTGACCGCCAGCAGGCATCGTCAACCCTTCGGCGACGGCCAATCGATGACCATGACTCCCGCACTGCCGCGCCGCCCTCGCTGGCGCAGCCTCGCCCTTCTGGCACTCTGCTTGGCGCCGTTGCTGTGGCCGCTGGAACACCTGGCCGAACGTTATTACCGCAACGTGCTGGCCAATCAGAACCGCCAGACTCTGGACCTGTACGTCGCCAACCTGCTCGGCACCCTGCACCGTTACGAAACCCTGCCGCAGATCCTCGGCGACCTGCCTGCCTTGCGCGCCGCACTGGCGGCGCCGGGCGACACACCCACCCTGGCGAACGCCAACCGTCTGCTCAGCGAAATCACGCGTCAGACCGGTGCCGATGTCATGTATTTGATGGACGCAAATGGCCTGACTCTGGCGGCCTCGAACTCGGAGCAGAAGGACAGCTTCATTGGCCGAAACTTCTCGTTCAGGCCCTATTTCATTGATGCACGGGCGGGCAGAACCGGGCGGTTCTTCGGCCTCGGCACGACCTCTGCCAAACGTGGTTACTTTTTTGCCGGCCCGGTGCGTGATGGTGAGCGGATCATCGGCGTGCTGGTGGTCAAGGTTGATCTGGACCACACCGAAACCCTGTGGGGCAAGACGCCCGAGCAACTGCTGCTGACCGACCAGAACGGTGTGGTGATTCTGACGTCCAACCCCGAATGGCGCTTTCGGGCAACCCGCGACCTGACCGATGACGAGAAAAAAGCCATCGTCGCGATCCAGTCCTACCCGACCCGCGATCCGCGCCCGTTGAGAATCGATGAACACGCCTGGCTGACCCAGACCCAGGCCATCGAAGAAACCGGCTGGAACGTCAACATTCTCGCGCCTCGCGCCCTTGTCGACCGTCAGGTGCGCACGGTGGTGGCGATTGGCGGCGCAGCGCTGCTGGTGCTGATGTTGTTGCTGGGCCTGATGATGCAGCGTCGCCGTCATTATCTGGACCGCATCGCTTTCGAGGCCAAGGCGCGCCGCGAGCTGGAGATGCGGGTTATCGAGCGGACCAGCGATCTGGAGGGGCTCAACAGCCGTCTGCGCCAGGAAGTGCTGGAACGCGAACAGGCGCAGCAGGAACTGGTGCAGGCTCAGGACGAACTGGTGCAGACCAGCAAATTGACGGCGCTGGGCACCATGTCGGCGAGTATCAGCCATGAGCTGAATCAGCCGTTGGCCGCCATCCGCAGTTACGCCGAAAACGCCGAAGTGCTGCTTGATCATCAGCGCACCGAGGACGCACGCGGCAACCTCAAGCTGATCAGCGAACTGACCGGGCGCATGGCCTCGATCATCGCGCACTTGCGCGCCTTCGCCCGTCGCGACCGCCACGCCCCTGAAAGCGTGGCACTGCAACCGGCGCTGGAAGATGCGCTGGCGCTGTTGGCCAAGCGGCGGCGCGCCATGGAAGTCGAACTGATCCGTGACCTGCCGGACGCCACGATCTGGGTGCAGGCCGGTGAAACCCGCCTGCGTCAGGTGCTCGGCAATCTGCTCGCCAACGCGCTGGACGCCCTCACCGAGAAAGGCCCGCCGCGCAGGCTGTGGATAAGTGTCGAGCAAACCGCCGAGGGCGTTAACCTATACATTCGTGACAACGGCCCCGGTTTTTCCCAGGAAGCGCTGGCACGGGCTCGCGAGCCCTTCTTTACGACCAAGACCCGTACCCAGGGGCTTGGCCTTGGTCTGGCCATCTGCGATACGCTGATGCGCGCGCTGGGCGGCGAATTGCTGTTCGCCAACCATCCCAGCGGCGGTGCGCTGCTGACCCTGCGCCTGCGGGCCGGTGCTTCCGGAGCCAATCTTCAACCGCCAGAGGACCTTTCTGCATGAGTTCGGACACAGCCATCGACAGCCAGATTCAGGTGGTGCTGATCGACGACGATTCGCACCTGCGTCAGGCACTGCGGCAGACGCTGGACCTGGCTGGCCTGAACGTTCTGTCACTGCCCGAGGCAACCGGGCTGGCCGAACGCATTGGCCGTGACTGGCCGGGCGTGGTGGTCAGCGATATTCGCATGCAGGGCATGGATGGCCTGGAGCTGCTCGACCAGCTTCACGCGCAGGACCCCGACCTGCCGGTGCTGCTGATCACCGGGCATGGCGATGTACCGTTGGCGGTGAAAGCCATGCGCGCCGGGGCCTACGACTTTCTGGAAAAGCCCTTCGCCAGCGACGCCATGCTCGACAGCGTGCGCCGTGCCCTGGCGCTGCGCCGTCTGGTGCTGGATAACCGCAGCCTGCGCCTGGCCCTGAGTGATCGCCAACAACTGAGCACACGCCTGATCGGTCAGTCGCCGCCGATCCTGCGTCTGCGCGAACAAATCGGCGCACTGGCCGGGACGCGAGCCGACGTGCTGATCCTCGGTGAAACCGGCGCAGGCAAAGAAGTGGTCGCCCGCGCGCTGCACGACCTGTCCAACCGCCGCAGCGGCCCGTTCGTGGCGATCAACGCCGGGGCGCTGGCTGAATCGGTGGTGGAAAGCGAGCTGTTCGGTCACGAGCCCGGGGCCTTCACCGGCGCGCAGAAGCGGCGTATCGGCAAGTTCGAGTTTGCCAACGGCGGCACGCTGTTCCTTGATGAAATCGAAAGCATGAGCCTGGACGTGCAGGTCAAGCTGCTGCGCCTGCTGCAGGAGCGCGTGGTCGAGCGAATGGGCAGCAATCAGCAAATCCCGCTGGACATCCGCATCATCGCCGCGACTAAGGAAGACTTGCGTCACGCGGCCGATCAGGGCCGCTTCAGGGCGGACTTGTATTACCGCCTGAACGTGGCCTCGCTGCGCATCCCGCCGTTGCGCGAACGGGGTGAGGATGCGCTGATGCTGTTCGAGCATTACGCTGATGCCGCGAGCATGCGCCACGGCATCCCCAAGCACGAACTCAAACCGGGCCAGCGCGCGCTGCTGTTGCGGCATAACTGGCCGGGCAACGTCCGGGAACTGCAGAACGCCGCCGAGCGCTTTGCGCTGGGTCTGGAACTGGAGCTGGAAGGCGCTGATACAGAACAGGCACCGCCGCCGGGCGGGGGTTTGAGTGATCAGGTGGAAAGCTTCGAGCGCGCGTTGATCGCCGCCGAACTGGCGCGCCCGCACAGCTCGGTACGCAGCCTGGCGGAGGCGCTGGGTGTGCCGCGCAAGACCTTGCACGACAAATTGCGCAAGCATGGCCTGACGTTTGGCGACAGCAGCGGAGCTTCCGATGACACCGATTGAGCCTGAACATGACGCAGCCCACGCACTGGAGCAGGTGCTGCACCACGATATTCCGCTGACCCGCGAGATGGGCATGCGCGTGATCGACTGGCACAACCAGACACTGCGCCTGCACCTGCCGCTGGCACCCAACGTCAATCACAAGAGCACGCTGTTCGGCGGCAGTCTGTATTGCGGCGCAGTACTGGCGGGCTGGGGCTGGCTGCACCTGCGACTGCGCGAGGCCGGGATCACCGATGGGCATATCGTGATTCAGGACGGGCAGATCAGTTATCCACTGCCGGTACGCAGCGACGCCATCGTACGCTGCGACGCGCCAGAGCTGGCGCAGTGGGACAAATTCATCGCCACCTACCAACGCCGAGGCCGCGCCCGCCTGACCCTGCACACCGGCATCAGCGAGCAGGACAGCAAAGAACAGGCCGTTCGTTTTGTCGGACAGTTTGTGTTGCACCGGTGAGGCTGCGTGCAGTTGATGCACTGGTGAAACTGTCTCAGCGCCATATGCAGACCTGTGGGAGCGCGCTCGCCCCTGCATACTTGTATCAAGCGAAGAACAGGCCGTGCGCTTTGTCGAGCAGTTCGTGTTGCGCCAGTGAGGCTGCACGCATTGGATGCACTGTACGCAGACCTGTGGGAGCGAGCTTGCTCGCGAAGAGGCCGGTGCAATCTATGAAAATTCATCGTCTGAACCATCGCCTTCGCGAGCAAGCGAAGCGTCGCCCGGCTCGCTCCCACGCCCGCCGGGCAGAGGCCTTGAAGCTGGCCTCAGGACTGGGCCAGCACCAGCAGTTTGTCGCGCCATTCGGCGTTGGCGGGCAGGGCCAGGAAGAATGGGTTGAGCAGCGATTCACGCGCCGGGTAGCTGAATGGCTGGCCGTCCAGTTGCAACACTTCGCCTCCTGCACCTTCAAGCACGCCCTGCGCCGCAGCGGTGTCCCATTGCGAGGTCGGAGCCAGGCGTGGGTAGCAGTCGGCGGCGCCTTCGGCCAGCAGGCAGAATTTCAATGAGCTGCCGATGTTGGTCAGTTGCAAATGGCCCAGCCCGTTCGACAGGCCGGCGAGCAAATGCTCCTGCTCCGGGCTGGAGTGGCGGCGGCTGGCGACCACGGTAAAGGTCTGCCCTTCGCCAGGCTGTGTGCGCACTGCGATCGGCTGGGTGTGACCGACGCCATCGCTGCGCCAGGCACCCAGCCCGGCACCGCCGAAGTAGCAGCGGTTATTGGTGGGCATCGAGACCACACCGAATACCACGCGGCCACGCTCGATCAGCGCGACATTGACGGTGAACTCTTCACTGCCGGAGATGAACTCCTTGGTGCCGTCCAGCGGATCGACCAGCCACCAGCGCTCCCAGCTTGCCCGCTCGCTGAGGGGGATGTCTGCGTCCTCTTCGGAGAGCACGTGAATGTCCGGATCAAGCGCCTGCAGACCCTCGACCAACACCTGATGGGCGGCCAGGTCAGCGGCGGTCACCGGCGAATCGTCGGTCTTGGTGGTCACGGTGACGTTGGCGCGCCAGAACGGCAGGATCACTTCGCCCGCCAGTCGCGTCAGTTCGATCACCGGCGCGAGCAGCGGATGTGGCAGGTTGTGCAACGAATCGGTCATGGCTGAAATAATCCACGCTGGGTCAGCAGGTCACGTGTGAGGTACAGCGCGGCCAGCGCCCGGCCTTCGCTGAACTGGGCATTCTGGGCAAGGCTCGATAGCTCGCGCAGGTTGATCCGGTCAACCCGGATCGGCTCGGGCTCGTCGCCCTCCAGCCGCTCTTCGTACAGGTCGGTGGCCAGCACCACCTGAATTTTCTGACTCATGTAGCCGGGGGACAGCGACAGCTCGGTCAACAGTTCCAGCTCACGCGCACCGAAACCGGCCTCCTCCTTGAGTTCACGGTTGGCAGCCGCCAGCACGTCTTCGCCCGGCTCGATCAGGCCCTTGGGCAGGGACAGCTCGTAGGCATCGGTGCCGCCGCAATATTCTTCGATCAGCACAGCGTGATCGGCATCGAGCATGGCCACGATCATCACCGCCCCGGGGCCCGTGCCTTTGCTGGCCAGACGCTCATAGGTCCGCTCGACGCCATTGGCAAAGCGCAATTGCAGCTCTTCAACGCGGAACAGACGACTACTGGCGACGATTGCGCGGGCAAGTACGGTAGGTTTCTGACGCATGACAGGCTCCTTTACATGAACGAGGTACTATACCGAGCTTTTCCCGATGTCTGTGTCGGATATGCTTACCCGCTATCAACCCCCTGACGAGGCCAGAATGCTTTCCATGCCCTGGAGCGAAATCGATACCGTCCTGCTGGATATGGACGGCACGTTGCTCGACCTGCATTACGACGAACACTTCTGGATGCAGCACCTGCCGCAGCGCTACGCCGAACTGCACGGCGTCAGTTTCGCCATGGCCTGGCTGGAATTGAAACCGCTGTTCGAAAACAACGCGGGCACGCTCAACTGGTACTGCCTGGATTTCTGGAGCGCCGAGCTTAACCTGTCGGTCCGCGACCTGAAACGCGAAATCGCCCACATGATTGCGCTGCGCCCGGACGCCGAGACCTTTCTCGCGGCCCTGCAAAAGGCCGGCAAGCGAGTGATCATGATCACCAATGCGCACCGTGATTCGTTGTCGCTGAAGATGGAGCGAATCGAGCTGGCGCCTTATTTCGAACGCCTGATCAGCTCTCACGATTACGGCTTTCCCAAGGAAAGCCAGCATTTCTGGGACGCTCTGAAGGCCGAAACAGCCTTCGACCCGGCACGCAGTCTGTTTATCGACGACACCCTGCCGATCCTGCGCAGCGCTCGACACTTCGGTGTAGCCCATTTGCTGGCCGTCAGCCAACCCAACAGCCAAAAAGGCCCGAAAGACACCGAAGAGTTCGCCGCAGTGGACGACTATCGGGAGTTGATCAAGGGCGTGCTCGATCATTCAGCCTGAGCGCGTAGAATCGGCTGTCTGGACGGCTCATCGGAGTGAACATGGACATCAAGCAACTTAAATTTCTGATCGCCCTCGACGAGACGAGGCACTTCGGCCAGGCGGCTGCGCGCTGCAACATCACCCAGCCGACGCTGTCGATGCGCCTGCGCAATCTGGAAGAAGAGCTTGGCTTGCCACTGGTCAATCGCGGCCAACGCTTCGAAGGCTTTACCGCACCAGGCGAACGCGTATTGGCCTGGGCACGCACGGTACTGGCTGCCTACGACGGTCTGCAGGCTGAAGCGGCCGCCTGCCGCGGTCATCTGGTCGGGACGTTGCGCCTGGGCGTGGTGCCGCTGTCGAGCTTCGATCCGCTGCCATTGCTGCACCGGCTGCACCAGCTGCACCCCAATCTGCGCTTCGAGCTGTCGTCACTCAGCTCCGAGCAAGTGCTGGAACAACTGGCAAGCAATCGTATCGATCTGGGCGTCTCGTACCTGGAACGTCTGGACAATGAGCGTTTCGATTCGCTGACCCTGGACGACACGCGCATGGGCCTGCTGTACGACCGTCGGCACTTCACGTTTGGCGACGATCCCTTGAGCTGGGCCGATCTGGTCGAGCTGCCACTGGGCATGCTGACCAGCGGCATGCATTTTCGGCAGTCGATCGATCACAACTTCCATAGCCGCGGCCTGCAACCCAATCCGCTGATACAAACCGATGCCGTTCATCAGTTGCTGCAAGCCGTACATGGCGGTTTTTGCTGCGCGATCATGCCGCTGGATGGCGGTCTGGAAACGCTCACCGAACATTTGCGCCTGCATCCGATTGCCGACTCCCGGACTTTGGCCCGGCTGGGGTTGATCATGCGCCGCAGTGCGCCACGTTCGGCACTGGCTGAAGCCTGCTTTGCACTGGTAGCAGAAATACCGCGCTAGAGCGTTGATCGACGTCATCTATCGGGACATCAGCACTAGCGATTAGACGATTTCCAATAACGGGCCTAGTCTTGCAGATGTCATTCTGCCGGTATTTCAGCCCATGCCCGTTACGCGCAAGGTCAGCTCGGCGTCCTTTGCTACGCCAGCCCCCGAAGCAAGCCAGTCTTACAGCTACTCGAATCTCGAGGGCAAGGACTCTGCACGTAACGAACTTGCTGAAGAAGTGGCGCTGGCGATTGCCTACAACGGCATCAGCCAGGCGGTCATGCTGGTCAGCCCTACTGATCTGGAAGACTTTATCGTCGGCTTCAGCCTGGGCAGCGGCATCATTGCCTCGCATGACGAAATCTACGACTTCAAAATCAGTGGTTGCGGCTCGGCGATGCAGGCCGAGGTCGAGATCGCCAGCCGCGCGTTCTGGGAACTCAAGCAGCAGCGTCGGCAACTGGCTGGCACCAGCGGTTGCGGACTGTGTGGCGTTGAAGCCGTCGAGCAGGCACTGCCTGACCTGAAGGCGCTGCCCGGCGCGCCCCTGCCCCCGATCGAATGGCTGGAAGGCCTGCGTCAGCGCATCGGCGAGTTCCAGCCGCTCGGCCGCCATTGCGGCGCCGTACATGCGGCGGTGTTCATGGACGGTAACGGCCAGCTGTTGCTGGGACGTGAAGACATTGGCCGCCACAACGCGCTGGACAAGCTGATCGGCGCATTGATCCGTCAGGACATCCCCTTGGCAGGCGGCGTCGCCATCGTGACCAGCCGCTGCAGCCTGGAACTGATTCAGAAAGTATTGCGCGCCGGCATCCAGACCCTGGTCAGCCTGTCTTCGCCCACCGGCCTGGCCCTGCAATGGGCCCGCCGTCACAACCTCAATCTAATTCACCTGCCGCAGAAAAGTGCGCCGCGGGTCTATAGCCCTGCGATGGAGATTCAAGCGTGAGCACTCATCATCAAGCCGACAAGACACCAACCCCCCGCTACAAGCCGTACAAAGGTGCGGCAGGCGGCTGGGGCGCACTGATCAGCGTGACGCAACACTGGCTGGGCAGTGACAACGCGCTGAAGAACCTGCGCATGATGCTCAAGACCAACCAGAACGGCGGTTTCGACTGCCCGGGCTGTGCGTGGGGTGATTCGCCGGAAAGCGGCATGGTCAAGTTCTGCGAGAACGGCGCCAAGGCGGTGAACTGGGAAGCGACCAAGCGTCGTGTCGACCCGGCCTTTTTCGCCCGCTACAGCGTCAGCTCGTTGATGGAGCAGAGCGATTACTGGCTCGAGTATCAGGGCCGCCTGACCGAGCCGATGAGCTATGACGCGGAAACCGACCGTTACAAGCCGATCAGCTGGGACAACGCGTTTGCGCTGATCGCCAAGCACCTGAAGAACCTGCCCAGCCCGAACATGGCCGAGTTCTACACCTCCGGCCGCGCCAGCAACGAAGCGGCGTACCTGTATCAGTTGTTCGTGCGCGCTTATGGCACCAACAACTTCCCTGACTGCTCGAACATGTGCCACGAGGCCAGTGGCGTAGCGCTGTCGCAAAGCGTCGGCGTCGGCAAGGGCACCGTGACGTTCGAGGATTTCGAACACGCCGATGCCATCTTCGTCCTCGGTCAGAACCCCGGCACCAACCACCCGCGCATGCTCGAGCCATTGCGCGAAGCGGTACAGCGCGGCGCCCAGGTGGTGTGCGTTAACCCGCTCAAAGAGCGTGGCCTGGAGCGTTTCCAGCATCCGCAACACCCGGTCGAAATGCTCACCAACGGCGACCGCCCGACCAACACCGCTTACTTCCGCCCTGCCCTGGGTGGCGACATGGCGCTGTTGCGCGGCATGGCCAAGTTCCTGCTGCAATGGGAGCGCGAGGCGCAGGCCAACGACGCACCTTCGGTGTTCGACCACGCGTTCCTCAACGAACACACCGAAGGCGTGCTCGAATACCTGGCTGCCATCGATGACACGTCCTGGGACGCCATCGTCGAGCAATCCGGCCTGCCGCTGAGCGACATCGAGCAATCGGCACGCATGTACGCCAAGGGCAAGAACGTAATCATGTGCTGGGCGATGGGGATTACCCAGCACCGTCACTCGGTGCCGACCATCCAGGAAATCGCCAACCTGATGCTGCTGCGCGGCAACATCGGTCGTCCGGGTGCCGGCCTGTGCCCGGTGCGCGGTCACAGTAACGTGCAGGGTGACCGCACCATGGGCATCAACGAGCGCCCACCGGTGTTCCTGCTCGATGCCTTGGAAAAACGCTTCCAGTTCAAAGTACCCCGCGAAAATGGTCACAACGTCGTCGAAGCCATTCACGCCATGGCCGAAGGTCGCGCCAAGGTGTTCATCGCGCTGGGCGGCAACTTCGCTCAGGCCACCCCGGACAGCCATCGCACTGCCGAAGCCCTCAGCAATTGCGACCTGACCGTACAGATCAGCACCAAGCTGAACCGCAGCCATCTGTTCCACGGCAAGGACGCGCTGATCCTGCCGTGCTTCGGCCGTACCGACATCGACATCCAGGCCAACGGCCCACAAGCCGTCACCGTGGAAGATTCGTTCAGCATGGTTCACGCTTCCAACGGCCAGTTGAAGCCGTCCTCGAAGCAAATGCGTTCCGAGCCTGCGATCATCGCCGGTATCGCCAACGCTACGCTGGGCAAGGCGCCTGTGGACTGGTTGTGGCTGGTCGAGGACTACAACCGTATTCGCGACCTGATCGCCGACACCATCCCCGGCTTCAAGGATTTCAACGAGCGCGTCAAGCACCCGGGCGGCTTCTACCTGGGTAACGCTGCTGGCGCACGTCGCTGGAACACTGCGTCGACCCGCGCCAACTTCAAGTCCAATGCGCTGCCGCTGACTCTGATCAATGAACACGTCAGTTCAACCGGGCAGATCCCGGACCTGATCATGCAATCGATGCGCTCGCACGATCAGTACAACACCACCATCTATGGCCTGGACGACCGATATCGCGGCGTCAAAGGTCAGCGTGACGTGCTGTTCGTCAACGAAGCCGACATCATCCGTCTGGGCTTCCAGCCGGGGCAGAAGGCGGACCTGATTTCGATCTGGAGCGATAACCGCGAGCGCCGCGTCAAAGGCTTCACGTTGCTGCCATTCGATATTCCGGCCGGTCAGGCTGCCGCCTACTACCCAGAGGTCAACCCGCTGGTGCCGCTGGAAAGCGTGGGCGATGGCAGCAGCACGCCGACCTCGAAGTTCGTTGCCATCCGCCTCGAGCGCTCTGCAGAGTCGGCACGCATCCTCTAACGTCCCTGAAAGACGCCCACAAAAAAGGCCCGTTTCTCTGGAAACGGGCCTTTCGCAAGTAACCTCAGACTCTCATTTCCGACTTAAGTTCCTTAGCCAAAACAATAACTTAGCAGTTTGTGTGGCAATCGTGTTACTCGTCGGAATTGCATTGCTACATTCTTCACTTGACACCAAGATCGCGCCGTCATCCCTATGAGATTCCATACATGAAGTATTCCTCGATACTGTTGTTGTCTCTTACCTTGATCAGCGGTGCGGCGTCTGCAGGCAACCTTGAGTCAGGCGTAGGCGGAGCATTGGGTGGGGTACTCGGTTCGGTCGTCGGTCAGCAGATCGGCGGCAGCACTGGTTCAGCAATTGGCGCGGGTGTCGGCGGCGCAGCCGGTGGCGCTGTAGGCGCAGACCGTCGCAACCGCACAGAAGCAGCCATTGGCGGCGGTCTGGGCGCTGCGGGCGGTAACGTGCTGGGTCGCAGCGTCGGCGGCAACACCGGCAGCCTGGTCGGCTCGGCGGTAGGTGGCGGCGGCGGTGCTGCACTCGGCAACTACATGGGCAACGAAAGCCGCAGCGATGATCGTCGTTATCGTGGTGGCCGTGATCATGGCCATCGCCCGAAGCACCACGGCCATCGCCGTCATCGTGACTGATACCACCGTCAGTTGCTGAAGCACAAAAAACCGGCCGCTCTTTAGCGGCCGGTTTTCATTTGTCTGTCGCAATGCAGGTTCAGGACTGGATGCAGAGCATCGTCCCCTTGGTCAGATCACTTTGTACGTGTAGTCAGTTGCCAGCCATGGCCTGCACCCACGTCCTGACCTGTGCGTACGGATAGTCCTCCAGCACCGCAAACCCGGTGGTGGCGCGGGCTTTGAGCTTGGTGAACAGCGGCACGCTGATGCCACACAGAAAACGCGTCAGGCAGTCAGCGCTGGGCCGCTGGCCGATATAGTCCTGGTGCTTGTGGATAAACTCGCTGCACAGGTGCTGAAAGTCCCGATTCGCCAGGGGCTCCAACGCGGGTGGTTCGGGCAGGTGGGCGACTTCGCCAAGGCAGACCGAGCAATGCCCACAGCGCTCCGGCGCATTGTGATCACCGAAGTACCGCGCCAGCCGATGGGTCAGGCACTGGTCACTGGCGAACACATCCAGCATGGTGTGAATGCGCGCAACTTCAGTGGCTTCGTGATGAGCGAAATAATCGTGCAATTCGATGCTCAAGGCCTGTGCATCAAAGTCGCTGCGCAACAGGTTGTAAACCTCGGTCATCTGTTTGCTTTCAAGCTCGATCCAGCCTTTTTCCTGAAAGTAATCCAGCGCCTTGACCACCCGCCCGCGCTCGGCGTCGTATTGCTGGTACATCGCCTCGAAATCGACGGTGGCCCAGGTCCTTGCTCGGTGTGAAGTGTCGATCAGGGCTTGAACGAACTCGCGTCGCTCCCCTTCGAAACGCGCCATCAGGTCTTGCGGCTGAAGCAGAAACTTGAAGCGGTACTCGGCGAAATACGCGTAGCGCGGCGCAATGATCCCGCGCAGTTCCAGTTGCACCAGCAGGGTCTTCAACGGTAATTGACGAATATTGCTGAGGTCGGCGAGCGGTCCGAGCAGAAATTCCCACTGCCCGTCATGACGCGCCCCAAGCAGATCCTCCAGCACACGAGCAATCCCCTCGCGCTCCGGCGTATCGCCGTACACGAAGTTCTCCAGCACGTTGAGACTGTCGCGGTTGGCCAGCACCAGACAATCCGAAGCAGCACCATCACGCCCGGCCCGACCGATTTCCTGGCTGTAGTTCTCGATGGATTTGGGCAGGTCGAAATGCACCACGTTGCGAATGTCGCTCTTGTCGATGCCCATCCCGAACGCGATGGTCGCCACGATGCAGTTCAGATGGCCGCCCATGAACTGCCTCTGGATCGACTCGCGCTGATCATTGGGCAGCCCGGCATGGTAGGCGCTGGCGGGCAGGCCATGCTGTTCCAGGTGAGCGGCGATGTGTTCGGCTGTCTTTTGCAGGGTCACGTAAACAATGGTCGGCTGCCCGCGACGCTCGTTGAGCCACTCCACCAGCAGGCGTCTTTTGTCACGGCCACTGACCGGCTTGACCCACAGGTGCAGGTTGGCGCGGTAGAAACCGGTGGTGATGACATCCTCGGGGGCGATGGCGAATTTGTCCTGCATGTCGATGATGACTTGCGGGGTCGCCGTGGCGGTCAGCAGCAATGTCTGAGGGATGTTGAATTCGCGCTGGTAGTCCGGCAGCTTCAGGTAGTCGGGGCGGAAGTTATGCCCCCACTCCGAGATGCAGTGCGCTTCGTCGACCACCAGCAAGGAAATCGGTACTTGAGCGATGAAATTGCGGAAACGCTCGTTCTTCAGGCGCTCGACCGAGATCATCAGAATCTTCAGCTCGCCAGAGCGTGCGCGCGCCATCACATCAGCGATCTCGTCGCGGCTCTGCGCCGAATCAATGCTCGCCGCCGAGATACCGTGGCGGTGCAGGAAGGCAAGCTGATCCTGAATCAGCGCCAGCAACGGCGACACCACCAGCGTCAAATGCGGCAACATCAGGGCAGGCAATTGGTAACATAGCGACTTGCCCGAACCTGTCGGAAAGATCGCCGCAGCCGAGCGTCCGGCCAGTACCGCACTGATGGCAGCCTCCTGCCCCGGCCGGAACTGCGTGTAGCCGAATACCTGTTCGAGACGCTGGTGCATTCGCGGTCCATCCATCAGTCAAAAAACGGCCTCAACCTTAACGCGCCAGGCCTGATGCACATAGCACCAAAGCGTTGCAGAAACTCTACCCACCGGCCGATATCATTGTAATATCACCACCGAACATCGCTTGATCAGGAGCAGGAATGGATTCCCTACAGCAACCCGAGGACGACGGGATCATCCGCATTCAGCGCCTGGTGCCCGGTCAGGTCGATGTGGTGCTGGGTTCGCATCCACGCCGCAAGCGCGTCGATACACCTCGCCGCTCACGCCCTTATGGCCTGTGGCTGGCGTGCCTTATTGCTGCAGCCTGCGTGGCCGGACTGATCACCTCACATGCGAGAGGTCCCAAAGCGCTGGCAGTACCGCCTGTTGTGCAGTCCGTACCTGAACCCGAGACAGTCGAGGCCGAGGCGCAATCCGTAGCCGCAGCCGATCCTGCGCCCGCGCAGATTCGAAAAACCGCAGAGCTTGTGCCGATCGCGGCCACTGTGGCGCCGCCCGCCCCCGTGCAGCCCTTGGATGACTGCATGAAAAACGGCAACGTCATCGATGAAGCGGTGGCGAACTGTCGATTCGGCCAGGTTCCTCGCCCCGCTCAGGCAGAATCGGCAACAGGCATGGTGTCTGCCGACTACATGGCCGATTTCAAGGCCAATGCTTCACGCAATTCTGCTCGTTCTTCCAAGCCTTACAGCGTCGCGACAGCCTCCATACGCGAAGCGGACGGCAGAAACCGCTACCGCGCGCAGTGGCGGATTTACGGCAACACGATCGATGGCGACAGCGTCTGCGAAAACTTCGCTATTCGTTCATTCGAACGGCGCGAGTGTCGCAAGGCGGCAGCGGTCAACTTCAGAGAACAGTGCCAAGAGTGGACCAAACGCGCGGCAAGAAACCGCGACGAGGACAGTAAAAACGCCCAGCAGCGCTATTGTGAGGTGACCACAAATTTCTCACCTTGAAAACAGGGCTGCGCGCTTCTGGCACAGCAGTTTCAACGGTGTTTTCTACTTTCCCGCTGCATGGCCGAGCCTCTGAGAATCCGCAAAAACGGACACATGTATAGCTAAAGGCTTACACGCAATGAAGCGAATGGCTATTTTGCACCTGCCGTCAGAGCCGTAAGATTGGATCCAACAACTGGCGAACAAGGAGTTCGCCAGGATCAGGGACGATCGACCATCGCCGGGAAGGCAGCCGACAGGGAGTTGGAATGGTCTTGGTACAAACCCGCTTCGGCGGGTTTTTTATTGCCTGCGATTTTTGCCTCCAGCGGTCAAACCACCTCAAGATTTTCCTGACGCCAGATTTCCTGCTCTTCAAAGGCCCGTCAGAAGCTGAGCCCATGAGGTATAGCGAAAGGCTTACACGCGCTGGAGGAACTTGGCTATTTCCGACCCGGCTCGCGCTCCGTAGTATTGGATCCATCAAGGGGTGAACAGGAGTTCACCCGGATCAAGGATGATCGACCATCGCCTCGGAGGCGTCCGACAGGAAGTCGGGATGGTCTTGGAAAAACCCGCTTCGGCGGGTTTTTTGTTGTCTGCAGAAAAGCTTTGCGCCGTACGCCGCCCCGCTCACAGCCAACCGCTTAACGCTTACCCTGCTCGAAGCGCTCTTGCAGCAAGTGTCGTGCAGTACCCGCATTGACGTAATCCGCAATCAACTCACCAAGCTCGTCTGGCTTGAGCTTTTTGCCGTCCCGGCTGAACCGCGCCAGCGCCAGAAGTACCCGGCGTTTTTTCCTGAACACTTTTGCGTTCGGCGCAGAAAACGAACGTGAGACTCGCTCGGGTAAAGGCGCGTCGTCTTGCAGATGCAGGGTCAGAAACGTGCCATAGGCCACATTCAGCTCAAAATCAGCGATGTGCTGGATTGGGACGGGGGACTTCAGGTTTGCGAAGACAAAGTGATCGGGCGTGAGCAGCAGAGCGGTCTTGTCAGCACGCAGACACATGCGCAGCGCAAATGGCAGCAGCGTCAGCATGAACGCCGCCAAGATGCCGCCCGCTATCAGCATAGAGTTGCGCTTCTCGGTCAGCCCCTGGGGAAATGACAACGCTTCGGCTATCAGATAAATACCCAGCCCCAGCAGAGGGGCGAGGAATAGTGTTAGCAACAGCCCTCGCAGGCGAGCGCCCTCATGCAGAACGACATCACCGCTTACCGTTTTCGCGCGGGCACGCAGTTCGGTCACCACCTCAGCATCATTTGTCACGTGATGCTTGATGAAGTCCTCGGTAAGACGGGTGCGCAGTGCCTGGGGATTAACGAAGTAATGGTCCATCGCGGCGCGCGCCTGGGCCGCCACTACCGGCCGGGTGCCGCTGCGGATCGCCTCGTCGGCAGCAACCTGCAGCGCGGCGATACGTTCGCCGTTTGACGGGTGCGTATCCGAGGGATGCGGCAGCTGGACGGCCATTTCTTCGTCAGGCAGCGTGAATGTCTTGCCGGCCAGCTCGTGCAGCACGCTGTTCGGCAGATCCTTGGTAAACACCTCTCCGCGCCTTGGGTTGGTGGCCCGCGTAATATGCGTGTAGATCCGCTCCTGCAAAAGCGGGTCGATGGCCGAAATGCGCACCAGCGCCGAGGCAGCCGATGTATTGCCTGCCAGACTCGCCCCTGCGGCATCGGCGGCCAGCTCACGCACGCGACTCCAGTGATTGACCGCGTGATCGAAGCTTTCCATGAAATACACGCCCAGCATGAACGCCGGACGCAGAATGGTGCGCTGTAGCCACCCGCTGACCATCATGTTTTCAGCGATCACCCCCAGGCTGCGACCGATGCCGTCGTAGATCGGCAGAAAGCGCAGGCTGTACTCGGTGTCTTCACCAGCGAAATGCGCCAGTTCGTGACCAATCACTGCACTCGTTTCAGCGGCATCGATCAGCCCAAGGTACAGGATCGGCACATGCAGAGTTCGCCCCTTGAGCACGGCGTCGGACGGCAGAAGGGAAACATCGCTCGAGGTGACGTAGAAGCCTTCGGTCATGCCCAGCACGATGTGATCAGGTGACAGCGCGCCAAGCCGTTCGGCCAGATCGCGAACATAGGCCCAGAGCACCGGTGCCTCTTCAGGCGTGACCTGCTGCCCCAGAACCTGCATCGCGGTGGGCTCGAACATGTGCAGCATGACGCCCAACTGCTTGCCCATCCGCCAGATCGAATACAGGCACGCAGCGACCAGCATCAGCACGACGATGATCAGCTTGAGTTCGCCCGCGGACATGCGCCCCACATGCCACAGGCCCAGGGCTTCGAAACAGAGGATTGCAGACACCGCCGCGCCCATGGCAACAATGTGCCCCACCAGGACGAACGGCAGAATCCGCCTGACCCTGCTGAAGGTGTGCAGCAATCGCTCGCGGGATTGACGTGCGCGTGCGCCGGCCCAGTTGAGCCCTGCCAGCCCGATGCCGCCGACCAGAGCCGCCAGCAGGCACAGCGCGATGACGGCGCGTGCCAGCCAAATAGTGACACTGCCCAGCACCACTACGAAATCGAGGCCCTGCTCTGCCTCATGGAGACGCGACAGAGCCTCCTTGAGGGTGATGTTTTCTCCGTCCATATCCATCGTTCGCGTGAGGGCGTCGGGCGACCTGGCAAGCCTTTCGAAATAGGGACGGGCATGCGCAAGGTCGGCCTGGATCTCGGTCAGGCGCTCGGTGTTTTCGACACTGCGCTGCAACTGCCAGACACCGATGAGGTTCAGGCCCAGAGGGAGCAGGATGAGTACAGCAATGAGCTTGTAGATTTTCATGAGGCAAGGCTCATAGAGGTGCGTCGCCGCTGGCTATCCTTAGCGCACACTAAGTCCGTCAGGCAAAACGCTTTTGGCGTCTGCGTGCATGCGCCCTGCCTTTGCTCGAGTACACGCGTGAGGGCGCTGGCGGCGTTATACCCTGATTTGCAAAATGATGTAACAAAGCTACCCGCCTGACCTGTGTCGACCCACCTGGATTCGCGCGCCTCAGCGCTCGCAGTGCCATCATTCCCCATCCAGAAAAAAACGCCTGTAAGGCGAGTCCGTACATTTACCCTCTTCAGAGCTTGGAAAACCTGCAAATAAGTTCATCTTTCTAAGCTTAATTTACCCCCCTGATCGGATCCAAATACCACCCCAAAGCCCTTTGAAATCAACACTTACAGTTACATTATGGGTGAAATTCAATACAATGATGGCTCATAGTCATCATTGCTTACTGTAACGAAACCGAGAAAATATCCACCGTCTGTAGGAACTTTCCTACTAAAAATAGTGCCATAGACCACACTGCTGGCTAGACGACATCTATATGCCAGCACGAACTCCTCCCTCATTGTGGCGGTGTGTCTCGCAGTGACACACATGGCAAAACCACTTCATGAGCAGGTGTGCAGTCGAGAAATTCGCAACTTTTCCCCGTCCCCGGTCTGATCCGGGAAACGGTCGTGAAGGGTTCAAGGACGATGTACCGATGACTCAGACGTTCGATATAGAAGCATTGATAAAGCTGCGCAAGCAGACGCGCGCTATCTCCGACGCGCTCAAGGTGCAGGCGTCCGACTATCTGTCGACCCTCGCGCTGTTGATACGCCCGCAGACATTCTTCGGTGAATACCTGCAGGGTGCGCAGCGCAGCAGCGGCCGCGAGACTCAGCACCATTTCAAAGAGCTCAAGGAGCTCTATGACCGCATTGCTTCGGCAGAGCCGTTCAAGCTGGTCAATGAACTGGAAGTGCCCCTGAACCTGATCAGCACGACGCCCGAGCTGTTCCCGCTCGAATACGACATGGTGTTGTCACAAAGCGGGCAGACCATTCGCATCACCAGTCCGGTGCGTTGGGTGGTGGGCTTCAACTCGTTCGATCTGGCGCAGTTTCGCAAGGTCATCAAAGACCCGAATCGCAGCAGCGCCGAGCTGTATCGCTACGTTGTGCATTATCTGGTGCTGTTCTACTGCCTGAGCAAGTCGCCGGGCATGAGCAGGCTGTTCGAAGGGCTGCGCTTCCCGGTCAGTTTCGAGCGATTGAAAGACTTCGGCGACCTGCCGTTCTGCGTGATCAGCTCACCGGTGCGCTCAGAATTGCCGGATGAATCGGTGATTCGCAACAGCACGCAGATCGCAGGCAATACCAGTTTCGAAGAATTGGTCGGACACGAAAACATTCTGGAAATGAACGATGAAATCCGTCAGCGTCTGCTGCTGACGATTGAAGGACTCTAATCGCGCCCGGCCTGCCACAGGCCCGGTACGCAAACGACTTGCAGCGAGTTGCTCGCACAGGAGATGACGATGGCGAAGAAGGAAAGTACCCAGCACAAACTTGACCGCGTTCGCGCGCCTCGGGTCCATATCACTTACGACGTGGACATCGGCGATGCTCAGGAAAAGAAAGAGCTGCCATTCGTTGTAGGCGTTCTGGGCGATTTCTCCGGCAACCCGCTGGAGCCGCTGCCCAAGCTCAAGGATCGCAAGTTCATCTTCATCGACCGCGACAATTTCAATGGCGTCCTGAAAGGCATCAAGCCGCGCCTGGCGTATCGCGTCGACAACACCCTGGCAAAAGACGGCACCCAACTCGGTGTCGAGCTGAACTTCAATGCGCTGGAAGACTTCGAGCCGCAGAACGTCGTGCGTCAGGTCGAGCCGCTGCGCAAGCTGCTGGAAGTGCGCAACAAGCTGGCTGACCTGCGTAACAAGATGGGTGGCAACGACAAGCTTGAAGAGCTGCTGATGGACGTGTTGCAGAACACTGAAAAGCTGAAAACCCTGGGCAAGGAGTTCGGCCGTGAAGCCGCCGTTCCTGCCACCGACAGCAAAGAGTAAGGAGGAGCCTGACGATGACCGATAAGCAACCCGTGACTCAGCAGGACAGCGCTCTGGTTGAAGTTGAAAACTTCGCCCCGCAATCTTCCCTGCTCGACAGCATCATTTCCGAAAGCCGCGTTGCACGCTCCGAAACCGAGCGCACCCGTACCCGCGATCTGATCGGCGAACTGGTGGCCCAGGTACTTGAAGGCGAAATGACGCCAAGCAAGGACCTGATTGCCGTGCTCGACGCGCGCATCGCCGAGATCGATTCGATGCTCTCCGAGCAAATGAACGAAATCATGCACGCCCGTGAGTTCCAGCAACTGGAAGCGTCCTGGCGCGGCCTGAAGTATCAGGTTGACCAGACCGAGACCAGCACCACGCTGAAGATTCACCTGCTCAACGCGTCGAAAAAAGACCTCGTGCGAGACCTCAAGGCGTCGTCCGAATTCGACCAGAGCGCACTGTTCAAGAAGATCTACGAAGAAGAGTACGGCACCTTCGGTGGTGCACCGTTCGGCATGTTGCTGGGTGACTACGAGTTCAACCGCAACCCGGAAGACATGTACCTGCTGGAAGAGATCTCTCACGTGGCAGCCGCCGCCCACGCGCCGTTCATCTCGGCGGCATCGGCCGAGCTGTTCGGCTGGGACTCGTTCACCGACATGGCCGGCCCTCGCGACCTGGCGAAGATCTTCGACACGGTCGAATACGCCAAGTGGAAGTCGTTCCGCGCCTCTGAAGACTCCCGCTATGTCGGTCTGACCCTGCCGCACGTGCTGGGTCGTCTGCCGTATGGCCCGGATACCACGCCCGTCGAAGAATTCAACTTCGTCGAAAGCGTCGATGGCCGTGACCACAACAAATACCTGTGGATGAACGCTGCCTACGCGCTGGGCACCCGTGTGACCGATGCGTTCTCCCGCTACGGCTGGTGCGTGGCGATCCGTGGTGTGGAAGGCGGTGGTCTGGTCGAAGGCTTGCCGACGCACACCTTCAAGACCGATGACGGTGAAATCGCGCTCAAATGCCCGACTGAAATCGCCATCACCGACCGTCGCGAAAAGGAGCTGTCGGACCTCGGCTTCATTCCGCTGGTGCACTGCAAAGGTACCGACTACGCCGCGTTCTTCGGCACCCAGTCGACCCAGAAGCAGAAGCAGTACAACACCGACATTGCCAACGCCAACGCGCGTCTGTCGGCGCAACTGCAATACATCTTCGCGACCTCGCGTATCGCTCACTACATGAAAGCGATCATGCGCGACAAGATCGGCAGTTTTGCATCGCGCAAGGATGTCGAGCTGTTCCTCAACAAGTGGCTGTCCAGCTACGTGTTGCTGGATGACACCGCCAGCCAGGAAGCCAAGGCCAAGTTCCCGCTGCGCGAAGCGCGTGCCGAAGTGTTCGAAGTTCCTGGCAAGCCTGGCGTCTACAAGGCCGTGACTTACCTGCGTCCGCATTACCAACTGGATGAACTGACGGCATCGCTGCGTCTGGTCGCCGAATTGCCGCAATCGACTCGCGGCTGATCCAACACTTAGCCAGGGAGGCAACATGAGTAGTCAACACAAGCTGTTGCCTTCATTGCTGGATCGATTGCTCGACGATCGTCCACATCAATCCGTGGAATCGTCATCGCAACGGTTGAGCTCGCTGGCCGATTACAAGGCCAGCATCGTTCGTGACCTGGAGATTCTGGTGAACACTCGCCAGTCTCTGGTCGCTAACGAGCTGGAAGGTTTCGCCAATCTGAGCGGCACCATCCTCGACTACGGTATGCCCGACTTCACCAGTAGAAGCGTGCTCGACCCACAGGATCGTCTTTTGATCCAGCGCCAGCTGGAAAAGGCCATCTCGGTGGGCGACCGACGCTTTCGCAGCGTGAAAGTCCAGTTGCTTGCACAACAGACCGGCCAACGCATGCTGACTTTTCGTGTGGACGCAGTACTGCGTCTGCAGGACATTTCGCGTCAGGTTTCTTTTGACGCCGTGCTGCAGGTCAACACTCAGGAATACAAAGTGCAGAACCTCAACTGATGCTCGACGATCTGCTGCCCTATTACGAGAAGGAACTCTCGCACCTGCGCTTTCTGGGCCAGGAATTTGCCGCTCAATATCCGAAGATCGCTTCGCGACTGCTGATTGAGGGCGACAACTGCGAGGACCCGCATACCGAGCGCCTGATCGAGGCGTTCTCGTTCCTGTCGGCGCGCGTGCACAAGAAACTCGATGATGAGTTTCCGGAAATCGTCGAGTCGTTCCTCGAGGTGCTGTACCCGCATTACCTGCGCCCTACCCCGTCGATGTCCATCGTCGAGTTCAACATGGGCAAGCAGGAAAAGGTCACCGAGTCCTATCGTGTGGCACGACACACCGAACTGCATGCCAATCCGGTGGATGGCATCGTGTGCAAGTTCCGGACGTGCTACCCGGTCGAGTTATGGCCGATTGCCGTGCAGAGCGCGTCGTTCATCGAAATGGAACGCTCGGCGTTCAACGGCCACAGCGCAGACCTGATTGCGCGTCTGCGCATTGGTCTGACGGCCACCTCCGACGTGTTGTTCGGCAAGATGGAGATGGACAGCCTGCGCTTCTTCCTCGATGGCGAAAGCACGCTCATGCACCAACTGTATGAGCTGCTGTTCAACAACCTGGCCAAGGCCACGCTGACCTTCGAAGACGAAGGCCGCACTCGCGAAGTGGTGCTGCCAGCCGGTGCCTTGAAATCTGTCGGTTACGGTCTGGATGAAGGGCTGGTGGATTACTCGGAGCGCTCGTTTCTGGGTTACCGGTTGCTGCACGAGTACTTCACCTTCCCGGACAAGTTCATGTTCTTCGACCTGTCGGGCTTTGCGCGCATTCTGGCGGGCAAAGAGATCGCCAAAGTGGAGATCAATTTCTACTTTTCCGACTACGACCTGACGGACCGTCTGGCGCGCCTGACGCAGAACGTCAGCCGCAACAATTTCAAGCTCAACTGCACGCCGATCATCAACCTGTTCCGCCAGCAGGCCGAGCCGATCAAGCTGACCCACGTCCAGCATGAATACGCTGTCACGCCGGATGTGCGCCTGCAAAGCTCCGCCGAAGTGGTTTCGATCGATCGCGTGCGGCGGGTGAAGAAGATCAATGGCAATGACCAGGTCGGCACCTGCCATCCGTTCTTCGAACCACGTGGCGATCAAGGCCCGGGGCAGAGTTTCTGGATCGCTCGGCGCCGCCCTACGCAGAGCCGGCAAAGCGATGGCTCGAACATGTTCATCCGGGTCGTGGATCGGGATCTGGAACTGATCGATTCCAACAATGACACGCTCAGTATCCGTCTGACGTGCAGCAATCGCGACCTGCCATTGATGCTGCCTTTTGGCGGCGAGCGCGGCGATTTCAACATTCCGTCGAACTCGGTGATCAAGGACATCCGCTGCCTGCGCAAGCCGACGGCGACGGTGCGCGTGCCGCTGGGCAACGGCGTGATATGGCGGCTTATTTCGCACCTGTCACTCAACCACATGTCGCTGGTTTCCAAGGGACGCGAGGTGCTGCTGGAGCTGCTGTCGCTTTACAACTACCGCAACGTGTCGGCGATCCGCAAGCAGATCAACGGGATCGTTTCGGTGAGCAGCGAGCCGGTCGTGGCACGCATCGGCCATCCGCGGCCGAACTTCGTGCGCGGCGTCGGCATCACGCTGAAGTTCGATGAAAGCCAGTACACCGGCAGTGGCGTGTTCCTGTTCGGCATGGTGCTTGATCACTTCTTTGGTCAGTACTGCTCGATGAACAGCTTTACCCAATTAACCCTTCGCACCTTGCAGCGCGAAAAGAGAGTGGTCCAATGGCCCCCGCGAACAGGCGATCAACCCCTGGTCTGATCGACCAGGCAAGGGCTGAGCCGCACCGATTCGAATTTTTCCAGTTGGTGCGTTTGCTTCGCCTGCACTACAGCAGGAACGAGCGTATGGACCTGGAAACCAGGCCACACGAAGACCCTCTGCGCTTTCGTTCGCAGCTGTCGCTGAACTTCCCGGCCAGTGAAGTCAGCGACCTGCAGTTCGAACGCGAAGGCAAGCTCTCGGCGGCAGGTTTGCCGCTGTCCGAAGTGCAGGTCACGTTCATGGGCCTGGTCGGTCCTTCGGGCGTGCTGCCGCGCCCGTACACAGAGCTATTGATCGACCGACATATTCAGTATCGAGACGACGCTGCACATGCGTTTCTGGATATTTTTTCGCATCGCATGACCACGCTGTTTTACGAGGCGTGGCAGAAGTACAAGTTTTACATCGAGTACGAGCGCAACGGCACCTCGAACTTCGACCGTTATCTGCTCAACCTGGTGGGGTTCGGTCCAGAAGGCCTGAAGCAGAAGTTCGACAAGGGCGAGTCTCCGCTGCGCCGCGAACTGTTCAGCTACTTCTCGGGGATGTTCGCGCAGAAGCCGCGCAACGCCCTGAACCTTGAGGTCATGCTGAGTTTTTACTTCTCGCTGCCGTTCAAGATCCAGCAATTCGCCGGACGCTGGCTGAAGCTCGACAGCAGCCAGTGCACGCAGTTGGGCCGCAAGAATGCAGTGCTGGGGCAAAGCGCTGTGGCCGGCAATCGCGTCTGGGATTACCAGTCGTGTGTACGTATCGAAATGGGTCCTCTGGAACTGGCCGATTACCAGCGTTTTCAGCCGGGCACCGAGGATTACCAGAAGCTTGTTGAACTGGTGCGTTTTTACATCGGTGCCGAACTGGACTTCCAGATTGCGCCGAAGCTCAAGCGCGAAGCTGTACCCGTGGCCCGTCTGGGTCGCCAAGGCAATGTATCGCTGGGCTGGCTTGGCTGGCTCAAACGCCCCGGTGTCGACGTGGAGCCTTCCCGTTGCGCCGTTTTCCATATTCCTTTTGATGGGGTCTCCCTGTGAACCTGAAGTCCCTGTTCGCCAAGCTGAACGAAACGAGCCGCACTGCCACTGAAAGCGCTGCTGCGCTGTGCCTGTCGGAGAACCATTACGACGTTGAAGTCGAGCACTTGCTGCTGCAATTGCTCGATAACAACGACAACGATCTGCCGGTGATCCTGCGCCACTACGATGTGGTGCCTGATCGCCTGCAGGCACAATTGGTCACTGCGCTGGGGACGTTCAAGAAAGGCAACACGCGGACGCCTGCGCTCTCGCCGCACATCACGCGCATGATCGAGCAGGCCTGGGTGCTGGCATCGATCGAGTTCGGTCAGTCACAGATCCGTACCGGCCATCTTGTGCAGGCCTTGCTGGATGACGATGCACTGCGTCGCGTGGTCATCGGCTCGGCGCCGGAGCTGGAGAAGATCAACGCTGACGACCTGCGCCTGAACATGAGCGCACTGGTCGAGGGCAGCCCCGAGACCAAGCTGAGCAAGCCACTGGCGAACGCCGACGCCAGCACGGGCGCCACCACCAAAGGCAACGGCAAGACGCCAGCCCTGGACCAGTACACCGTCAACCTGACCCAGAGCGCTCGCGATGGCCGGATTGACCCGGTGCTGGGACGCGAATTCGAAGTGCGGCAGATGGTCGACATCCTGACCCGCCGCCGCCAGAACAACCCGATCCTGACCGGTGAAGCCGGCGTCGGTAAAACAGCCGTGGTGGAAGGCCTGGCGCTGCGCATCGTGCAGGGCGACGTGCCGTCGGTGCTCAAGGGCGTCGCCATTCACACGCTGGATCTGGGCCTGTTGCAGGCCGGTGCCGGGGTCAAGGGCGAGTTCGAGAACCGCCTCAAGTCGGTCATCGAAGAAACCAAACGCAGCCTGCACCCGATCATTCTGTTTATCGATGAAGCCCACACGCTGATCGGTTCGGGCGGGCAAGCCGGGCAGAACGATGCCGCCAACCTGCTCAAGCCTGCCTTGGCGCGTGGCGAGCTGCGCACCATCGCCGCCACCACCTGGGCCGAGTACAAAAAGTATTTTGAGAAAGATGCCGCACTGGCTCGACGCTTCCAGGTCGTGAAAGTCGAAGAGCCTGACGAAGACAAGGCCATCCACATGCTTCGTGGGCTGCTGGCGAAGATGCAGGAGCACCACAAGGTCACCGTGATGGACGAAGCGCTGGTGCAGGCCGTACGCCTGTCCAACCGCTACATCACCGGCCGCCAACTGCCGGACAAAGCCGTCAGCGTGCTCGACACCGCATGCGCGCGCGTTGCCCTGGGCCAATCGGCACAGCCGGGAGCGCTGGAAGACTGCAAGCGTCACATCGACAACCTGAACGCAGAAATCGCCGTACTGGAGCAGGAAACCGCCAAGGGCAGCGACCACGCTCGCCGTCTGACGGCCCTGCACGAAGAGCTGAAAGCCGAACAGGAGACCCGCGAGTCGCTGGAGCAACAGTGGAAACGCGAGCTCGAACTGGTCGAGAAGCTTGGCGCACTCAGCGTTCCGGAAAGCGGCGAGCCTGATGCCGGGCAGATTGCCGCCGTACGCGCCGAACTGGCCAGCGTGCAAGGTGAGCAACCGCTGGTCCATGCACTGGTCGATGGCGGCACGATTGGCGAAGTGATTTCCGGCTGGACCGGCATTCCGCTGGGCAAGATGCTGCGCGACGAAATCGACACCGTGCAAAGCCTGCCCGCGCTGCTGGGCGAACGCGTGCTGGGTCAGGACCACGCACTCGAAGAGATCGGCAAGCGCATCAAGATTTCCCGTGCCCGCATGGAAGACCCGAACAAGCCGATCGGTGTGTTCCTGCTGCTGGGCCCGAGCGGTGTCGGCAAGACCGAAACGGCACTGGCCCTGGCTGACACGCTGTATGGCGGCGAACGTAACGTCATCACCATCAACATGTCCGAATACCAGGAAGCACACACCGTCTCCAGCCTGAAAGGCTCACCGCCTGGCTACGTCGGTTATGGCGAAGGTGGCGTGCTCACTGAAGCCGTGCGCCGCAAGCCTTACAGCGTGGTACTGCTCGACGAGGTGGAGAAAGCCCACCCGGATGTGCTCGAGCTGTTTTTCCAGGTCTTCGACAAAGGCGTGCTGGACGATGGCGAAGGTCGCGAGATCAACTTCCGTAACACCGTGATCATCCTCACCTCCAACACCGGTACTGACCGCATCATGCAGTGGTGCCTGAACACCGAGCAGAAGCCGACCCCCGATGACATTGTGGAAGGCCTGCGCGACGAGCTGAATCAGGTATTCAAACCGGCCTTCCTGGGGCGCCTGACCATCGTGCCGTATTACCCGGTGCAGGACGCGATTCTGGAACGCATCGTCGGCCTGAAGCTGGAGCGCATCCGCAAGCGTTTCGAGCGCAATCATCAGGCGGTGCTGCGTTACGACGAAGCGCTGATCAAGGCTATCGCGTCGCGCTGCACGGAAGTCGACAGTGGCGCACGCAATATCGACAACATCCTGTCCAAGACCCTCATGCCGGAGCTCGCTCAGCGGGTGCTGGAGCGGATGGCGCAGGACAAGCCGATTCAGAGCCTGACCATCGACCTGGGCAGCGATGGCGACTTCGCTTACACCCTGACCTGATCGATCACCCCATAGGTAAGACGTGATGAATAAAAGACTTCAAGGCAATTGTTCCTCGAAGCCAGCCTTGGCAAGGTGCCTGGCTGTTCTGGCAATGATGATGGCTCTGTCCGCCTGCGGCGTGACAGACCGCGTCGCCAAGCGCATGGATGACACCTGGGCTGGCGACATGATGTTCGGTGACAACGAAAAGGTCATCCTGACCACTGACGGCGGCAACCAGCTCAACCCTGACGAGTACGGTAAACCGCTGTCGGTGGTGGTGCGCGTTTATCAGCTGTCCTCTCTGGAGCGCTTCGAGTCGATCAACGCCGACACCCTCTGGGATGATCCGCAAAAGGCTCTGGGCAACACCCTGGTCGAAAGCCGGGAGCTGATTCTGTTGCCTGGCATGGGCCAGACCGATCAGTGGCCGCTGAACCCGAATGCCTCGTATGTGGGCATCGCGGCGTTCTTCCGCACCGACGTCGACAGCCGCTGGAAGGTCGCGTTCGACGCCAACACGCTGCGCAAGGACGGTATCTGGTTCTCGTCCGACGGCGTGCGTGTGCTGGTGGATAACAACTACATCCTCGCGGTGCGTGGTGTGGACGTGCTGAACAAACTCAAGACTGAAGAGCAGTTCAACAAATCCAATTCGATTCCCGAACAACCCGCCAGTAAAAGTATGACCGAGCGCGCGCAGGACGCAGCTGTCCAGCAGGTTCAGGACTCGGCCGGCAGTGCTGCCAAAAAGGCAGCAGACTCACAATTCAATTCTCTGTTGGAAGGCGCCAAATGAGTAAACAAAGCCGCGTGATGTGGTCGGAAGGCATGTTCCTTTTGCCGCAACATTTCCAATATCAGGATGAGTTTCATCAACATCAGCTTGCTGAGTCGACGCTGCGCTCCACGCCCTTTCACTGGGGCGTGCAAACGCTGGAAGTCGACGTCGAGGCGCTGGCGACAGGCTCCCTGCAACTGAAGCGTCTGAAGCTGGTGTTCCCGGACGGCAGCCTTTACGACGCGCCGCAGCACGACCCGCTGCCCGCCGCCCGCGACCTGAAAAACCTGATCAAAGGCGGAGAAATCAAGGTCTACGCGGCGCTCAAACTGCCTGAGCCCTTTGGCCTGAATTACGTTGAAGACGGCCAGGAACAGAAGAGCGCGCGACGTTTTCGCAAACAGTTCGACACCCTGCCGGACCTCAACGAAGGCGATCTGGAAAACGAAATCACCAGCCTGCGCCTGAACGTGGTGATGCTGGTCGATGGCGACAGTCTGGATGGCTACAGCTACTGCCCGATTGCCCGACTGGCACGCAACAGCATCGGCGGCTTCAACCTGGATGCGCATTTTGTGCACCCGACGCTGCACGTGGGCACCCACGAGACGCTGGTCGGTCTCGGCAGACGTTTGATCAGCGTGCTGCAAGCCAAGAGCAAGGCGCTTTCAGGCCGCCGCCGCGAGCGGGCTGACCAGATCGCCGAGTTCGGCTCCAGCGACGTCACCTTGTTCTGGCTGCTGAATACGGTCAACCGCGCCTACCCGCAACTGGCTCACCTGCTGGCGCATCCACGCCTGCACCCGGAGCGTCTGTATTTGTTTCTGGCGGAACTGGCGGGTGGTTTGCTGACCTTCTCGCTGGACACTCAGCTCACCGACATCCCCGATTACGATCATCAGGACCCGGCGGCCTCGTTGGTCAAGCTCGACGAACTGGTTCGTCTGCTGCTTGAAAACGTGATTCCGAACCAGTGCATCGTCATCAACCTGAGTCAGGTCCGGCCTTCGTACTGGCAGGGCCAGTTGCTGGACCCCCGCCTTACCGAAGCCGACTTTTACATCTCGGTGCATGCCGACATGCCTGGCTCCAGCCTGCTGGAACTGGTGCCACGTGCGTTCAAGGTCGGTTCGCCGGAAGACATCGAAGTGGTGGTCAACAGCGCCATGCCGGGCGTCACGCTGAACCACTCGACGCGTCTGCCAAACGCCATTCCGGTGCGCCTGGACAACCATTACTTCTCCATCGAGCCGCATGGCCGCGTGTATGAACGCATGATGGAGGCCCAGGCCATTTCCTTCTACGCGCCCAGCGCGTTTACCAATCTCAAGCTCGAACTGTTGGCGGTGCTTAAATGACTGAAGCCGTGATGCAAGGTGCCGCTACGGCCGCAACCGAAAAACCTACGCTCAAAGACCTGGTACGTGACTTCATCACCATGGCGCTGATTGTCCGTCGCGGCCGCCAGGCGATCTCGGTCACTGCCTTCGAATCCAGTGTCGATACCTTTTTCGCCAACCTGGAGCGTCAGGCGCGCAGCGCCAATTACAGTGTCGAACAGGTCAAGGACGCCCAGTACGCACTGTGCGCATTCCTCGATGAGAGCGTGCTGCGTTCGGGTGACAACGACATGCGTCGCCACTTCGAAATGGAGCCGTTGCAGTTCCGTTATTTCGGGGTTCACCTGGCGGGCGAAGGCTTCTTCGAGAAAATCGAACTGCTGCGCGCCGACGTGAAAAAGAACCTGGATGTGCTTGAGGTGTATCACCTGTGCCTGGCACTGGGTTTCGAGGGCAAATTCGGGCTGGGTCAGAAGGACCAGTTGCGCTACCTGGCCAACACGCTGGGCCAGGACATCGCACGCTACCGCAAGACGCCAAAGGCGCTGTCGCCTGACTGGGCACTGCCTGACCAGGTGTCGCAAATGCTTCGCCATGAAGTTCCGGTATGGCTTTACCTGGTGCTCATCGCCCTCGTATGCCTGGGTGTCTATCTGACGCTTGACTGGTTGCTGGGCAAAGACGTGGCCGCGTTGGCCGAACAAATCAGCCAACTGTTCAATGCTTGAGTCCCGATCAGGTAACCGAGTCAGGAAGACATGAAGACATTACTGCGCCTGTTAAAAAGTTTCTGGTTCCTGGTCCCGATACTGTGGCTGATCAGCCTGGCTGTCTGCTGGTTTTTCGCCCCAAGGATCAGTTGGCTGCAAGGCTACACGCTCGAAGCGATGGCGATCATCAGCGCCTTCTACCTGCTGCTGATCGTACTGCGCCAATACCGGCGGATTCGCACCGAACACAACCTCGAGAATCTGGTTCAGATCGAAGTTGACCGCTCGCTGAAGTCCACCGGCGAGTTCCGTGATCAGCAGGTGCTGCGCGACCGCCTCAAGCATGCCATTGCCATGCTGCGCACCGATCGTTCGGCAGGTGGTGGCGGCTCCTCGGCGCTCTACGATCTGCCCTGGTATCTGGTCATCGGCATGTCCGCAGCGGGCAAGACCTCGTTGCTGACCCGCTCCGGCCTGTCCGCCAGCATTGCCAGCAGCGCCAATGACACGGAAAGCGGCACCCAGCACTGCGATTGGTACTTCAGCCCTGAAGCCGTGATGATCGACACCGCTGGCCGCTACCTTCGCGACGATCAGTCCGCCAGCGAATTCGCGGCGTTCTTGCGCATGCTCAAAAAGCAGCGCAGCAAGGCCGCCGTCAATGGTCTGGTACTGGTGGTCAGCCTGCCGGAGCTGTTGGCCGCCTCTTCCGCCGAACGAAACGAAATGGGTGCGCGCCTGGTCACGCGCATCGAGGAATACACCGATTGCCTGGACGCCAATCCACCGATCTACCTGATGCTGACCAAGACCGACCAACTGCCCGGCTTCAACCAGGCCTTCGACGGCATGGACCTGAACGAGCGCCAGCAGCCGCTGGGCATGACGTTCGGGCTGAACGAGATCAACACCGAAAGCCTGCGCACGGTGCTCGATCGTAAGCTGGCGAACTTGCAGGCGCATGTCAGTCGCCACGTCGATGCACAGATTATCGCGCTGGGTGCCGATGCCAACAGCGCCCTGCTGAACTTCCCCAACTACTTTGCCGAGCTGTCGACGATCCTCGAGCAGTTCCTGCAGCATTTCGCGCGCAGTAACGTCAACGGTACTCAGTTGTTGCTGCGCGGCCTGTATTTCACCAGCGCCCTGCAAACCGACAAGCAGCTGACACCGGTGTATGAAGACGAGCTGTCAGAGTCGTTCGTCCTGCGGCCGGCGAAGCCATACGGTGCAGTGGAGGAAGAGGAAGAAGAACACCGGAAAATCAGTGATCGCAGTTACTTCATCACCGATACCTTCCGCCGCGTCATTTTCCCTGACCGTGACCTGACCCTGTACCAGTCACGGCATGGCCGCGACCGCTCGATTGGCCCGATCGTCATCGCTGCGGCGCTGTTCGCCGGGCTGGCCTTCATCGGCTGGCAGGCCCTGTCGTTCCAGAAAAACCGCGAGTGGCTGGCCAACATCAGCCAGCAGTTGCGCGAACTGGAGCAGTCCCCGGACCGGGCACAACGCCTTGCCTCGGGCCAGGGCCTGGAGCTGCTGCGCAATCAGCTGGCAACCATCGAGAAATACCGCACCAAGGGCGTACCGCTGCAACTCAGCGGCGGCCTGTACCGTGGCGACGATATCTACTTCGCCACCCAGACCGCTTACTTGCAGCAACTGCGCACCCAGGCGCTGGAGCCGATCACGCTGAAACTGCAATTGCAGATGCGTGAATTCAACGAGTTCGCCAAAACCATGGACCCGCAGTATGGCTTCGGGGCCGCTCCCGCCGGTTCCGACAGCAAAACCGGCAAGGCGCGTGCGCAAGGCCGGAAACTGCTGGACCGTGGCGCTCGCAACGTCGCTGCAGGCCGTCCGACCAGCCTGAGCAGCATTCCGCGCAGCACCGGCGACGTGACCAATCGCCTGACCGGCGCCGCGAGAAACACGGCCAGCCAGACACGCAGCGAGGCCATCGCCGCACTGCGTAACCCGGCCACCGCAAACGATGCGGCCGAGTTGTCGGCCACCACGGGCGGTTTGTCGCTGTCGGAGGAGATGCTCGGACGACTCGATGAACGGCAGGTGGCATCCATCATCGAGTCATACAACGCTCTCAAGCTTTATCTGATTCTGACTCAGCCGACCACGCACCCGGAAACCGAGTTCGTCAACGCGGCGTTGCCGGTGGCCTGGGCGGATATTTCCAGCGAGGCCAATCCGATCAGCGACGACGTCATCGAGGACAACTCGCCGGTCTACGTACAGTTGCTCAAGAACGGCGACGCGCCGGCCATGCCACGCAATGAGCAGTTGATCGACGAGACCCGCAAGAGCCTGAAGTTTTTCATGATCTCCAGTTCGCTGGTGGACCGTGAATACCTGCGCCTGCAACTGGAGTCCAGCCGTCAGTTTCCCGCTATCGGCCTGAATGATCTGGTGCCGATGCCGGGTCGTCAGTTGCTGTACGGTTCGGAAGCCGTGCCTGCGATTTTCACCCGTCAGGGCTGGGAAGAGTTCGTGAAGCCGGAGCTGATCAAGCTGGTGTCCGGCAATCTGCGTAACGAATCGGACTGGGTGCTCGACGGTGAAGGCGGCGACAGCGTGGTGCAGAAAGCCAACTTCGTCCGTGAGTTCATGTCCCGTTACAAGCGTGACTACACGCAGGTCTGGTACACCATGATCGACAGCGTGGGCGTGCGTCGCTTCAGCGACATGGCCAACGCCACGCAGCAGTTGTCATTGCTCAGTGACGTGCGCAATTCGCCGGTCAAGCTGCTGCTCGCCGCCGTCAACGACAACACGCAATGGGACGTCCCTGCTGTTCGCGAGGCGCAACAGACCGGGGTCAAGCGCGACGATGGCTTCTGGGGCAAGGTCACCGGCATCTTCGACAACAAGGAAGCAGCGGCCAGCGTACTGGTCTCGCCGCTGCCTGCGGTGGATGACGGCAGTCTGGCCAAGCGCTTCGAGCCTGTATCGCGGGTTTTCGCCACACAGAATGCCGAAGGCGCCGACAGCACCATCATGGATCGCTACCTGGCAGCACTGCGCAAGCTCAAAGTGCGAATGAACAACATCCAGCGCTCGCAGGATGTCGGCAAGAGCAGCAAGCAGTTGATCAGCGAAACCCTCGAAGGGCAGCCGAGCGAAGTCACCAACGTGCGTAACTACGTTGAAACCACGGTCGATACCAGCCAGGGCGGGCTTTCCACTTCGCTGCAAAGCCTGTTCAGCCTGCCGATTCAGTTCGCCTGGGAAACGCTGCGTGATCCGGCTGGCGAACAGATCGCCAAAGCCTGGGCCAAACAGGTCGCCAAGCCTTGGGAACAGGTCATGGCTCACCGGTACCCGATTGCTGCGGACAGCCGCAACGAGGCCTCGGTGAAAGACCTGCAGCGTTTCGTCGACCCGGAGTCGGGCCTGCTGCCCAACTTCAAACGCAATGAAATCGGCAATCTGTCCGATGGCGAAGGGCTCGGCATGGGCAGCGGTGCCAAGGCGGCGCCGCTGGTCAACCCGAAAATGGTCAGCAACATCGACAAGGCCAGTTCTCTGGGCGAAGTCATCGCCAGCCTCTCGGACCGCGACAACGGTTTCGAGATCATGCTTGAGCCGTCGGCCTACTTCACCGATATCATCTTCACGCTGGATGGCCAGGAGCAGCACTACCGCAACGGCAAGACCAGCTGGAGCCGCTTCTCGTGGCCTGGCACTACCACAGCGCCAGGCGCACGCCTGGATGTAGTCACCCTGTCCGGCGAACGCATTACCGTGTTCGACTACACCGGCCGCTGGGGCCTGCTGCGCATGAACGACAGCGCACGCGTCGCTGACCTTGACGGCATCCAGCAGCGATTCAGCTGGAACACGGCCAAAGGGCCGGTCAGTCTGGTGGTACGCAACTATGGCGGCGTGAAGCTGACCGACCTGGCCAACGTCAAGGCGCTAAGCGCGCTTAACGCAACCGATGGGCGGACCAAGTGAGGATGCACATGCTGGATCTGGAGGGCGGTCGATGATTGGCTGCTTCGGAAAAGTGCCCGCGAGCGCAGATTTCGTCAGCCTGCATGGTGCCAGCGACGATGTCTGCGAGTTCGATGCATGGCTGCAGGGCGCTCTCGCCGACATGCAGCACCGCGAAGACTGGCGCACGCTGTTCGATCGATTGCCCGTGTGCTTTTTCAGCTACCGGGCACGCAGCGGCAACTGGCTGGTGGGCGGTTTGATCAGTTCCAGGGACTCAAGCGCTCGGCGTTATCCGTTCTTCATCTTTCAAACGGTGAAGTCCAGTGACGCCGGGCTGTTTGTGAACCCGTTCACCCTGAGCGAACTGTTCGCCGGGCAGATCAAACCGCTGCTGCACATGGCCGCGCAAGGCGAAAGCACGGCGGTGCTGTTCGAACGCATCAGGGCCTTGCGACCGCTGCAAGGTCAGGATTTCGAACTGTTCAGGCGTGTGCATGAGAAGTTTCTGGTGAACTTCACCCTGCGCGACATTGCGACCTCGCTGGAAAGCTCCTACCCGGAGTTCATCAGCAACGCCGTGCTCACCAGGCTGCAGGCGCTGAGCCGCCCATCGTCCAAGGCACCCGTTGGTATTTCGCTGCCACTGCCGGCAGAACGAGGCTTGAAGAACCCGACAGCCGATCTGTGGGTCAACTGGCTGACACGCATCGAACCGAACAGGGCGGTGCCGCAGATCAGCATTCTGGCGGATGATTTCATGCGCCCCCGGCTGTTCTGCTTTGCATCCCGCAACACCTCCGGCGTGTACCGGGTGGTGACGGGCGTGAGTGAGCATTCGGAGAGTTATGACGTACTGGCACCCTTCGACGCGTTCGACGAACACCACCGAGGCCATGTGTTTCCAGACATTGACCGCCCTCTTTATGACGTTATCGACCGCTTTGTCGATGTGCTGGATTTGAAGCCCGTATGAACAAGATCAAATACTACTTTTTGCGCTACCAGCCCTACGTTCTAGGGGTCTGTTTTTTCCTGGCGATCTTTATCGTCTGGAGCATCGGCCGTGCCCTGGGCTTCAGCTCGATGAACAGCCTGCTGACGGGGATCGGCCTGTTTCTGCTGTTGTCGGCAGCCTATGTGCTGTTGCTGTATCGAGGCGTATCACAGCACCAGAACCTGGAAGGCCTGCTGCGTGACGACGCCGACCAGGCGGTGCTCAACGCCAGCCCGGCGGACCGTGAAGAGGTCAGCCTGCTGCGCGAGCGCCTGCTGCAAAGCCTCGAGCGCCTGCAGAGCAACAAGCCGAACGGCAGCAACTCCAAGGACGCGCTATACGCCCTGCCCTGGTATCTGGTGGTCGGTCAGCCCGCAGCGGGCAAAAGCACCATGCTCTATCAGTCGGGCCTCAACTTCCCCTACGCAGAACGCGAAGGCGCACGCGTGGCCGGGTTGGGTGGCACGCGCAATTGTGACTGGTTCTTCAGCTCGGAAGCCGTGCTGCTGGACACGGCCGGTCGCTACATGAACGATCAGGAAGAAGCCGGCAAATGGCGCGCCTTTCTGCAATTGCTGCGTCAGCACCGCCAGCGCAGACCGCTCAACGGCCTGATTGTCACCGTCAGCATTCATGACATCCTGCAGTCCTCGGTGGAGGACCAGGAGCGCATCGCCAAGCGCCTGCGCGAGCGCATCCAGGAAACCCACGCGCTGCTGGAAGTGCGTCTGCCGGTGTATCTGGTGTTTACCAAGTGCGACCTGGTCCCGGGCTTCGTGCCGTTCTATCGCCAGCTTGACGATGTGGCGCGTGGCGAAGTGATGGGCAAGACCTTCCCGCACAAGGGCTTCGAGCAAGCCGACTGGGGCCAGCGCTTCGGTGTGGCGATGGAAGAACTGATCAATTACTGGAAACAGATCGCCAACCAGCAACTGGTGCTTCAGGACATCCAGGTCACTCGTCAGGACACTGCGGTGTATCGCTTCCCACTGGAGCTGGAAGCCTTGAAACCGCGCCTGCTCCTGTTCGTCGATGCTCTGCTGCGCGCTAACCCGTATCAAAGCGCCGAGATGCTGCGCGGCTTCTACTTCACCAGCGCACTGGACGCCGATCAGCCCGAGATGGGCGGTCATACCCGCCAGGTCACCGAACGATTCCAGCTGGAAAGCGAGCAGGAAGCTGTCGATGGCAATGTCCAGCCGCACCCGCTGTTCATCAACAGCCTGTTCCGCAAGGTGATCATCCCCGATCAGCATCTGGTGGCGCTGTACACCACCAACCACCGAGAGCGTCGTCGCAAGGCCGCCTGGATCGGTGGCGCAAGCCTTGTCGCGTTGCTGCTATGCAGTCTGTGGGGCTGGTCGTACTGGAACAACAAGGACAACATCCAGTCCATCTCCAGCGAACTCGCTCAGGCCGCAGCCGAGGACAGCAAGGCCACCGGGCAGTACACCGAGTGGCAAACGCTGGATCGCATGCGCTTCTGGACTTCGCTTTACTACGATCGTCATCACGACGAAGGCGTACCACTGCGCTTGCGCCTGGGTCTTTACCGGGGCTATGACGTCGAGCCGCTGCTGCGCACGCGTTACTTCAACCGTCTGGAAACGGTGATGCTCAAACCGACCGCAGACAACCTGACGCGCTCGCTTTACCTGCTGACCACCATCAAGGTCTACCAGCGTAATGCCAAGGACCTGATGCCGGTCACCGGCGTCGACAGTGTAGAGCCCAAGGCGCTGCCGCCGGATAACCGCGCGCAATCCATCGCTGCCTTCGGCAAGGCCACGCTGGACACTTACGTGATGTTGTCGCGCGCCCAGCGTGAAAAGGCTGACCCAGCGTTCCTGAAAGCGAAGATGCCTGATTACTGGTACCCGGCCATCGCGCGTCAGACCGGCAAGACCATCACCGCGAATGCCGAGGCAGGCTCCAATCAGGATTACGAGTACGCCAGCCGACAGATCAACTTCTACAGCGATCAGATTCACGAACTGGACGTGCCGCGGATTCTCGACAACGCATTTCTGACATCCAGTTCGCGTAATTACATCAACAGCCTGTTGACGCAGTCGTTGAAGGCTATCGAAACGATAACGCTGGAATCGGACACGCTGTTTGCCTTTGGTCGTGCCGATTTCCAGAGCCTTAAAACCGAAGGTCAAAATCAGTTGAGCGCGATCGCCGGCAAGCTGTTGAGCACACCGAACATCGGCAAGATCGTGATTGCAGGTCACGCTGACCAGTTGGGCGACCCGCAGAGCAACATGCAGGTGTCCAAACAGCGCGCGCAGACCATCAAGACTTACCTGGTCGGCAAGGGCGTGCCCGCCGAGCTGGTGGACGCGGTTGGTGAAGGCAGCGAGAAGCCTCTGGTCAAATGCGATATGCAGCAACCCAGAGCTCAGCTGATTCAGTGCCTTGAGCCGAATCGACGCGTGGAGATCGAAGTACGCGCGCTCAATTGATCGCGCGTTGGCGAGCAAACCGAAGCCCGGGTTGTCCATATGAGACCTTGGCCGTGGCAAGAGAACCTTTCTTGATCGTTTCAGGAAGGTTAATCAAAAGGGCCGTGTTCTGTCCGCAGACGCCACGGCTTTAAATGAAGAAGGAGAAGCAGAAAATGGCATTTGACGCATACATCCAAATCGACGGCATCCCAGGCGAAGTTCTGGACGACAAGCACAAGGACTGGATCGAAGTGTTGGGCTACGAGTTCGGCGCTACCCAGGCCACCTCGGCGACCGCAAGCTCTTCGGGCGGTGCTTCGTCCGAGCGCGTTGCACTGAGCGACTTCAGCATCCGCAAGTCTGTGGACAAGGCTTCCGCCAAGCTGTTCGAAGCGTGCTGCAAGGGCACTCACATCGCCAAGATCCAGCTGAACGTCAACCGTGCAGGCGGCGACAAGCTGACCTACCTGACCATCAACCTGGAAGAAGTGGTTGTGTCTTCCGTGAAGGCGGTTGCTGGCGGTAGCCAGAAAGGCGAAGACAACGCAGTCAGCGATCTGCCGATTGAAGAAATCAGCTTCAACTTCGCTCGCATCAAGACCACCTACACCCAGCAGAGCCGTTCCGATGGCCAGGGTGGCGGTAACGTCACTGGCGGCTGGGACCGCACTGCGAACAAAGTATTCGCATAAGTCCGTGACACATCGGGTCGCGCAAGCGGCCCGTCTTCAACACCGTGTCTGCCCAGGCACGGTGTTCTTTTATCCTCTGATCAGAGTTGACTATGTCTGAATTTCTCAACGACCTTTCGCTTGCCGATCTGACGGCACCCATCAACGGGGGAAGTGGCGAGGACCTGAGCTTTTCCACCCTGTTCGATCAGGTCAAGGAAGCTCGTCGAGCAGACCCCGACTACCTCACCCAAGGTGACTGGCAAACCGATCTCAAGTCCTCGGACTGGGAGCAGACCATCACGTTGGCCGCACAGGGCCTTGCCGAACAAAGCAAGGACCTGATGCTCGTCGCCTGGCTCAGCGAAGCCCTGGCGCACAAATACCACTTCGTCGGCATCACCTTCGGCCTAACCGTGGCCGAGCGGATCCTGCAAACTTTCTGGGACGATCTGTACCCATCCTTAGAGGATGGCGTAGAAGAACGTGCCGCCCGCCTGGCCTGGCTGAAAACCACACTGACCGAAGTCGTCGGCGGGCTGCCGATCACCCAGGGGCAGAACTTTGGCCTGTTGCGCTACGACGAGTCGCGCCACGTTGAAAACCTCGCGCTGCAAAACCCCAAGGCCATGCAGTCCGCTGTTGAAGAAGGCAAGATCAACGCCGAAATCTTCCAGCGCTCGGTGGTCCTGACCGACTCGGACCACTTGCGCCTCAAGGCCAGCGAAATCGCCGCCAGCCTGTACGCCTGTCAGCAGCTCCAGGCCACTGCCGACACGCTGTTCGGCCGCGACGCGCCGAGCCTCGTCACCCTCAGCGACATCCTGCAACGCGCCGGGCAACTGACCGAGAAACTGCTCAAGGACCGCGGCATCGAACTGAGCCCTGCCCCCGCCGCCGCTCAGGCCGCCCCCGAAACCGTCGTCGACCAACCCGCAGGTGCCGTAATGACCCAGGCCAGCCAGGACAGCGCGTCCGCACCACTGCGCACCACCCCGACCACACGCGACGAAGCCTTCACCATGCTCGCCGGCATCGCGCAGTTCTTCAAAAACACCGAGCCGCAAAGCCCCGTCCCGTACCTCATCGAGCGCGCCATCAAGTGGGGCAACATGCCGCTGGAAGGCTGGCTGAACGACGTCATCAAGGACAGCAACGTCGTGGACAGCATTCGCGATGTGCTGGGCACGAAAGAGCCTAAACAGTAAGGGCGATCTGGTGGATCGGTCTGTATGAAGGTGCGTACAGACCGTCGGGAAATTTACACCTTCATGTAACTCGACGAAATTCTCGAGAATCGTAATCGCTGGTGGCTGGTGGCTGGTGGCTGGGCAGGTTGTTCAAGTGGCTTGCTTCCTGGCGCAGGTCTTCGACACCTGACGAAACTAGCTGGCTCGCGCAACACTCCGCGATCAACTCCGGCGCAGACAAAAAAGACAGAAAGCGCAGCCAAGGAATAACGACCCAGTGAGCACCGTATACGATCCAGACGCCAGAACAGTCAAGCATGCATCGGTAGTGATATTTTTAATGACCGTGACCCTTGGCATCATAGGTCCGTTAAGCTTTTCGGGGGGCTGGTGGATTTATGGATGTGCATCGTTGGCGGCGTTTATTTACATGCTTTATATACGATACACGTGTGAGCGCTACACGTTGTTTGCCTCTAGCTATTTCATGCTGTTGATTTTCCTCCTTGCATTTGCACCCGCGTGTGTCGGCTACACGGTTGTTACGGATGATTTAGGCGGCACTGCATTCGCGGGAGGGCTTGCCACGTTATTCATATTAACTTCTGTCACATTGGTTTATTTCTTTATCTATCTGACACCGGCGAAAGAATTTCCATTCGAGCTATCTGGAAACAGGGTCTCTTTCAGTCCCACTGATACATCCAGCCTCAAGTTGGGCGTTATCGCAGGTTGTGGAACGCTGCTCGCGTCCGGTGTTATCCGATCTGTTACACCGCTTACCACAGGCATTCTTATTATTCTGCTATTTTTATTCGGGTGTATTTTCATCCTCATTCACTCCCGTCATCTTATTAGAGGCCTGCGTACCCTCCGCACCCAAGAGAAAGCCATGCTCGCTCCCTATACGTTCATGCAAATCGATGAAATTCGCGAAGCCCGCAGTCGTTGGTGGCTGAGCAGGTTTTTCAAATGGTTCTCGTCTCGGCACAAATCGTAGAGTGCGTGACTCTCGATGATTGCTACATGGCCCTATTTATCGAAATGGAAAGCCCGCTCATTACTCAGCCTTCAAAGCCATCAACATAAAGCGCCTCATAACGCGCCATCGTATCGGTGAGCCGCTGCCGCAGATACCCGTTCGCATGCCCCAAGGCAGCCAGGATCTGCGCCGACTCCACCAGATAAGACGCTCGCTTTGCCTTCTTCCAGGTGGACGGCGCTGACTGAAGATTGGTGATGCGATCACACAACTTGACCGACGCAGCTTCTTTGGAATGACTGGCGATCCCGGCGAAATAAAGCGCTTCGGAAAAAGGCACGATCAGGTTCTTGCTCAGGCACGCCACGGCTGAGGCGACCTCCACACCGAACGCTTCAGCCAACTCATCCTGAGTCACCGGCGTATCCTCCAGCACGTCGTGCAGCAACGCTGTAGGCAAGGCTATCTCAAGCGCGCCCACGGACTCTTCGCGATGGGCAAAGATCAACTCGTTGGCAACCATCGCCACGTGGGTGGTGTAAGGAAGGTCCAAGCCTGTCATTTTTTGGCCTACGTGGGCATGGGATGCGAATAGCCAGGCTTTGTTGTAGAGCTGTTGCGGACACGGTTTGGGCATGTGGGTCAGATTCCTTGAGACGCGATAAAAATCAGGGATCGCGGGCTGACCCTCAGAGAGAGTACGCGCGCTTCCCTATCAATCGCCGATAGACTCGTCCAAAGGGTCGTGCAGCGGCGCACGCTCGAACAACTGTTGGGCCAGCCCCTGAATATGCTCGGACCATGCAACGTTCTTGACCCATTCCTCAGGCATGCCTGACACCCCATAAAGCGCGCCTGCGATTTGTCCGGCGGTGGCGGCTACGCTGTCGGCATCATCAGCCAGATTGGCAGCCAGCAGGATGGCGTCTTTGAAATTGTCGGTATTCCATACAGCCCACAGAGCTGCTTCGAGTGTGTCGATGACATAGCCGGAGGAGCGGATCTGGTCGCGGTTTTTTTCTTTGTATTCGCCAACGTTGATGATCAAAGCTCGCGGTCGTAACGGGCGAATCATCGGAGAAAGAGTTTCTTCTTTGTCTGCGCCGTTAAGGGCGAGATGCAGCTGTGCGCCGAGCAGTCTGCAACAACTGATGGCCTCTAGTGCTCGATGCGTGCATTGACTTTGGGCGGCACTATCACGCCAAGTAGCTGAGAGCGAATGTCGACAAAATATCGCAGTCGGGGCCAAGCGAATTATTGAGCCATTACCAGCGGTGGATGGAGCAGCATTTCCATACCAAATGCCGCCATTCTTCAGTCTTTCTTCGATCGCAGTTCGAGTAGCATTGCCGATATCAAAACACTTACCGTTGTGGCTGTTTTCGCCATTTATGTACCAGCGGCCCATTCTCTCTGCGTAATCGATAAGGTCGAAATTGCCCTTCGCAAGATAAGTATCTGCGAGGCAGAGAGCCATGCTTGTGTCATCGGTCCACTCACCGGCATTGAGTTTGAAAGGTCCGCCACCCACCATGTCATGGACATGGCTACGATCACGGGGCAAAAATTCCAGTGTTGTACCGACGGCATCACCTATGGCCAGCCCGAGCAGGCACCCTTTTGCACGATCCAGCGCCTTTGCTTCGGTGAGGGTACACGTCCGTGACGCTATCCAGCCGGGCTTCTCTACAGGCAACCTTGGTGCGTCAGCCTGCAGCATATAATCCATACGTTGGAGCAACTGCGCAGATGGCGGAGGCAGCAGGTGATCGTAGCGCTCAACATATCGATCGAGGGTTTCGTTAGAGCTTCTCAAGTCAATCATGGGTCCTTCCAGAATAATTTCTCAAGGTGTAGAGCAGTATGGAAGCTGCTACCGGATGCCCGAGTCTATACCGCTTGTTAGCGGCTAAATAGCCGTTCCCCGCTTTACTCCTGGCTTCTGGATCAAAAGATCATCCCGCTCTCTCCTGCGGCATGTCATGGCGAAAGCATCCGCAACCTTCAGGTCTGCCTGGAAGAGATCGAAACTGGTTTTGTCGATTTCGTAGTACTCCTCGTAATCGACCAAGCCATTGCTCACCGGGAATGATAAATAAAAACGGCCGGAGGTTTCTTCGATGCCCAAGGAAAACATGAGATCGCGACTTACGAAACTATCTTTAAAACCCATATTGTCTCTCGAAATCGTCCTCGATGCACCGAATTGAAATGGACCAATACCTCCTCACTCACGATACAAGACCCTGTAGGAAGTTTAACTTTCAATCCGTTGGCAGACTGGAAAGTAATATAACTGACTTCCATTATTGCTGGCGCCAGTTCGTAGTCAGTGCCTTCGAATTCGTTTGCCCCGGTTGCGCCCTTCATGTCTCGCTCCATTTCCAGACGGCGTGGCAGTGGAGCCTCTCAGCCATTCGACGCGATCCTGGGCGCTCCGCGGCATGAATTAGCTCCGGCCTTGCGAACGATTTGTTCAAAACTTTCAGCGCTCAGAATAGGCATACTGAGCTCGATTGCTCAAGGACACCATGTACCTTTGGGAAGCTGAATTTTCAGTCCGTTTGCTGACTGATTCGCGATGTAATAAACATCCATCAAGGCTCGCGCTAGCTCATGATCTGTTTCTTCGAATTCCTTGGCTGCAAGGGCACCGATGGAAAGTTTATGAAGTCTGGATTTGTCCTTTTCAATACCCTCAAAGACGGCTTTTATGTAGAGAAGTTGATTTAGAACTGTCGTATAGACTGGAAACGCAGGATGGCGGACTGTACGCTCTTTGATTAGGGCGATAGCGTGATTTATAAACTCCATAGCGGTTTTGAATTCCATAAACGACCCATGCCAAACAGTCTAAACTGGTCGAAAACCTAACACATAAACATATCTCTCTGATAGGACTTTCAGTCCTTAGCCATTTTGGCCGCCAACATTTTGTAAGCTTCCGTTTCTCGCGCCTCTATGAATTCTATATAGAAATTCGTGTACGCAGCCTCTAAATCCTTATATGACTGTAAACGTGTCTCAGTGAAAAGACTGTAACCTGGAATATCTCGTGGTTCCACAAGTTTTGTAATTTGGCCGCGTTTCGCGAGATCAAGCAGACCGCCAAGCTCAGACAGCAATATTGATGCCGCTGCATCAATATCCCTGTAAAACTCAATTAGCTTCCGAAGCTTTTCTGCTGCTGTTTTAAAGCATCGACGTTCATTACTCACCCAGTTTTCAATTATCCCAACGAGCCAAGCTTGGCACCTGGGCTTACCAAACACTGAAGGTAAAACAGCCCAAATATTTTAACCATCAATTAAAAGCGCGCCACAATTCAAACTCTACCGTCCATCCACCTGTACACAATACTCTTGATCGCCAACCATTTTGCAAGGCCAATGATCATTGATATAGCGCGTAGGCTTGAAGCAAACCCGCTCATCGTTCACCCAAAATAATTGCCATGCCGAACCAGAAATAAGCAGTTTAGGACAAGGCGTGTAGTCTTTAGCAAGTAGCATGATCGTGGTTAGTATAATTATAGCGGGCACAACATAGATTATTATCTTGACAGAAAGGTAGAGCATCAAGCTTTGAAATCGATGCAAGAAAGAGTTGCTGGGAGGGTCAAATTTCTTTCCTGTCCATATTGCTATAGCGCCTCCAACTGCGATGAGCAACACGGTCGGCGGAACCATTAGCAGGGCAAAGGCAAGGTAAGGAGTTTCTACGACAGGTGCATTTCTGTATAGGCGCCCATACAAAGGCAGCACATGTTCCCAAATCCAGTAAATTGAAAACACACCGACCAACGACATAAAAAAAACGAATATCGCCGCCCCCACTCTGAACAAAATAGGTGACACAGAACGCACCTCCACATTTAAACCATTGCTCATAAAAATTCTAAAACCTTGGAAGTTTGAAATTTGAGAAATTAGGCAATTCAGGAGCATTAGGCCAATTTGGAAGAGGTAACTCGCCAGGCTGAATTTTTTTTAGAATCCACGATTTAGTCTCGTCGACTGCCGTATCCATCAATTTCTGTATAATGCTCGTCGCCAACTCTTCTGTATAAACCTGCAAATCTTTCGCGCTTATTTTTGAGAGCTTCTCGTGTAGCTCAGCTACGTTATCCACTGCATAGCGCATCCCCGACTTCACACTACTTTTTATATTATACCGGTTATCCAATTCGTTTAAGCCAATCCCAACGACCAATACAACTATGGCTACCGTTACCACGGGCAGTGCTGCTGTTACGAAAAAGGCTCCGGCCGCCACTCCAGCGGCATATCCTATCGCAGTCGCTATACCCGCCTTTATAAGTTCGACACCGACTCCGGCGAACAAATCAGACCATACGCGCTCATCGTTGAATACCCACTCTAGCACCTCAATAATAACGGCTACATAGCAAGATATTTTAAACCCCTTGATTACACCTTTTTGTAAGCCGTACCTACCTATGCCCATCTCGACAAGCTGAGCATTCCGTATCCCGTAGCGTGTTCCATTCAGTCGTCTTCTAAGGCCTGGATAACCGGTAATTACGACATATTCCTTTCCATTCTTTACCGAAATGCGCACCTTGGTCCCAAACCCGCCGATATCACTTAGCAAGCGAGTTATATTGTAAGCATCATACGCCCCCAGAGCGGAAGGCACTGCCCAAGTCGTATTGACTAAAGGATGTAATGTTGCATTGTATATAGACTGAGTGCCCCCCCGTAGGCCGTCCAACATACTAGGTTGAGTTCGTGGGCAAACCTGTGGTTGCTGCGTGCCGAGGCCATAGGATGCATTACGCTCCATTACCAGCATGTTGGCGTGCTCTATGCCTAACACAACCATCTCACGCTGATTTTGATCTACCTCGTGACCTAGCTGATCGAGCTGGGTATCACTCAAGCTCATGGCGTACTCCCTGTATCTATAGGCTGTTAGCTCCCGCGGGGGTAGCATCAGACCCTGAGGGTGCACCGAGAAGAAAATAAAATCAAATGGGCATAAGGCCATCATTTATCGGATGACTTGACTTGACAAATGACTTTTAAGCAGGTTCCATCTTAGATTTAATGCCAATTTTGCAGGAGGCAGCTAGTGATTTCGGATCTCATTGGGCAATTTGCAGCTCAGAATAATAGACTCATCACATTCGACTCGCCTCTGCCTCCTGAGCAGGAGCTTGTTCTTGAAAGCTTCAGTGGCGAAGAAGGGCTTTCAATCCTGTTCGAATATGAGCTTCAATTGCTATCCAGCGATGCGAAAATCGAGCTTAAAAAGTTAATTGGCAAAAAAGTCTCGATGGAAATAACCTTGGCTGATGGTGGTACGAAAGTGATCAGTGGACACTGCTCACATTTCAACCATGCTGGCGCCAATGGCGGGATCGCTAATTATGCAGCGACCGTAGTACCTTGGTTGTGGATACTCAGTCGTCGACGAGACTCACGTATCTTTCAAGACAAAACTGTCGAAGATATAATCAGAGAAGTATTTGCCTATTACCTTTCTTTGGCCGACTATGAGTTTCGCCTAAGTCGATCATTGAAGCCAATTAGCTATTGTACGCAATACCAAGAGTCGGACCTTAATTTTGTACTCAGACTTCTTCAACAGGAGGGACTCTTCTTCAATTTTGAGCATCGTAAGGATGGGCACAAATTAGTTGTCTTTGACGATAGTCTGAATTTCGAGCCACTGCCGGGGCAGCCGTCGATCCGTTATCATACAGCATCGGTAACTGAAGAATCTGACTCTATCACTGAATGGTCATCCCAGCGAGCCCTTCACTCGACACGGCTGTCGTTAAAATCTTTCGATTACAAACAGCCTGGGTTTTCCAACCAAGTACAGCTTGAGACCTTAGCCAAGCAGGGGGATGTTGGAGAGTACGAAGTTTTTGAATACGAGGGACTTTACGGTTATTCAGATCCACAGCATGGGCAACAAATTGCTCGCAATCGGCTTGAAGCCATGGAAGTTCTGGGCAAAACCTTTCAAGGTAGGAGCAACTGTCGTGCGATGCAGCCGGGTTATTATTTCGAACTTACTCAACACTATGATCACGACAATGGGTCTGTTGAAGACCGGCAATTTCTATTGTTAAGCGTAAAACATTCAGGCCGAAACAACTACTCCGGCTCAGGAGAAGCTTTTTACCAGAACCAATTTATTTGCATTCGCCGCAAAATTCCGTTCAAGCCTCCGCTAACCACACCACGAGCTTTGATAGGCGGCCCCCAAACCGCCATCGTCGTCGGCCCCCCAGGCGAAGAAATCTACACCGACGAAATGGGCCGTGTAAAAGTGCAGTTCCACTGGGATCGCTACGGCAAGTTTGACGACAAAAGCTCCTGCTGGGTCCGCGTCGCTCAATCCGGCGCAAGTGGCGGTTTTGGTAGCATTCAGATCCCGCGCGTCGGTGACGAGGTGGTGGTCGTTTTCCTTGATGGCAACCCTGACCGTCCGCTCGTCATGGGCAGTCTGTACAACAGCCAGAACACGCCGCCGTGGTCGTTGCCTGCCAACAAGACCCAAAGCGGTTTCCTGACGCGTTCGGCCAAGGGTGATGGCGGTACAGCCAACTTCTTCCGCTTCGAAGACAAGGCCGGTGCTGAACAGGTGATCGTGCATGCCGAGCGCAACATGGACACCGAGATCGAGCTGGATGAAAAGCACGAGGTGGGCAATAACCGCAAGGTGACGGTCGGCGGCACGAATACGGAAATCATCCAGAAAGATACTGTGACGAACGTGCAGCAGGGGTCGTTTACGCTAAAGGTCGACAACCAATTCATTCAGGTGGATGCCAAGCAGTACATCCTTCTCAAAGTGGGCGATAGCAGCATCTCGATCACTCCGGAAGGCATCCAGATAAAAGGCAAAGTGATCAATGTTCTTGGCGAGAGCACCTTCGTCAAAGGTGACCGAGTCGACATCAACAAGTGAGAACGCAGGGCATGGAACGAACAAGTCTCTACGACCGTATTTCCGCAAAACGTATTGCGGATGAGGAGGCAGCACGCAAGGCGGCGCTGGAAGCTCCGGTCGTTGAAGCTGTCCCCGAGCCTGAGCCAGAACCGATCACGCCATTGCAGGACGTGCCCAGCAGTTTCAATTTTGGTGGCTTTAATCTGGCCTTTCCTGACGGCGTCCTGTTTCGTGATGTCCAGGTTACGCTTGAGTACAAAGGCGAGCCGCTCATGTTGTCTGTCAAACGCAGAGACGTAATGCAGGGTGAGGCGCTGGAAGCACTTTTCGAAAGCTCGGTGCAGACCTTTCGTGAGCGCGACCCTCAACTCCGTATTATTCGTCGGCGGGACTGCACCTTGGTGGGCTGCACTGCGAAAGCGCTGGATTTCCACTTCAAAGAAGGCAGCGCAGAACAACACGCACGACTGGTAGGTGCGCTTGTTCCGCTTGCCGGAAAGGATGTGCTGCAGTGGTTGGAAATTTCTTGCCTGATCGATCCGACCAAGCCGGACCTCAGCCTCTGGCTGGCGGATTTCGATAGCATGCTGGGCGGTCTCGCCGCACAGTGATTGTTTCTTTTTTGATTTCAGGAATTCTTATCACATGGACTACGAGTTGCACGAAGGCAGTATCAAGCTGCCAGAGGGATTTCAGGACCGCACAGTGAACATGTTCGTGATGGGCTCGACGCTGCCTGCCCCGCTGAGCATTACGGTCTCCAGAGACACTCTGCTACCTTCCGAGCACCTGAAAACCTATGTTGATCGCCAGGTCAAAATGCTTTCGTCCAAGCTGCGCGGTTACACGCTGCTGAACAGAAAAGCAGTTTCGCTATCGACCGTGGCCCCTCTCGAAGGTATTCAGATCGACGCGTATTACATGACCGAAGGGCGTCCTTACTATCAACGTCAGGCGGCGTTTCTGATCGAGCCTGAGCGCGCGATCGTATTCTCGACCACGTCCCAGACGGACTTCAGTGTCGAGCAGACCCAGGATTGGGAAAACTTGTTGGCCAGTTTCCAGCCTCGCGTGTCTGATACCTCTCCAGCCAACGGTAGCGAACAGGAGTAACGCTCATGTTCGAGGCCGCGCGCTTTGGTGACGAAATATCGCATACCGGCGCCCTCGGGGGCTTCCTGATCGGGGCTGTGCTCGGTATTGCGCTCATTGCGACGGTAGCGATCGCAACCTTCACGTGCGGGTTCGGCGTGGCTCTTCTGGCAGGACTTGCAGCAGGCGTCGGAGGTAGCCTGCTCACCGCCGCAGGAGAGGCGATAGGGAGTATGTTTTCCTCCCCTTCTGGCACGATCATCACGGCCTCACCCAATGTATACATCAACAACCGCAAGGCAGCGCATGTTGAAAAAAGCATTGGTGCCTGTGACAAGCATCCGGGGCCGGTAAAGATTGCCGAGGGTTCGACCAACGTCTTCATCAATAGTGTGGCGGCGGCGCGCAAAGGCGATAAGCTGACCTGTGGCGCGACCATCTCCGGCGGCTCCGACAACGTATTTATCGGCGGCGGCAGGTATCGCTATCTGCCAGTGGACGACGAAATTCCAGGCTGGCTGCGCACTACCGTCGATGTGCTGATGGCCGTGGCGGGTGCGGCAGGTGGTATAGCCCAGTTGATCAAGGCCGGAACGCAGGCAGGCATGAAAGCAGTGCTGCCCTGCGCCATGAAGTTCACCGCAGGTTTCGTCGCCGGCGAAGTGGGCAGTCGCTATGTGGTTGAGCCTGTGATGCGCAGTGCCATCGGCGGCCTGAGCGGCAACCCGGTCGACACCACGACTGGCCGCAAGCTGATCCCGGATGAGATCGACTTCAGCCTGCCGGGCCTGATGCCCATCGAATGGTCGCGTTTTTACGCCAGCAATCTGAATGTCGACAGCGTACTCGGCAAAGGCTGGGTGCTGCCGTGGGAGCAAAGCCTGCGCAAGCGCGGCAGCTTCCTCTACCTTACGGACAACCAGGGCCGCACCGTACCGTTCGTGGACATAGCGCCCGGCCAGCGCATCTACAACCCTCACGAACAGGTTTATCTGGTCTGCACGCAGGGTGGTCACTACCTGCTGCAGACGCTGGACAACATCTTCTTCTACTTCGGCGAAGTGCCTGACGACAACAAACCGGTTCCGTTGGATCGTATCGAAAACGCACTCGGTCACTTCCTGCATTTCACCCGCACCGAACAAGGCACGCTGACCGACATCAGCGCGACGGGCGGGGTGCGTGTGCACCTGCATTACGACGAAGTGACCACGCGCCTGACCTCGGTCAAGCGCATCGTCGACAACGAGGCTGTCGAAACCCTGGTTCAATACCACTACGACAGCAACGGTCAGCTCGCTGAGGTGTTCAACCGCAACGGTGATTCAGTGCGCCGTTTCAGTTACACCGATGGCGTCATGACCCGCCACTGCAACGCACTGGGCCTGACCTGCGAGTACCGCTGGGAAATCATCGACGGCCAGCCACGCGTCGTCGAACACCAGACCAGCGATGGCGAACATTTCCACTTCCGCTACGACCGTGAGGCCCGCACCACCTGGGTCACCGACGTACTGGGCCGCGAGCTGGAGATTCATTACAACAAGGATCATCGCGTCACCTCGAGCCGCGACTACAGTGGCGATCACTACGTCATCGAGATCGACGACACCGGCAACATGACCGGGCTGACCCTGCCCGATGGCAACCAGTTGGCGTTCGAGTACGACGAGTTCGCCCGGTTGCTCAAGGAGACCGATCCGCTGGGCCGCAGTATTCGCTACCAGTACCACCACCTGACGACGCTGATCACTCAGGTCGATTACCCGGATGGCAGTACCTGGAAGGCCAACTACGATGCCAAAGGCAATCTCGTGGCCGAGATCGATGCGCTGGGCCACAAGACCGAATACCTCAACGGTGAGGACGGCCTGCCGCACACCATCGTCGACCCGACGCTCAAGTCCAAATACCTGTGGTGGAACAACCTGGCGCAAGTGCAGCGCTTTCAGGACTGCTCGGGCAAAAGCACGCATTACCGCTATGACGAGCGCCACCACCTGGTGGCCGTCACCGATGCCCTGAACAACACCACCACGCTGGAACGCAAGCCCGACGGCGAAGTGCTGCGCATCAACCACCCGGATGGCACCAGCGAGACCTTTACCTACAACGAACTGGGCCAGGTCCTGACCCACACCGATGGCAAAGGCCAGACCACCCAGCTGCTGCGCAACGGTCGTGGCTTGCCCAAATGGCGACAGGATGCCAAAGGGCAAACCATCACCTACGAATACGACAAGGCCATTCGCCTCGTCGCCCTGACCAACGAAAACGATGCGACCTACCGCTTTGCCTACGACGACGCAGACCGTCTGATCGAAGAAAAACGCATCGACAACCTGACCCGCCGTTTCAGCTACAACCTCGGCGGGCACCTGACACAGGTCGAGGAAATCGGCTACGGCGAGAAAGGCGAACAGCCACGGCGCAGCACCCATCTGGAGCGCGACCCGATAGGCCGTTTGCTGGCCAAACTCAACGACGACGCGCGTCAGGACTACACCTATGACGACGGCGACCGACTGCTGTCAATCGAGCGCAAACCGACGGACACCGGCAGAAAACTCGGCGTGACCGCCGAGAAACTGGAGTTTGTCTACGACCTGCTGGGCCGCCTCGTCAAAGAGACCACACCCCAAGGCGCGCTGGCCTACGAGTACGATCCACTGAGCAACCTGACCACGCTGACGCTTCCTACCGGCCAGCACCTGAACCACCTGTATTACGGCAGCGGTCATCTGCATCAGCTCAATCTCGATGGCCAGCTGATCAGCGACATGGAGCGCGACGATCTCCATCGCGAGATCTATCGCACCCAAGGCAAACTCACCAGTTGCTTCGGTTACGACAGCATGGGTCGCAAGGCCTGGCAGTACGCAACCACCCTGCCTGCAGAGAAACTGTCGCAGATCCAGAACCCGCTCATAAAACCAGAGCGCTACGTCGAACACGCCTACAACCCGATTCACCGCCGCTACGAATACGACCCGGCCGGTGAACTGAGCCGCACCCTCGACAAACTGCGCGGCGAAACCCAGTACGAATACGAAGCCAACGGCCAGCTGCTGGCGCGCAACACCGGCCGCGTGGTCGACGGCGAAGAATTCCGCTACGACGCTGCGGCCAACCGCCTCAACTTCAATACCAGCCGCTTCGATCACGTCAAAGACAACCGCCTAAAACAGTTGGCAAACCACGAATACAAATATGACGCGTGGGGCAACCTGATCGAAAAAGTCGTCGGCATCGTGCGCTGGCAGACCTTCACCTACGACTGCGAAAACCGCTTGGTCAAAACCGAAACCATGGCCGACACGCAGGTGGAAAGCACCAGTAGCTATCAGTACGACAGCCTGGGCCGAAGAGTCGCCAAACAGTCCGAGATCAAAGGCCACACCGACCACAAACGCTTCCTCTGGCAAGGCTTGCGCATGCTGCGTGAGGAAAGTCCGGGCCAGAGCAGCCTGTACCTCTACGAGCCCGGCAGCTATGCGCCGCTGGCCCGTGTGGACGAGAAAGAAGGCGAAGTCGAGAACAAGGTCTACTACTTCCACACCGACCAGATCGGTACACCGCTGGAAATGACCGATGCCGAAGGTCAGATCGTCTGGCAGGCGAAGTACCGGGCGTGGGGTGCGGTGGAAAAGCTGGTCGTGAACGAGGTTGAGCAGAACCTGCGGTTTCAGGGGCAGTATTTTGATGCCGAGACGGGGCTGCATTACAACACGTTTAGATATTATGACCCGGAGATTGGCCGGTTTATTACGCAGGATCCGATTGGCTTGTTGGGTGGGTTTAATTTATACATATACGCTCCAAACTCTACAGGCTGGATAGACCCCATTGGCTGGGTAAAGGTATACCGGAACCTAAGACCCGACGAGCTTGTAAGCGACGGTATCTCTGCCAAAAATCCTGGAAGAGGCATGTCACCCGCGGGCCATGTTCGCAACGGCAGCTCACCTAACTTCAAAGGTTCTCAGTATGTCTCTACGACCACAGACATGGAAGTTATAAATAAGTATAAAGGAACGGGACAAACCACTATAAGCTTTGATACTGATGATGTAGTACACGACAGCCACGGTAACAAAAGTATTGTAGATATTTCTACTCCTGACAAGGCTGCCTCGGCGGGACTGAAAGGTCCAGCCGCTCACTATGCGGCGGCATCAAGAGAAATATTAGTCGAAGGGCATGTTCCATCAAGCAAGATCACTATTTGCTAAGGTAATAAATATGAACGCTGAAATCGCCGTTGATCTGATCGATGCAAGACTCTTGGGAGCAGACTCTATTCCAGTAAAAATACGAACTAGGGCCAAAGTTTCTGAAAAAGAAGTTGCTGAGTTATTTTCAGCCATTGACTTTATAATTAGCTACTACAGTGAAAAAGACATTATCCCCAAAAGGATAGCGCTAGCTTTCGTTGACATATATGTCAACTTCAATGTCTCGGATGACTTTTACGATGAAAGCGAAACTCAAAGATACGAAGATATTGGAATAGCACTACAAGAAAAAGCATATGAGCTATTTGAATAAGCAGTACACAACTGAATAGCTCAGTGGATTGATCTTCATCGCCGTACGTTCAAGACTGGCGTTGTTGAGCACGGGATAAGCGATAGTGAGTATTTCGATTGCCGTTACGACTTCAAACAGAGTACATCGTGGGCAGTCGATATGCTTGGGCGTAAATTTGAGATTCATTACAACAAAGAACGCCGCGGCGCCTCCTGCCGCGATTACAGCGGATCCGGGTGATTATCTCCCACCGTAAGCCGTATCTGAAGGATGGAGATCCTCGAAAAGGCGATGGCTCCTGCCAAGACTTATTTTTTGTTAATACAGCTTGAACAGTGATGGCTACCTTTTACGTAAATAGATAGCCTATGCTCTCACCCACCTGAACTGTCAGAATTTGATATTCGTACATGCTAACCACGCCTTCCTAAAAGGCCTATACTGATGGTTTTTTCTTTACGGGCACCGTCACACTTGCGGTATTCGATCTCGACGCCCTCAAACACAGGGTGGAAGATAGCTGCGATTGGTGGAGTATTGCAGAAGATGAGCTACTTGAAACAAACAAAGGAAACATTGCTTGCTTTGGCCTCGGCCAGGATGGAAGGTATGATGTTGAAATACTGACGACCTATCAAGAGAGTGTCACATCCTGTGGGTACTATCCGGCTAGGCGAGTATGTCGGATTACTGCTTTTTAAAAACTTGGTGGTTTTACAGTTGAGCTCGGTTACCGCTTCTTAAAGAACGAGGTCAGAGGCTTTAAGAAACGGTGTCTGGGCGAACCTGCACTACATGTCTCTTGTTGTAGGCCAGCTGATCAGCGACATGGAGCGCGACGACCTGCACCGCTAGGTCTACCGCACCCAAGGCAAACTCACCAGTTGCTTCGGCTACGGCAGCATGGGCCGCAAAGCGTGGCAGTACGCAACCACCCTGCCCGCGGAAAAGCTGTCGCAGATCCAGAACCCGCTCATAAAACCAGAACGCTACGTCGAACACGCCTACAACCCCATTCACCGCCGCTACGAATACGACCCGGCTGACGAGTTGAGCCGCACCCTCGACAAGCTGCGCGGCGAAACCCAGTACGAGTACGAAGCCAACGGCCAATTGCTGGCGCGCAACACCGGCCGCGTGGTCGACGGCGAAGAATTCCGCTACGACGCCTGGGGCAACCTGATCGAAAAAGTCGTCGGCATCGTGCGCTGGCAGACCTTCACCTACGACTGCGAAAACCGCCTGGTCAAAACCGAGACCATGGCTGACACGCAGGTGGAAAGCACCAGTAGCTAACAGTACGACAGCCTAGGCCGAAGAGTCGCCAAACAGTCCGAGATCAAAGGCTACACCGAACACAAACGCTTCCTCTGGCAAGGCTTGCGGATGCTGCGTGAGGAAAGTCCGGGCCAGAGCAGCCTGTACCTTTACGAGCCCGGCAGCTATGTGCATCTGGCCCGTGTGGACGAGAAAGAAGGCGAAGTCGAGAACAAGGTCTACTACTTCCACACCGACCAGATCGGTACACCGCTGGAAATGACCGACGCCGAAGGGCAGATCGTCTGGCAGGCCAAATACCGGGCGTGGGGCGCGGTGGAAAAGCTGGTGGTGAACGAGGTTGAGCAGAACCTGCGGTTTCAGGGGCAGTATTTTGATGCCGAGACGGGGCTGCATTACAACACGTTTAGATATTATGACCCGGAGATTGGCCGGTTTATTACGCAGGATCCGATTGGGTTGGCAGGTGGGTTCAATCTTTATCAATATGCGCCAAATCCTTCATCCTGGGTGGATCCATGGGGATGGATGCCATTCTGGAAACCTCTAAAACCTGATGGAATGGGGCATCATCCTTTTCCGCGAGCTCATGCTAATACTCATGGTTTTCCTGAATTAGGGACGAAGCTAGATTCACCTTCTTGGTTTCCAAATGAAGTAGATGGGTCTGATAAGCTTCATCAAGAATTTCACGATGTCATCAAAAAAGAAGGAGTTCCTTTTAACAAGAAATTTGACGGCACACCCGAAGAACTAGTAAGCAAGCTAGATAAAGCTTATCAAAAGCTTCCTCAGAAGGGTACGCTAAAAGTTCCTCGAACGGGGCAGATTATAGCAAAAAACGTAACTATAGGCGAAGCCCTCAGCAAATCAATTGGAAAGTCTGCAGACATTAAATCGGCAGGAGGATGCGGCTAATGAAACATCATGCAAGTATTGAGCTATATAGCCCAGGTATCGTTATATTCGATCCTGAGGTTTTGAATGAGTTTCTGAAAAAAAACAAAATAACAGAACCTAACGTTTTTGAATTTTTTCTACAGCATGACACCTTAGGGCGTCTAGCTATCGAAGAAGGCATTCTTTGTCCGATCTATCAAATTCCAGAAAATGAATATTCGATATTTTTGTTAGGTGCACCTGCATCAGAGCAGCATCTCTACACCGTAAAATTTTCTTATGCAGGATTCCCTTTAAAAGTTGAATCCGGCATACTAATAGCTTCCGACCTAAATGCGTTACTTGACTGGGATCCTGAGTTCTTCACAAATTACAAAAAAAATTATGAGCAAAGACTTTCCAATAATGACTATATAGAAGTTTCAAGTGGCTTGTATGACATGACCATTAGGGGATGCGCCAATTTAAAACCCCCATATAATAACTTAGGGTATGGGCTTGACATGAGGCAGGTCGGCAAGTTGCCTGATCTTGATACATCTACATCAGTTGAGAGTCATGACTTTTCACTTTGCTAGCTCGTGCGCAAGCTAATCTTATTCATTAGGTAGTATGTGAAACAGCCTCAAACAGTGGGAGCGCCACGAATACAATTACGACGCCTAGGGCAACCTGATCGAAAAAGTCGTCGGCATCGTGCGCTGGCAGACGTTCACCTACGACTGCGAAAACCGCCTGGTCAAAACCGAAACCATGGCCGACACGCACGTGGAAAGCACCAGCAGCTACCAGTACGACAGTCTGGGCAGGCGTGTCGCCAAACAGTCCGAGATCAAAGGCTACACCGAACACAAACGCTTCCTCTGGCAAGGCTTGCGGATGCTGCGTGAGGAAAGTCCGGGCCAGAGCAGCCTGTACCTTTACGAGCCCGGCAGCTATGTGCATCTGGCCCGTGTGGACGAGAAAGAAGGCGAAGTCGAGAACAAGGTCTACTACTTCCACACCGACCAGATCGGTACACCGCTGGAAATGACCGACGCCGAAGGGCAGATCGTCTGGCAGGCCAAATACCGGGAGTGGGGCGCGGTGGAAAAGCTGGTGGTGAACGAGGTTGAGCAGAACCTGCGGTTTCAGGGGCAGTATTTTGATGTCGAGACGGGACTGCACTACAACACGTTTCGGTATTATGACCCGGAGATTGGGCGGTTTATAACGCAGGATCCGATTGGGTTGGCTGGAGGGTATAACCTGTACCAGTACAATATAAATCCAATTCGCTGGATTGACGTGACGGGTCTAGCCGGATGTACCTTGATAAAAGCAGATGCCGTTGATCACGACTACCTTTTAAGGTTAAAACGCTCCGAATATCCAGAAACCTTTGGTCACATACAAGACGCAATCAATGGCGGGCAGCAGTACATAGTAACCATTCAGAGAGATGCAGCAAAATTAAATAGAAAGACAAGCCTCAAAGACGTTAAAACAATGAAGTCAAAAGATCGCGACGAATGGCCTATGGCCATGTTTAAAGAGGGAGGGAACGGTGCAAGTGCTAGACACATCGGTCCTAGTGATAATCGAGGAGCAGGATCCAGTATTGGTAATGTGCTTTCAGGTCTTCCAAATGGAACTAAAATTAAAGTAGAGTTTTTCTAATGGCAAATTCTAATCAAGTAGTAGATTTACTCATATCTCATAGCCAAATTCAAATTCGGTCACGCGCCTATGACGAAGCTTCGAGCCAATGGGGCAAGCTAAATATTGATCAAGGCGCTGTAATACATAAAGACTACGTAATATTTGCCCCCCTACCAGATGACGCATTTGGTGCAAATATAAGCTTGACTCTAGACACAAAATTTAATTTGGACACACAAACTCAACGCTGCATAGTAGTCCCCTTTTTTGTTTCAAAAAAAAACGAATTAGAGGTTGCCTCAGCTGCTGAAAAAGCCAAAGTCGTTCTAGATGTCGAAGAGCGCCAATATGCTCTTTACTATGAAATTTGTGAAGGTGATGAAATTTTTTATAAGTTCACGTTTGTGCCTTCCAATGATGAGCTTGATGCAAAATATCTTATGGATGATCCATGGGGTGGGGTAAAGGGACAGTCACTGGTTAAGGGCGTTGCTTAGTCTCCAAGCTATTGGTTTTCGTTTTCTGCCATGATGCCGTCAAAATTTTCTGAACTATATAGCTCTTTAAAATCTTGATCGAAAAAAGGGGCTGTCAACTTTGTGCCAGCCCTTCTTTTTTCAATCTGCAGTCTGCTGGCAAAGCTAAACGACGACGTGCGTCAGGACTATGCATACGACAACGGTGACCGACTGCTATCGATCAAACATAAGCCTACGGACCTAGGCAGAAAACTCGGCGTCACCGCTGAGAAGACAGACTTCGCACACGACCTGTGGGCCATTATGTGAAAGACCGTGACTTGTATAGCGCAGGATGCCAGGACGATTAACTCAGCAATTTGACCTCACTGCCTCTTCGCGTAGACCAGCACCTAACCATCCGTATTACAACATCGGCAACCGTCTGAACCTCAGCACCGGCCGCTTTGACTAAGTCACACGTCAAATGCAACCATCTAAAATAGTGGGACGACTGGCCATACACTTAAATATTTGATGTATGATCTTTCAGACCAAGCCATTAACTTTTGCTATATTTCGCTTCTAAAACTTGAGTTAATCACATGATCGAACCACAACCCAACGCAATAAAAAAGGGACTTTACGGGTCTTTCTTCCTGATTGCCTTATTTGGCACAATGTCGACGTTTAAATCGGATTTTTTCTGGCTGGTATGCTTCGGTCTCTTTACCCTGCTCATGCGAACAATATATTTTATTTACCTGAGCGAAAGCTTCACTGCAATCGCAGTTCATTCTTTCACAGGCCTTTTCTCTTCATTTCTACTCATGAATACAAGCGTTATTTATCTTATAGCAAAATCTGAATACGGCGCGTCGACGACAGATGCTTTATCGTGGGCGATGATTCCGGCCTTACTGATGCTTGTTTCATTTTTATTTATTTACTTCACAAAATCGAGATCAGGTCAGCTGTCTTTTGAGACCAGAGATAACAAGGTCTATATAGTGCACGGTTATGTCAGCACGAGAAACGGAAACTTACTGAGCGGAGGCGTCATTGTGGCCGGAATCGCTGCAATGATCGTGTGGCCTATAGAACTGATCATTATGGTCAGTATCTGGATAGCACTGAGCAATCTTTACCTTCTTTACTGGAACAGGGACGCCATCCGAATACTGAAAAAAATCCTGGCGCTGGAAAAGAAGCACAATCGGTCTTACACGTTCGAGTACATCGAACAGCTTCGTGAAGCACGCAGTCGCTGGTGGCTGGGTAGGTTTTTGAAATGGGTAATATCATTCAGCAAATGAAGTCAGGTAGCAGACCATCAGCGTAGAAGACAACTAACCGCCACACCCAACCAGGGAAGAAAAATGGGTAAACAATCTCGCAGCAAGCGGGCCTCGCAGGAGCCTATGGTGATTTACCGCAGTCACGTTGCCGCTTTCCGCTCGCGTTATCTGCTGTCCTTTCTGACTCCGATCTTCATGGGCATATTTTCCCTCGCCATTACCGCAGGCACGGTGGTCGATGCGTACTTTCCAAATGAGCCGGAGAGAACGGGCCAGTCAATGATGCTCATGATGGGCGTATCACTGGTCTTGAGTTTCGGCGGCATCATGATGAGTCGCGGGCATGCGTGCGGAATGTGGATATTGGCGGCCATTCTGGTGAGCTGCTTTTTTGCCGTGTTGCCCACTGCCCCTGCGCACTGGCGGCGTTTCGAGTTGATGCTTTACGTGCTGGGGCTGCTTTTCCCGTTGCTGGGCCTTTTATCGCTCAACAGCGAGCGCGGCCGGGAGTTACGCATGCAATGGAGGATTATTCGATCCGAACGCAAGGAGATCCGTCAGGAGATGCGGCGGCGCAAGGATCTCGAGGTGCATCGTGAAAGCCTGCGCAAGAGAAAGGCGCTACGCAAATAGCCCGGGCTCAACGAGGACTTTATCGCGCCCAACAAAAAACCCGCCGAAGCGGGTTTTTCCAAGACCATCCCGACTCCCTGTCGGCTGCCTCCGAGGCGATGGTCGATCATCCTTGATCCTGGTGAACGCCTGTTCACCACTTGATGGATCCAATACTACGGAGGAAGGACCAGATCGGAAATGGCCAAATCCCTCCACCGCGTGTAAGCGTTTGGCTATACCTTGTCGAGGCGGCATGAAGAGCTCGGGGCGCAATTGCGTAGTACGCCACCTGGAAACTTCATACAATCGCTCGCTGATTACAAAAGCAGCAACATCAGAGACACAGGATTTCCCGGAAGAAAACGTCACCCCACGGAACACAAGGAGTAGCACCATGAGCACAACAGATCAGACCCAAAGCACTGGCCAGCACAGCGCCAAGTGGCAAGAGCGCTTCAATTTTTTCGAGACGTATGGTGCGCCGAACGATCCACGCTTCAAGCCGGCAGTGAACGCGCTGCCTGACTTCAAGAAGAAGTTGCTTGTCTGCACCAACATCATCGCGTTTTTCTTCGGTCCGATTTACTTCTTCGTGCTGGGTCTGTGGAAGAAAAATCTGGCGCTGATCGGCGTCATTATCGCGGTCAACATCGTTATAGCTCTGCTCTTCGGGATCCTCGGAATGGAGGTTCCGGCAGCATTGGGCACCGGCTTGAACGTCGTGTTTTCTCTGATGTACGCCCTGACGGCCAACTACTCCTACTACCTCAAGGAAGTGAAAGGCGAGCAAGGCTGGAACCCGTTCAAAGGCATGCGTCTCTGACCTGCAGATGTAGCCAGCTGAGCACCCGCACCGCTCAATGAGCGTGCGGGTTGGCTGTGGATAATTCCCCTCGGGCTTTATGCCTGCCCTTCCACCAACCTCAACTCCCCATCCACATACAGCACTTCACGCCCCACCCACGCCAGATCAACCTGCGGCAGCACGGCCGAGGGTTTGCGCAGTTCACGCAGCAAGGTCGAGCCGTGCGAGAGACGTCCGCCCATGCGCGCAATCACCGCGCGGGCGTTTTGGTAGTGCGCGTGGCGTCCGGGGTCGAGGGTGTCTTCCAGCAGGATGTCGTCGCCCAGAATGCCTTGAACCTGCCCCGGATAGATCATGAAGCCACTAGCCTGCTCGGTGCCCTCTCGACCGTCCTGCCAGAAGCTGCCGGCACGGCTGCGAATGTCTGGATGCGGCGCAAACCAGTGTTCCCGGTCGGCGCTGGGCATGGCGTGATGCAGGCGGAAGAACAGGCGCATCAGGTTGTCGCGATACCACTCGCGTACTTGCAGGTAGTAGCCGCGCATGCCCGGCAGGCCTGCGCGGTGGGCGATGCGAATGAAACCCGGCCAGGTCGGGAAAGCTTGTAAAGGCAGGTCAGTGGCTGCCGGGCGTGGGGTCGCGGGGTCGGTTTCCCAGGGCAGCCGGTGCGGGCAGTGCTCCAGGTCGTCGTAAGCGGTCGGTGGACGTCCCAGCAGGTCTCCGCCGCTGCTGGCCAGCGAGGTGGCGATGCACAGGTTGCCTTGCACGACGAATACGTAGAAACGGGTGAACCAGTCAGCCAATTGCTGACCGTCAGCACCTTGGGCCGTCAGGGCATGCAGCTCTCGGTCGAAACGGTGCAGTTGCTTTTCCAGGGTCAACAAGTGGCCACGCGCGACACGTTGCATCCGCAGAAACACCGGCAATGAGCGCAGCAGACGCAGTGGTCGCCACGGTAGATGCGGTGCTGCGCCGCCGACCTCATCGGCGTAGCTGCTGGAGGCGATGCCCCAGTCAGCCAAACGTGCGAGAAACAGGTCGTTGTTGATGTAGGAAGCTGCGCCAAACAGTGCGGTGAATGGCTCGTTGTCCTGCAACACGCGCGAATCCCAACGCGCCATGATCGCCGGGATGCTGCCTGCGGCACGCCGCTGTGCGTACTCGACCAGCCTGCTGGGCTGTGGCGGCAGGATCTCCGCAATATTGGCGGCGGTCAGGTGGCGGCGCCAGCCGTAGTCACTGATCGGGCGGTACTGCAGCAGCCACAGCTGGCGGCCATCCCAGGCCCACTCGACGTCGCCCGGCACGTAGTGGAATACGCGCAGAATGCCCTGCAGGAAGTCCCAGAGCACCTCCTCAGTCAAACCGTGGGATGGCTTGAAGTCGCCGCTGCTCCAGGCCGCGCCGAGGCGGGAAATGATTGCTCGCTCAGGACTTGCCTGGCCGTCGGCCAGCGACTCCAGATGCCCTTGCACCCACTCCAGCTCGACCGACAGGTGACGCACGAAAGCGATCCCGGAAAGCACCGGCGTGATGAAGCGCTGTACCACCACCTCTTCGACGCCAGCGTTGTGCAGCTCTGCAACGCGCACGGGTACGTTGTGGCTGGGCTCGCGAAGAAAAGTGGTACTCAGACCAGCATTGGCCGCATCGGCCTGATCCTCACCGAAGCTGGATGAGCGCACGGCCCATATAGCGTCAGGCTGACGGGCCAGAAACCCGGGCAAGGCCGAGTCATCGCCCTGCACCAGAGACAGTGCATCGGGCACCGGTTGCCCGGCGATGGCCGCCAGACGCAGACGGCCGCCTTTGGTGTGCGCAACGAAGCCGCGCTCGCCCGACTCCAGCCACTGCGCAAACTCGGCCGGCGCGTCGATCCACGGGTAGTGACCCCAGCCCGGTTTCAGGCTGATGCTCAGGTCGGCACGCGCCAGAATGGCCGACCACGCTGCCGCCTGCTCGATACCCAGGACCTCGTCCTGATCGCCCCAGACCAGCTCTATCGGATCTTGCACCCACTCCAGCAGCGGGGCAGCGCGGTGTCGGCACGCAACAGATCCCAATACGGCACGAAAGCACGGCAGCGGGCGTAACCGGAGCCCATGCGCTGGTAGTGCTCGGCTGGCCAGGTCTGCCTGGAAAACTTGTGCGCAAACAGCGTGGGCTTGTTGGCCAGCAGCCAGTGAATGGCCTTGCGAATGGGCAGCGGCGACATCAGCGCAGGCAAGCGCCGCTGCCACAGAAAAGCCCCCACCGGGGCCAGCAGCACGCTTCTGCAGAAGTGTCCGGGCTGGCGCTGCAAGGCATGCATGACCAGCAAGGCATTGACGCCCACAGCGACGATGGCGCTGCCCTTCACGGTCGCCGCCAACAGCGCATCGGCATAGGCGGCGAGGTCTTCGCAGGGTGGCTGAGGATTATTGCCGAAGCCTGGCAGTTCCAGCGGCACGGCTCGATGCTGCTGAAAATGCGGCAGCGCGTCGTTCCACCATTCGGCACTGCTGCCGTTGCCCGCCAGCAGATACAGCAGCGGCAAGTCAGACATGACGAGGGTCCTTCGACGCGTGAACAACCGAAGTGCGGCGGTCATGGCGATACAGCCAGATGAGCGGCGGCAACAACGCCAGCAACGCCGCCAGATCGAGCCATACGTGCGACCAGACGCCCCCACGCACGGAAATCAGGATGTCCTGAGGCGCCCACAGCAGCAGGCCCGCAATCAGCCAGCCCCAGGGCATGGTGCTTTTCAGGCGGTTGCCCAGGTGCACCAGCGCCAGCATGTACACGGAATACGTTTGCAAGGTTGCGCCAAACAGCGCCATCCACCAGACCTGTTGCGCGCGAGCAGCGGCGGGAACCGCATCGGTCCAGAAGGCCTGCTCAAGCGTAGTCAGGTAGCCGTCGAGCAAGCCGGAAAAGCCTGCCCAAGTGAACACCAGACTGCCCAGCACATGCGCAACTGCGACGGCATACAGCCAGATCACCAGCATACGGCGCAGGGTGTCAGAAGGGAGCGGCATACCAGGTCCTTGAGTCGTCCTTGGGAGGTGGCGAGTTTAGCGATTTATCGACGGGCTTAATACGAGCATGGCCAAACGGCTCAGACCTCCCACTGTTGAACAGCTGTTATTAATGTCAGTAGACAGCTTTTCTGTTGAGGCCTAATTTTAGGATTTCAGTAGTCAGTAAAAATCGCAAGCGAGGAGATGATGATCATGGAAGAGGTAATGACACGTGTAAAAGAATTGGTGGCCGAGCATTTGGAAGCAGCGGTAGTAGAGGTAAAACCGACATCTGACATAACCAAGGATTTCAAGGGTAGCAGTTTAGAACTTGTCGAGCTCAGCATGGCTCTACAAGAAGAATTCAACATCGATATCCCGGATGAAGAAATTGAAAAATTCAAAACGGTACAAAACATAGTTGACTACATCTCAAAAAACAAAAAATAGACACGAGCAGGCTAAAAGCCCACAACACCTGCTGAGCCCCCAACACCAGTTGCAGGCCCTTTGCCTCCAGTCAAAACTACCAGTAGCCACCGCCCTGCTTTGCCCTTCAATGTATGGCTCCGCTCCGTAGGCCATCTGCCGGGCGAGCCCTGCGGTCTGGAGTAGCGGTGATGGATGCGCTGAATGTCATCAATATCGGCACTGACGGAATCAACTCGTTGTTCAATGTCGTTCTGCAGTACGGAACGACTGTTGTTCTGAGGCTGGTGATCGCAGCCTTGTTGTGGATAGTGGGTCGCTGGCTGATCGGCGTGCTGGTCAGGATGGCACAGCGTTCGCTGACGCGGCAGCGGTTTGATCCGACGGTCCTGCGCTATGTCGGCTCGTTCATCACGGTGACGCTGAATATCATTCTGGTGATCGCCATTCTGAGCTATTGCGGCATCGAGACCACCAGCTTTGCGGCGCTGCTGGCGGCCGTGGCGCTGGCGATCGGCATGGCCTGGTCGGGTTTGCTGGCCAATCTGGCCGCGGGTGGTTTCATCATCGTGCTGCGGCCCTTCAAGGTCGGCGATCTGATTTCGGCGGCGGGCGTGACCGGGACCGTGGTCGAAATCGGCTTGTTCGTCACGTCGATCAACACGCCGGAAAACGTGCTGAATCTGGTGGGCAACAACAAGATCTTCTCTGACACGATCGTCAATTTTTCCAGCAATGCTTTTCGCAGCGTCGAACTGACCGCGACATTGCCAGGCACCGCCGACGAGCAGAAGATCATCCCGCGCCTCAAGGATCAGATCGCCCGCCTGCCCAATGTACTGAGCAGCCCCGCTGTCGATGTGCACCTGTCCTCCACAACGGCCGACTCCATCACCCTGTCGGTACGGCCCTATTGCCACAATGATCATTATGATTCGGTGCATCGCCAGACGCTCGCCCTCATCAGAGCGTTGATGCTGCACCTGTCCTGAGCGGCACGCATAGGCAAAATTCATCGCCCTTCAAGCTCACCCGAACCTGTTGGCAGCCGATCAATAAGGATCGGTCCATATTCCGCGTGGCCTCTGCTTTTTTATCTTTACGGGTTTAACCATGAGCTTTTTATCTCGTTTTCGGGCCGGCACATCGCGGACCGAAGGCGCCATCAGTGTCATTACGTCCGCCCGGGAATTGAACGCCAAGCTGTCTGCGCTGAGCTTCGATCCGGTCTATCTGACCGGTTTCGTTTCGCCGCACGTCGACTTCGATCAGGTGGCCAAGTCTGTCGCTACGCGCTTTCCCAACGCGAAGATCAGCCTGTGCACAACGTCAGGCGAACTGTGCTCGGGCAATGATTCGCTGTACTGCGCGGCGGATAACCAGTGGGACCGGATCGTCCTCGCGCTGTTTGACTCAAGCGTCATCAAGAGTGCGGAGGTGGTGCACATTCCGCTGCACAGCGAAGACATTCGCGGCGCGGGCAAGCGACTGTCGATGCGTGAGCGCATTGCGCGCCTGACCGACTCGATCAAGCGCACGCAGATCAACACCCCCATCGACCACCGCGATACGCTGGCCTACGTCACGTTCGACGGGCTGTCGGCGTCGGAGTCGTTTTTCATGGAAGCGCTGTATGAGTCGGGCCGCTTTCCGTGCCTGTTCGTGGGCGGTTCTGCGGGGGGCAAAGGCGACTTCAAGAAGACCTTGATTCACGACGGCAAACGCAGCTACGAAAACCATGCTCAGGTGGTGTTTCTCAAGAGCGCGAAAAACGTGCGCTTCGGCGTCTTCAAGAGCCAGAACTTCGCGCCGACGCCACTGAGCCTGAGTGTGCTGACGGCCTCCCTGGAAGATCGTTATATCAGCCAAGTGGTCAACCCCAGAGGCGAGATCACTACGATGGTTGCGGCGCTGTGTGACGCGCTGAAGTGCGAGCGGCATGAGCTGGAAGGCAAGCTGGCGCAGTACTCGTTCGCCATCCGGGTAGGCGAAGAGCTGTTCGTGCGCTCGATTGCGCGCATCGATTATGAAAGCGAGCGGGTTCACCTGTTCTGCGACGTGGCACCCGGCGAAGAGCTGGTGATGGTCAAACGAACGTCCATGATCGACACCACGCGCAAGGACTTCGCGCGCTTTCTGCAGGGCAAGTCCGGAAAGCCGCTGCTCGGCCTGTTGAGCGACTGCATCCTGCGGCGCCTGAACAACGGCAGTGAACTGGGCCGGATGAACGATGTGTTCGGTGCGACGCCGGTGGTGGGCTTCTCGACCTTTGGCGAGATTCTCGGGTTGAACCTCAACCAGACGCTCACCGCCGTGTTCTTCTTCAAGGTGCCCGAAGGGCAGCCGTTCCGCGACGACTACATCGATAACTTCATCGCCTATTACGGCGAGTTCAAGGCGTTCTTTCTGCGTCGGCAGATCAAGAAGCTGGCCGGTCTGAGCCATGTGGTGGTCAAGCAGATCGATCAGTTCAAGCAGCGTAACTTCGTGCAAACCATTGACCCGAGCGGTCTGGACGAGCAGATCCGTCCGGTGTTCGGTGGCCTGAGCGACTTGGGCGATGTGCTGGTCAAGGCCCATCAGGATCAGGAAGAAATCGCCGCTCAATTGCGCCATTACTCTGGCGAGCTGCATGTTTCGATGGATGAGCTGTCGCAGACCATCACCCAGCAGGAAACGGTTATCGACAAAGCGGGCAACACCGTCAAAAGCCTGGTCAGTCAGGCTGACGAGGTGGTGCTCGGCTCGCGGGAGCTGGCCAAGTCCAGCCTGCGCATTCAGTCGGTGGTGCAGATGATCCAGCAGATCGCCGGGCAGACCAACCTGCTGGCGCTGAACGCTGCCATCGAGGCTGCGCGGGCGGGCGAAATGGGACGTGGCTTTGCAGTGGTGGCCGATGAGGTGCGCCAGCTTGCGCAGAAGACGTCGCAGAACGCCAACGACATCGGAACCGATATCGAGCGTCTGGCCGAGGAAATTCGCAAGGTGGCGCAGCACATCGAGGAGCAGTCCCTTGAGGTTGGAACGTTGACGGGGCTGCTGTCGGAACTGGAAGGCTCCAGCGATATGACGGCGGGCACCTCGCAGCGTACCCGGCAACTGGCGGATACCCTGCGCGGGCTGACTCAGTAGCGGCGCCTGGTGTCAGGACGGCACATCGCCCGTCCTGACGGCAGACCGTGTCGCAGGCGGCTTACTGGTTACCCAGCACGCCGACCTTGCCCATGATGTTGCTCATGAACTGCTGCACGGTCATTTTCTGGCCATTGAAGTCGACCATCTGGTTGGCGTAATGCAGGTCGGAGACGATGTTGTCGCCGTCGACCTTGGCCAGTTGCATCATCTCGGCCATGGCGCTGGCCATGTCGCCAGCGGCCTTGGCCTGATCAGCGATGACCTTGAGGTCGGTCTGGCCTTCACGAATGGCTTGCTGGGTCGCGAGATCGCGAATCATCGGCTTGGACAGGACGACCCTGGCGTTGACTTCGCCCAGGCTCTTCATGAGCAGCGCATCGGAAGGCTGATCGAGCGGGCCTGGATCGGCCAGGTCCACGGCGATACGCACGTGGCTTTCACCGTTGCTGGTCTTGAGCGAGAGTTTTTCCAGCTCGATGTGCGGTTTGGCCGCCAGCAGCGTTTTCATCTGGGTGTTCATCAGTTCCTGATCAGCCGTGTTCAGCTCCAGGCGGAACGGACGCTTCTCCAGCGCGGCCTGTTGCTGTTGAGGCAGGATTTTATCCTGATACAACTGATACAGCGCCTGAGTCGCCAGCACATCGAAATTGGCGATCTTGAAGCCCATGTGCGCAGAACCGACGTCCTTGCCAGCGTAGGCAATCATGCCGGCATCGTAATTGATCTGCGCTGCAAGGTTACCGGCATCTTCCTGCGCCAGGTTGGTGTTGGTGAAATCCCGGATCTGCACCTGTGGTTTGCCCACCACCTGGAAACCCGCGTTCTGGATTTTCATGTTGGTATGGCCCAGATAGAAACCGGACTTGCCTTTGGTGCCGCCCGTGTCGAAGGTCATGCCTTTGATCTCGATGCTGACCGGACCGTCAGGCGACGCGACATTGAGTTGCAGATTGTCCATGTTGCCCGCAAGGCTGAATTTTTCCGCGTCGGCCGACGACTCGGCGTTCAGGTCCAGACCTGAAAAACGGAACGTGCCGTCGACGTCGGTCATTTCCAGCGGGGCCATCTGCAGCGTGCCTTTGGTGGCGCGGTCATAGCCGATGCTGGCCTGGCCCGTGAGCGGTGGAACGTCCTTGCTCATGGCAAACCATTTTTCGGCGCTGGGGCTTTTTTCCATCTGGAAATTGCTCAGGGCCATGACCGGCAGCAGGTTCAGGGTCTTCAGATGCGACAGCGGAATGGGGCCGTGCTCAATATGGTCGACGAACAGAAACTGGCCGCCCTGGGTGCTATCGGACAGGTTCTGGATGTCGACGCGATAGTGCGCCGTGCTGCTGAAGAAGTGCTTGTCGAGCGAGAGCATTTCCAGTTTGACACTGGTGTCCGTGCCTTTGAACGACTTCGCCAGTTCCTGATTGGCCTTGCTGATCGAGTCGTTCAGCGCGCCTTCCAGCTGATTGCCGGTGTACCAGGCACCGGCCGTAGCCAGTGCGCCCGCTACGACGATGACGCCAATCGCTATACCTGCTGATTTATTCATAGTGACGTGAAGATATCCGTTCTGATGATGGGAAAGTCGTACCGGGACCGGCAGCGCCGATTGAAAGCCGCGAGAGACTATCATCGGCAGATCCCGACAGCCCAGCCTTCATGGCCATTTCTGTGGGCGCGTAGCCGTTCTGTAAGCGCGTTGGACATGGCCTTGTGCCTTTTGTTGCGCACGCCAATCCCGCGGAAAGGTTTTGAAACAGACCCTAGCCACAGCCTTCCCGGAAACGTTAGGCTGAAACGAATTTGGGAACAGGACGTGATCACATGAGCGAGCAGCAAACACAACGAGGCCCGATCAAGGCCGTCATTTTCGACATGGATGGCCTGTTGCTGGACACCGAGGGGGTTTACACCGAAGTCACCCACTTGATTGCCAGTCGCCACGGGCGCACCTTCGACTGGTCCGTCAAGCAGCACACCATTGGCCGCGGTGCCCGGGACTTCTCGGACTACGTGATCAAGGCGCTGGAGCTGCCGATGTCGATCGACGAGTTTCTCGAAACCCGTGAACCTATGCTCGAAGAGCGTTTCCCCAAAGCGCCGGCAATGCCCGGAGCCGAGGCGCTGGTCCGGCATCTGGCAGCCCACAATATTCCCATCGCCGTGGGCACCAGCTCGTCTGTGCATTACTTCGAGGCCAAGACTACCCTGCACCGCGCATGGTTCGAGCTGTTCGACACCGTCGTCACCGCCGACGACCCGGAAGTAGGCGCCGCAAAGCCGGCCCCGGACATCTTTCTGGTCGCCGCCCGCCGTCTCGGCGTCTCGCCCGCCGACTGCCTGGTCTTCGAAGACTCGCCGTTCGGTGTGACCGCTGCCAAGGCTGCCGGGATGTACGCCGTGGCTGTGCCGGACTCGCACATGCCGGTCGAGCAGTACGAGCATGCGGACCTGCTGCTGGGCTCGCTGGCCGACTTCCCGCTCAAGGCGTGGGGGTTACCTGAGCTCGCCTGAATGACATGGAGATGCTGAGCATGAATTATCGAACCCTTGGCCAGTCCGGCCTCAAGGTTTCCACACTGACACTCGGCTCGATGATGTTCGGTGAGCAGACCGGCGCCGAAGAGTCGCTGCGCATCATCGACAAGGCCAGGGATCAGGGCATCAATTTCATCGACACGGCGGATGTCTACAACGCCGGGCGTTCGGAGGAAATCGTCGGCCGGGCCATCGCGGCACAGCGCAGTGACTGGGTGCTGGCCACCAAGGTCGCCATCGGCCCGGCCGACGGCGTGCCCAACCGGGCCGGTCTGAACCGCAAGCATATTTTCAACGCCATCGAGAACAGCCTGCGGCGGCTCGATACCGACTATGTGGATATCTATTACCTGCACAAGGAAGATCACGACACGCCGCTGGAAGTGACGGTGTCGGCGATTGGCGATCTGATCCGGCAGGGCAAGATCCGTTACTGGGGCGTGTCGAACTTCCGCGGCTGGCGAATTGCCGAAATCGTCAACGTCGCGCAACGCCTGGGTGTGGACAGGCCGGTCATCAGCCAGCCGCTGTACAACATCGTCAATCGCCAGGCTGAGGTCGAGCAGATCACTGCGGCCGCGTACCACGGCTTGGGCGTCGTGCCCTACAGCCCGCTCGCACGCGGTGTGCTCAGCGGCAAATACGCTCCGGACATCGCCCCCGACAGCGAGAGCCGCGCCGGGCGCCAGGACAAGCGGCTGCTGGAAACCGAATGGCGCATGGAGTCGTTGCGTATTGCGCAGCGAGTTCAGGCGTATGTGCAGGACAAAGGGGTCGGCATTGTCGAGTTCGCCATTGCCTGGGTGCTCAACAACCAGGCCGTGACCTCAGCCATCGTCGGCCCAAGAACCGAGCAGCAGTGGGACGGTTATACCAAAGCACTCACGGTGGATATCACCGCTGAAGACGAAGCGTTCATCGATTCGCTGGTGACACCCGGCCATGCGTCGACGCCCGGTTTCAATGACGTTCAGCACTTCGTCTCCGGCCGCCTGACGCGCTGAGAGGATCACGCCTGCGGCCTTATGCCGCGAGCGAAGCCCTGATGCGCTCTGGAACGGTCGTTTCAGAGCGCATCGTCATAAAAACAACATGTGAAACTCCTGTTACCTGTGAACGCGCGCTCGGTACGCAGAGCCGATGAGCGCTAAGATAGGCGCGTACTTATCGAGTTCACCGGGCTGCAGCGCGATCCGGCGTTCGCCGTTAAACAGGATGATGTTTGTATTTTCGCGACGTGCCGGCAAGTCTTGGCTAGTCTGTCGGCTACAAAGCGATTAATTGGACGTTGTCCAGCCAGGGTTGATGAAGAAGTAGGCCAATGCGCAAATCAGATAGAGAAGCCTTTCTGGGCTCCGTACTGGGCAATGAGCAGCCTCCGGCGCACCTTGCCAGAACCGTGATTGAAGAAAAGCTGCGAAACGCCATTATCGATGGCAGCTTGCCAAGTGGCACGGCATTGCGCCAACAGGAACTGGCGACGCTGTTTGGCGTCAGCCGCATGCCTGTACGCGAGGCACTGCGCCAGCTCGAGGCGCAGTCGCTGTTGCGTGTCGAAACGCACAAGGGTGCGGTGGTCGCACCGTTGATCACCGAAGACGCGGTGGATGCCTATGCCTTGCGCATCCTGCTGGAATCCGAAGCGTTGCGCCTGTCTATCCCATTGCTGGACGCCGATGATCTGGCGGCGGCGAAGGGCTATATCGAGCAGCTTGAAGTCGAGACGGATTTCGGCCAGATCGGCAGACTCAATCGGATGTTCCACCTGTCGCTGTATGCCAAGACCCACAACAAGCGTCTCATGCGTCTGGTTGAAGAAGGCCTGAACGAAGAGGAACGCTTCCTGCGTTTCAATCTTTCCGACATGGGCCTGGGCAAGCTTTCTCAGGATGACCATTGGCAGCTGTTGCGGCTTGCCGAGCAGAAAGCGATCGAACCCTGTGTCGAAGCGCTGCAGTATCACCTCAACCGAGGTGTTCAGGCCGTCACTCAATACCTGAACAGCAAAAAGGCCACCAAGGCCACCAAGCCCAAGTCGACCCGCGCAATAAAGAAAAACCCCGCCTGAATTATCAAGGCGGTCTGTCCGGCAGGCGATGACACAACGTCTGCGGATTGGCCGCTTGTACCTCCCGCCCTCCTCTCCACATCTCGTCAGCGTATCGCCAGGCTCAACCCGGGCATGGCGTTTTTATCGCTATTTTCCTGATCTGCCAGATGGCCCAACGCCGGAATGAGGCAAACTCGGCCGAGGCGCTGAGGACACCAACCGGAGGGTGTTCCCTGGCTACGGCTGAACGGCTCGCGCAGGATCGGAGCGGTTCTCTGTTCATCTGAACTCAATGGATAAGGAGTTGTTGAACGGGGCAAACAGACATTGGAAGTCATTTCCAACTTCGCCCATTAAAAAATCCAGAACCCTGATTATTCAGCATATCGGCAACGCTGGGCGAGGCATTCGCTCATTATTAATAATTCTGACGTTATCAGTCGGGAGGGTTGTCTGCGCGCCTGTAAAACGTATTCAGAGCGTTTTATATGGCAACTTACATGCTAAAAAAACAGCCAGTTAAATATTATTAAAAAATGATTGCACCCCCTGATAAATTTGTTTTAAGTTTTCTTCGCCGTCGGTGCTATTGATGGCTTACCGGGGTGCCCCCTCGCTGTATAAGGGCTAGCGCTCGAAACGTCGACACTGCATTGTGCCTGGATGTGAAATAACCGTTGCATGTTTGCGGCGAATGGGCCCTCACACTTAAGGCCTGCGCTTGCCTTGCTCCCACGTATTTCATTGTGTTCCACCGCTGCACAGCCGACACTTTTATATCGCAAATAACTGCATTGCTACTTACCGTTCTCTTTCAATAGGACCGTCATCATGCCTTGTGAAAAAACGCTGCTTGCACACAAGAAAGTTGAACTTGGCCGTCATCCAATCTTTGCAGAAATCACCACATTGGATGTACTCCGGCGCTTTATGGAGACCCACGTATTCGCGGTCTGGGATTTCATGTCGCTGACCAAGCGTCTGCAACAGGAGCTGACCTGCACCCAATTGCCGTGGCTGCCGCCGACAGATGCTTCCGCTGCCCGCCTGATCAACGAGATTGTCCTGGGTGAGGAATCCGATAACCGACTGGACGCGGGTCACTACAGCCACTTCGAGCTCTATCTGGATGCGATGCGCGAGATCGGCGCAAGTACGGTGCAGATCGAGCGCTTCATCGAACTGCAGAGACAGGGCCTGCGTTACACAACTGCACTGCAGCAAGTCGACGCGGGGCAGGCAGCAACAGCATTCGTGACACACACGCTCGACATCGCCCTGCATGCGCCAGCACACAGCGTTGCGGCGGCCTTTCTGCATGGGCGCGAGAGTGTCATCCCGCAGATGTTCCAGACCATTCTCGATGACTGGGGCATCACCGCCGACCAGGCCCCTACCTTCCGCTACTACCTGGAACGCCATATCGAAGTGGACGCCGAGGACCACGGTCCGGCTGCAGAGCAGTTGCTGGCTCGTCTGGTCGCTGGCGACGCGCAGCGCGAACGAGAGGTTTATCAGACCGCCATCGCCGCTGTGGAAAGCAGGATCCGGCTATGGGACACGCTGCGCCTGAGCATGCGAACGCCGCTGGTGCAGGCCAGCGCGTAAGTCCCGCTCGCAACACCCTGAAGCCTTTACAAGGAAGCCATCATGAAAGCAGAAGACTACATGTCGTTCATCGATGCGTGGGAAGGTCGCGCCACCATTCGTACTCGTCCACGCAGGATCGTCGAGAACGATGAAAAACTGATCTACCCCCTCAGCCGTCAGCCGCTGGTGCTCAGTGACACATTCATCCGCGAGTGCGCGCATTTGCGCGATTATGCCTTGGTACAGAGCCTCTACAAGTTCATCAACGATGTGGTGATCTTCGAGACCGAGATCGTCGACAGGACCGCACGCAGCATCGCCAAGGACCACTTTACGATTCGCTTCCCGTTTGCCTGTCGCTATGACGCGATGACGGTGGTGGTCGATGAGGACTATCACGCACTGGTCGCGATGGACTTCATGCAACAGACCATCGCCCTGACGGGCATAGCGCCTATCCCGTTGCCGGACGAGATTGAACTCAGCCGGGCCATTCCCGCCGCACTGGCTCTGGCCCCGGAGCATCTGCGCAGCGCAGTGGAGCTGATCTGTGTCGCCATCGCGGAGAACACCGTGACCAATGACGTGGCGGCGTTTGCCAAGGACGAATCGGTCAAGCAATCGGTCAAGGGCCTGATGGCCGACCACCTGCTGGACGAGGGGCGCCACTCGGGCTTCTGGGCGCGGCTGGTACGCATCTACTGGCACACCGCTCCCCAACAGGACCGGGAATCCATCGCCCGCATCATGCCGGTGTTCATCGCTCAATACCTGACCAACGATCTTCAGAATGGCTTCGACTTCACCCTGATCGAACACCTGCAGGTGCCGGACACCGTCAAGCAGGCGCTCAGGGACGAAACCAGGGCTGTGAGTTTCCCAGTCAACCGCCATCACCCACTGGTTGCCAACATCGTGCGCTTCTTCAAGAACAGCTCGATGCTGGACGATCCTTGTGTGCAGCGGGCGCTGGTGGACTATCTGCCGACTCGGGGGACACTGCAATGAAGCGCCTGGAGATTGTGCTCATGGGTCACAGCCTGACCCTGACTGAACTGAATACCGAGCTGCAGGACCACGGGCATGGCGTGCGGCATCTGTCCGATCAGCAGGCGCTGGACGCGCTGACGATGCCTGATGGCTGCGTGCTGATCGAAGACGGCAGCCTGGACCTGACAAAGGAACAACTGATTGCGTTCGGCCACTTCACGCATCTGAGCCTGCGGTTCGGTATCAGCGGGGAACTGGAGTACGGGTTACCCCGGCTGGAGCTGCTGTGCTGGCATGGTGCTGCCGAAGCTGGACGCTTGATCGTTCATGAATGGCTGCCGGTCGAGGAATCAGGCAACGGGCGCGTACTGCGCGATGCGGCTGTCGCAGGCATGGTTGATCTGACGGCATTACAGATCAGCCGGTTATCCAGAGACGACGACTATTTCAACGGTCTGACAAGCGTCACACCCGCCCAGAGTGATCGACAGCATGGCTTGCAGGCGGTTGATCAATTGCTGTTCGAGCATCGTCTCAATCAGACAGATCAACCACACCTGCTGAAACGGGCCGAAACACCCATCACCGAGCGGCTGGAGCAGGCGCTGCTGACGTTTGCCGAACGCCCGGCACTGTCCGTTCGCAACCAGACGCTCAGCTATCGGCAACTGCACGCGCACAGTCTCGCTATCCAGCGCTTGCTGCAGCCGTTGCTGGCGCACGCAAAAGCCGACGCACCTCCGGTGATTGGTATCTGCCTGAGCAAGTCAGCCGAGCTGTACGCGGGCATCCTCGCTATTCTGGGTTGCGGTGCGGTGTACCTGCCGCTTGATGCCGGCCAGCCTGTGCAGCGTCAGCAGTACATTCTGGAAAACTCGGGGGCGATGCTGTTGCTGCACGATGGCTCGCACCCACTGGCCGCTGCGGAGTTTCCGGCGCTGGATATCGCGGCGGTGCCTGTCGAGGACGTAGCTTCAGCGCATACAGGCGCCGCTGCCGATCAGGATGCGCCCTGCATGGCGCTGTACACGTCGGGTACCACCGGGCAGCCGAAAGGCGTATTGCTCAGCCAGCGCAATCTCAGCCACTTCACCGCCTGGTATGCCGAGCATGTGAGCCTGAACGAACATAGCCGGGTGCTGCAGTTCTCGACGCTGAGTTTCGACTCGTCGATCATCGACATTTTCCCCACCTGGCTCAGCGGCGCCGAACTGGTGGTCCCCGATGAGGATCAGCGGCGTGATCCGTTGCAGTTGGTCCGCATGCTGCAACAAGGCATCACCCATGCATTCCTGCCGCCGGCGCTGTTGAGCATCCTGCCGCTGGATCAGCCGCTGGGGCTTGAGCATGTCATGACCGGAGGCGACGTCTGCGAGCCGCATGTGATTGTGCAACTCACCGGGCAATGTCATTTCCACAACCTGTACGGCCCCACCGAAGCCACGGTGTTGGTCACCGCCTGCGAGTTCGGGCCGTCCAGCAGCAACCGCCATCTGGGCCGACCGATCGCCAACAGCCAGGCGTGGATTCTGGACGAGCAGTTGCAGCCCGTGGCCGAGCAGACTCAGGGGGAGCTGTACATCGTCGGACCCGGTGTGTGCCTGGGCTATGTCAACAACCCAAAGCTTACCGCCGAGCGTTATGTGTGGCTGACGAAACCGGATGGGCAGCTAATGCGCGCCTATCGCACCGGCGATATCGCCAAGTGGACGGCTGACGGCATCGTCCTCAGCGGACGTCGTGATAATCAGGTAAAGATTCGCGGCTTTCGGGTCGAGCCCGAGGAGATCGAGCATTGCCTGCGCGACAGCGGACTGTATCGACAGGTTGCCGTGGTGATCGACAACCAACGGCGAATTCTGGCGTTTCTCGCTCAACCGTATATTGAGCATGACGAACAGGCGCTAAAGGCCCATGTACAACGTCTGCTGCCTGATTACATGCACCCCGCCGTCTACACGATGTTGCCCGGCATGCCATTCGCCAGCAACGGCAAGGTAGATCGTAAAGCGCTTCTGGAAATACCGCTGAGCTTTACCGGGCAGCACACTCGCCGTCTGCCCGAGACTACGCAGGAGCAGGCACTGCTCGAGCTATGGGGCGAGCTGCTGGAGCTGCTGCCAGACGACATCTCGACTGATGAAAGCTTTTTCAATCTCGGAGGCCACTCGATCCTCCTGTCGCGCCTGTTGCTGGGGGTTCGTGAACGCTTTGGGCGCAGCATTCCTATCAATCGTTTTATCGAAGCACCGACAGTACTGACGCTGGCCAGCCTGATCGACAGCGACGGCACTTCGGCGGGTGTCCTCAGCGCTCAGGCGCTGCGGGATGCCAACCCGGACTTTCAACTGGCTACATTGCCCGTCAGCAGGCTGGGTGATGTTCATAAGGTGATTGTCACGGGTGCCAATGGCTTTCTGGGTGTGCATATCGTCCAAGCGCTGCTCAGTTGGGGAGCGACAGAGATCGCCTGCCTGGTGCGGGAGACTTCTGGACAAAGCGCACAGCAGCGTTTCGAACATGCCCTGCGGGAAAACCGTCTGGATCACCTGGACCTGAGCCGCGTAAAGGTCTACCCCGCGGACCTGACGAAGCCAAGGCTGGGGCTCAGTGAAGCGGTGTATGAACGACTGGATCTCAAGTTTGGTGCGTTGGTGCACAACGCTGCCAATGTGAACCATGTCCAGGATTACGAAACCCTGGTCAAAGACAATGTGGCCCCGGTCTTTGAATGCCTGAAGCTGTGTGAGGGGCGCAGTAAAAAGATCTTCAATTTCGTTTCGACGCTGTCTGCCTGCAGTGCCATCGATGCCGCTGGCAATGTGCTTGAACGACCCGCTGCCGCGACCCCGCCGATCTACATCAAGAACGGCTACAACCTCTCCAAGTGGGTGGCTGAGCGCATCCTGCAATGTGCCCGGGACCAAGGTGCCTGGGTGAACATCTATCGCCCCGGCAACATCGCCTTCAACAGCGTGACCGGCGTGTGTCAGCCACAGAAAAACCGCCTGATGCTGATGCTCAAGGGTTCGCTGCAATTGGGTCAGGTTCCGGCGTTCGCCATCAACTTCGACCTGATGCCGGTGGACTTTCTGGCGCGCTTCATCGGCTTCCATGCCAGCCGTTATCAGCCAGAACATGCGGTATTCAATCTGCATAACCCCGAGCCCTTGAGCTGGAGCGACTACGTGCACGCCTTTCGCGAGGCCGGGCGTCAGTTCGAGCTGGTCAGCGTCGAGCAATGGCAGGCGCAACTCCGGCGCGTCGACAGCCAGAACGCGCTGTTTGGCGTGCTGGGGTTTTACCTCGATGGGTTTGAAGAAGACATCGGCGATATCTCGATGATCGAGCACCGCAACACCCTGAACGGCATTCGTCGCATGGGCGAGCAATACCCGCAAAAGACTCCGGCGTTGCTGCGCAGGGGCTGCGATTACCTGAAAGAAATCGACTTCATCTGAGCCACTACCCACTGAGATAAATGGAGAACGACATGAACACATTTCACAGCAATCTGAAACCCGACACACTCATCAAGAACCCGGTGACGTGCCGAGTGGTGTCCGCCGTGGAAGTCCCAGGTGATGCGGCCAGCGTGTGGGCTGTTGTCGGCAATTTCGGTGGCTTCCAGGCATTCATACCGGCACTGGAGAGCATTGAGGTCACCGGTGAAGGTCCGGGCTCGGTTCGCAGCAAGCTGTTCAAGGATGGCAACGTGGCTATCGAACAACTGAACTCCAGGGACGATCAAGCGCTTTATGTGACCTGGTCACTGATCCACACCAGCTTGCCAGTCAGCAATCTGTGGGCAGCAATGACTGTTGACGCTATCGGCGACGGCGATACCTGCCTCGCCAGCTGGACGATTGTTGCCGACCCTGTTGAGGGAGGGCCTGAGGGGGATGCATTTGAGGCGTTTCTTCAGGGGTTTGCAGATGGCGCAATGGGGAACGTGCGCAGCCTGTTTGGCTGACTGATGCTGCACCACAACAGCCCGCTCGGAGCGAATGCCTGAGCGGGCTTTTTTATTTGATAACCCATAACGACAAAACCCCTCATCGCGTAAGCGATGAGGGGTTTCGGAATTCAATCTTGACGATGACCTACTCTCACATGGGGAAACCCCACACTACCATCGGCGATACATCGTTTCACTGCTGAGTTCGGGATGGGATCAGGTGGTTCCAATGCTCTATGGTCGTCAAGAAATTCTGTTGCCGATCCGTTAGCAGGTAACGTTCCAGCGAATTTTGGTGACTTCTACTTAAACAAAAACCCTCAACGCGTA
>NZ_JAIZAZ010000010.1:0-194593 GCF_020515645.1 Pseudomonas sp. MWU16-30316 | reverse complement strand
AGTGAGGACCGGGTTGGTTTCGATCAGGTATTTTTGCGGTTTGGAGACGAAATTGCTGCTTGGCAAGCCTTCTACTCGGGTCACCGTTTGCGCTGCCGCCGAAACGAGCGGCGTAATAGCGCTGGCCTGTGCCACTGTGGCGGGCTGAGTGATAGCGGTTGAAGCAGGCGTGGTCGTGACAGGGTTTAGAACAGCAGCAGTGACAGGACTGACCGGAGCAGCCACAGCGCTGCGAACCGGTGCAATGACCGTTCCGCCTTGAGCACTTACAACCACCTGAGTGACTGCCGCAGTCGCGCCTGACTGGGCACCGGTCGTAGCCTGATTGACAACGCTGACCAAGCTACCTTGCGTATCATTTACAATCTGACCGGCCTTGTTGACCTGGGTGCCCTGCACCATACCAGCGTTTTCCGCGGCCGAGTTACCGGAAGAAATGGCGGTGATAGCCGCAACACCTGCCGTCGATCCTGCATTCTGGACAGGCAACAATACGCCGCTGCCCTGATTGCCCGTCGCAATGCCGGTCACGCTGCCGACGCTGGTGACACCTGCGGAATCAGAGGTATGGCTTGGCAGCACTAGCCCACCAATAGGTGCGGCACCTGGAGCGCTGGTATCAAAAGCAGTTGCATTGGCGCTTACGCCTGCGCTTTGCCGTGTGACGGAAGCAAGCTGGCGGGTGGCGTTGGATATCTGGCCCACCGAGCCAATCTGGATGGTGCTTGCCTGTGCGTCTGAAACGGTGTGCTCTCGTTGCGCGACGGACACCGCTGCGCTGCCCATTGTCCAGCTTTGCGACAGGCCTACAGGTTGAGCGACAGTGGCTGCGGTGCCGGTCTGGCCACTCAGGCGGAACAGGCCGTTCTGCCCGGTCGGCAGGCTGAAGCCTGGCAGGCTCAAAGGATTGACTTGTTGTTGGGCCAGGTCTGGCGGCAGTTGCTGATTGACAGTAATGCGTGTGGAGAATTGACTGCCCGGAGCATTGGTGTCAGTGCGAGAACCGCCGCTCACGTAGCTGTAACCAGCGCGTACGACGTTGTTGCCGATATTCTTGCTCGCGTTGACGTTTACCGCGCCACCGGCCTGGATAATGGCGGCATAGCTCTGGTCGCCGGTTGACAGCTGAGTGACCTTGCGGAACTCAGGCATCTCTGTCTCGGTGATGGCGATGAAGTCCGCCATTGCCGGTTCCAGGCCGCTGAGGTTGTTGGCGTTATAACCGCTGCTGGTAAACCAGTACTTTTCAGTGAAGTCGCTTGCGGCGTTGGTCCAGGCCCCGGCGTTGCTAGTACGGGCGCTGCGGTACACGCGCACTGTTTCGGTGTCGCTGGCCTCTATGCCGGTGTTGTTCAGGTTGTTCAGCGTAGCGTTGAGGTTACCGCTGGTGACGATGGTGCTGCTTTGGTTGAACAGATCACCGCCGTTGATGTTCAGATTACCGCCAGCGGTAATGCCGGACGCAGCACTGGCTGCGGTCACTTCAAGCTTTTCACGCTGGGTTATTTCCCAGGTATGAGTTGCTTTGCCACCGCCGCAGTCGTTGTTATAAAACTCGCGATTGCACGCTCCCTCATCAATCCTGGCGGTATAGATACCGCCATTGCTGGTGGTCAACAGGGCGCGGACGTTTTGTATTGTGCTCGCCGCGAGGCTCATGCTGCCGTCGCTTTGTATCGACGCAGAACTGTTGACAATGCTGTCGGCAAGCGCGCCTTGCCCGTTACGGTCAATCGTGAGATTGCCCAAGCTGTAGATGTTGGCGTAGCTGTTGTTCAGCGAACTGACGCGCAGGCTCATGTTGTTGCCACTGAAGATCAGCCCACGGTCATTGACCAGCGAGCCGGTGGTCACAGTCAAAGCCTGACCGCTGCCCAGCGTGCCTTGGTTGTTGATGCTCCCCGCGTTGATGGTCAGATTAGTCGCCGAGGTCAGGCGACCGGCATTGTTCAGTTGCCCCCCCATGGTCACCGAGGTTTCACCGCCGCCGGATATGGTCGAAGCGGCGCTCAGGTTCACTTGTGCCGCACTCAGCCCGAGCGTTCCTAGGCTGCTGAGACGGCCATTGCCGCCGTATGTACCGCCGAGGTTGAGGCTTAGCGAGCCGTCACTGGCGATCAATCCATCGTTATTCCAATTGCCACCATTGCCCACGAGGCTGTTCGATGCCAGCAACTGGCCGCTGGCGGTCTGGCTGAAGTTATTGACGTTGACGGTGAGGCGCCCGGCCTGGATAACGTTACTGTTGGTCCAGCTATCAGCACTCAGTGTCAAACCACCGCGAGTAACAATGCTGCCGCCAGCATTGGTGACGTTGGCCGTAGAAATATTAAACGTGCCATTACCCGTATGCAGCAGCGAACCGCCCCCATTGAGGAAGTTGCCAGCGTTGAGAGTCAGGTCGCTGTTGGCGCTTTCCAGGGTGCCGTTGCGGTTGTCGAACAGGTTGCCGATCTGGAAGTTTGTGGCGCCGCCACCGCCCAGCGCGCGCAGTTGCCCGGTCTGGTTGTCCAGACTGGCAGCTGTCACGGCCAGGGTGCTGTCGCTTTCGATGATGCCGAAGCGGTTGTTCAGCGCGCCGCTCAGGTTCAGTTCAACCTGGCCGCCAGCGATCTGGCCGTCGTTGTCGCCACTGTTGTCGAAGTTGCCACCGTTGACCCGCACCAGGCCTTTGGCGTACAGGCCGCCGTTGCGGTTGTCGAAGCCGGGGGTAGTGATCAGCGCTTCGCCGCCGCGCGCGGAGACTCGGCCGCCGTAGTTGTCGAAGCCGCCCAGCGCGGTCAGGTTGAGGCGTTGCGCCTGAATGACACCGCCCTGGCGATTGGCGTCATAGCCATTTTTCAGCACGCCGGCCAGTTTCGCGGTGAACAGACCTTGCAGGCTGGATAGCACTCCGCCCTGACTGTAGAGGTTGGCACCGGTCAGGTTCAGGTCGCCGTTCTGCGCGATGATCCGGCCGTTCTGGTTGTTGACGGTATCAGCGACATCCACAACCAGTGCGCCGACGCTCTGGACCGCGCCACGAACGTTGGAGAGGCTCGCTGCATTCAAATGCGCATCGGCGTTCTGGCTATAGATCAAGCCATCAGCATCGTTGAGGACACTGCCACCCGCGACGACTGTCAGTGTGTTGTTGGCTGCGATTGTGCCGCGGTTGCGGTTATCCAGTTGCCCGGATGTGTTGAGGGTCATCAGGCTTTGGCTGATCAGTTGCCCGGCCTGGTTGTTGATCGCCGCGCTGCGCCGCAACAGCAGGTTACCGCCGCTGGCCAGCTTGCCGCTGGTGTTGGTCAGGCTGCCCAGCAGGTCGAGTGTCATATCGGCCTTGCTGCTCAGGTTACCGGCGCTGTTGTCGAGGCTGCTGCCTTCGAAGCTGAAACCCTGTTGGGCCGTCAGGTTACCGGCCGCGTTGTTCAGGGCATTGGCTTTGATGGTCAGCCCTGCACCACTGTCAATCAGGCCGTTCTGGCTGTTGTTCAGCAGGCCCGCGACGGTCAGGGTCTGGCCGGTTCCGCTGGAGAGGATGCCGCCGCTGTTGTCGAGGCTGTCAGCGGTTACGCTCAGTGTGTTCTGGCTGACCAACGCACCGTTGCCGCCGTTGAGCAATTCACCGGTCAGGGTTGTAACGAGGTTGCCGTTGCGGCTGGACAAGGTGCCATTGGTACGGTTATCGAGTCGATTGCCGGAAACGTTCAGGCCCTGCCAGCCGGAGATCAGGCCGTTCTGGTTGAGCAGGTTGGTCGCGTTGACTGTCAGCACGTTGCTGCTGATCAGCTTGCCGCTACTGTTGTTGAGGGTGCGGCCATCGAACCTGAAACTCTGTGCGCTGGAGACCTCGCCAGACTGGTTATTCAGGTCGCGAATGCGGTTAAGGGTCAGCGAACCGTCTGCCGAAATCAAGCCGCCGAGGTTGTTGAGGTCGTTGCCTTGCATGTCGATGGACAAACCGGCGTCGCCCATCACGCGTCCGCCATTGAGCGACAGTGCATTGAGGACCATAGTCATGTCACGCGTGGCCGACACTTCGCCGCTGTTGCCAGCATCCAGGCTGCCCGCCGTCAGGTTCAGGGTGCCGGTACTGTTGATCAGGCCTTTGGCGATGTTGTTGATCGATGTGGCGTTGAGGATCAGGCTGGTGCCGCCCAGCACCTGGCCGTTCTGGTTATCGAGACTGGCCGTGCCCACCTTGAGCGCCTGAGCAGCATTGATCAGTCCTTTGTCACGGTTGGTGAGCAGACCGGTAACCGTCAGGTCCAGGTTGTTGCGGCTGGTCAGTGTACCGCCTGTGTTATCGAGGGTATTGGCGGTGGCATCGACACCGGCTGCGGCGATCATGCCTTTGACGTTGGTCAGCGCACGGGCGATGCGCAGGGTCAGCAATTGGTTGCTGAGCAGTTTGCCGCCGCTGTTATCCAGTTGTTGCGCGTTGACGGTAAACGCCTGAGCGCTTGATATTTCGCCGTTCTGATTCAGAACCTCGTTGACGTTTTTCAGCAGCAGTGCGCCCGGCGCGTTGATCAAACCGCCCTGGTTGTCGAGCTGGCCGTTGTTCAGGTCCAGGCTCAAGGAGGTGTTGCTGAACAGGCTACCGCCCTGCTGACTCAGGCGGCTGACACTGGCGGTCAGTGCCTGGCTGCTGCCGATGCTGCCGCCATCGCTGTTGGTCAGTCGTGCGGTCGTCAGGTCCAGACGATCACTGCTGCTGACGCGACCGTTATGGCTGTTGTCAAAATCCCCGGTCTTCAGGGTCAGCAGGCCTTTGCCGCTGATGTTGCCTTTCTGGCTGTTATCAAGACTGGCACTTTTCAGGTCCAGTGCGCCGTCGGTCAAAAGCTTGCCGCCCTGGTTGCTGATTGCCCCGGTGCTGTCGAGGGTCAGTTTTCCAGCGCTGGAAATGCTGCCTGCGGTATTGGTCAGACTGCTGGTCTTTACCGTCAGGACATCTTCGTTGCTGATCAGGCCTTGAGTGTTATCGAATGCTGCAGACAGGTCGATACCCAAGGCTTTGAGGGCACTGAGCGCACCACCGGTGTTGTCCAGGGTGCTACCGACCAGCGTCAAGCCGCCTTGGCTGGAGAGCAGACCGTTGGTTCGGTTGGTGATCTGCGCAACGTTCAGATTCAAGGCTTTCTGCGCCAGCACCTGACCGCTGTCGCTGTTGTTCAGTTGCTGGCCGGTCAGGGTAATCACGTCCTGACTGGACAGTTCACCGCCGCGATTATCGATGCTGGTGACATTGATACCGAGGGCTTGGGTTGCGCCGATGAAACCGTTCTGACGGTTGTCCAGCGCGTCGCCACGCAAGGTCAATGTGCCTTGGGCAAGCATCTGGCCGTTCTGCTGTAGAAGGCTGCCGATCCGTGCGTTGAGGTTCTGTTTGCTGGCGATCTGGCCGAGGCGGTTGTCCACGGTCGCGGCGTTCAGCGTCATGTCAGCGTCGCCGACCAGCGTGCCCTTGACGTTGGTCAGGGCGGTATTGACCATCAAGTCCAGAGCTGCGCGGCTGCTTATCAAGCCTTCGGTGTTGTCCAGGCTGTCGCTGCGAGTATTAAGGGCCGCAGCGGAAATCGTACCTTTGACGTTGCTCAGCGCCTTGTTGACGATCAGCGTCAGAGCCTGACTGCTGAGCAGTTTGCCGCCACTGTTATCGAGACTGTTGGCGTTCAGGGTAAAGGCCTTTGCGCTGGAGATTTCGCCGTTCTGGTTGGCCACGCCGTTGAGATTCTTCAGCAGCAACATGCCCGGGGCGTTGATCAGACCGCCCTGATTATTCAACTGGCCGTTGTTCAGATCGAGGCTCAGCGAGGTGTTGCTGAACAGCTCACCACCCTGCTGGTCGAGGCTGGTCACGCTGGCCGTCAACGCCAGCGCACTGGCAATACGTCCGGCGCTCTGGTTGATGACCTTGCCTGCCGTCAATCGCAGGGTATCGCTGCTGGTCAGGCGACCGCCCTGGCTGTTGTCGAACGTGCCGGTGGTGACCTGCGTGGCGCCCTTGCCAGCCAGTTTGCCCGCCTGACTGTTGTTCAGGCTGGCGCTGGTCAGTGTCAGCGTGGCGTCGGTAGTAACGGAGCCCGCCTGGTTCTCCAGAGCGCCGGTGGTGGTGACGCTCAAGGCATCGGCACTGGACAGGCTGCCTGCTGCGTTTTGCAGCGAGGCGGCATTGATCGTCAACGCCGCTTCACTGCTGAGCAGACCAGCGCTGTTGTCCAGCGCACCGGACACATCAATGTTCATGTCCTTCTGGCTGGCCAGCGTACCGCCTGCGTTATCCAGCCGTGCACCGTCGAGACGCAGGGTGTTACCGAACAATAGGCCTTTGTTGAGGTTGATCACACGCGCCACTTTCAGCCCCAGCGCCGTACCGGCGAGGACCTTGCCGCCGTCACTGTTGTCGAGCGTCTGACCAATGATGTCCACACCGATCTGGCTGGACAGTTCACCGGACTTATTGTCGATGTCGGCAACATCGATTTTCAGCGCTTTTGTAGAGCCCACCAGGCCGCCCGACCGGTTGTCGAGGGTTTTGCCGGTCAGGGTCAGATTGCCCTGCGCAACCAGCTCGCCGCCCTGCTGGGTAAGGCTGCCGATATTGGCAATCATGTCAGCCTGACTGGCGATACGACCGTTGCCGTTGACAACGCTGTCGACCTGCAACTGCATCAGGCCAGCGGCGTTGAGCAGACCGTTCTGGTTATCCAGATGCGTGCCGACCAGTTCAAGACCGGCATTGCTGTTGATCAGGCCTTTTTGCGTGGTGCTCAGACCGGTCTGGCTATTGTCGAGGGCATCGACGAACAGCTGCAGGCCTTTCTCGGCGCGAATCGCACCGCCACGGTTATCGACGCTGTCGCTATGCACGATCAACAGGTTCTGCGCGGCAATACGGCCGCCACGGTTATCCAGCGTCTTGCTCGACAGGTCCATCAAGCCTTTGGCTTGCAGGCTGCCACCCGCGCGATTGTCCAGTGCGCCGCTCAGTTTCAGAGTCAGTTGGCCATCTGTGACCAGTACACCGGACTGGCGGTTGTCCAGACTCGCAGCACCGATGTCGATACCCTGCCCTGCGCCCAGCGTTCCGGCCTGATTATCGATGGTTTCAGTGATCACCAGTTTCAGGAACCGGTCAGCCATGACCTGGCCAGCGGCGTTATCGAGGCTCAGCGCATTCAGGGTCGTGTTACCGGCGCTGGTCAGCTCGCCGCTGCGGCTCGACAGCTGGCCAGTGACGTTTACCAGCAAGTCGGCATCGCTGCTCAGGCTGCCACTGTTGTTATTCAGCTCATTGGCCGTCAGATCGATACCGTTACCAGACACCAGACCGCGCAGGTTGGTCAGCAGTTGGTCAACACGCACGATCAGCGCTTTGTCGCTGAGCACCGAGCCAGCGGTGTTGTCCAGCGACGTAGCGGCCAGGGTGAAGCCGTTGGCGCTGGAAATTTCACCGCTGCGGTTGCTGACTGCATTGAGATTTTTCAGCAGCAACTGGCCCGGTGCGGTAATCAGACCGCCGTCGTTGTTCAGCACGCCTTTGCTTAAATCGAGACTGACGTCACTGTTGCTGTACAGACGGCCATCGTTAGTCTGATTCAGACCGGTGACCACGGCCGTCAGGGCCATGGCGCTGGCAATACGACCGGCGTCGCTGTTGTTGACCAACCCTGCATCGAGTTGGAGGGTTCCGGTACTGGTCAGGCGGCCGCCTTGCTGGTTGTCAAAAGCACCGGTGACGAGCTTCACGCCCTTGCCGGCGATACGACCGTTCTGGCTGTTGTCCAGGCTGGCGCTGGTCAGCGTCAGGGTTGCATCACTCAGGATCTGCCCGCCACGGTTCACCACGGCACCATCGACCGTCAGGGACGAGTTGCCGGAGCTGGTGATACTACCGGCAGTATTGCCCAGAGAAGCGGCGCTCAACACCAGCGTGCCATCGCTGCGCAATGTCCCTTGATCGTTGCTGAGGACGCCCGAGTCTTTCAGACCCAGACTGTTTTTGGCGTAGACGCTGCCACCGCCCGTGTTGATCAGTTGCCCGACGTTCAACTGCACACTCTGCTGGCCGGAAACGGCACCTGCGCTCTGGTTGTTCAGGCTGTCGGCGTTGAGCAGCAACGTACCATTGGCCAGTAAACGGCCCTTGCCACTGTTATCGAACTGGCCAACGGTTGCGGTCAGCTCTCCAAGGCTGGAGAGCTCCGCGTTGCGGTTGTCCAGCGTCGCGGCACTCAGCTCGACACCGGTGGCGGAAATCAGGCCACGCAGGTTGGTCAGCAACTGGGCGACACGCACGATCAAGGCTTTGTCGCTGATCACCGAACCTTCGGTGTTATCCAGCGTGGTCGCGGCCAGCGTGAAGCCATTGGCACTGGAGATTTCACCGCTCTGGTTGTTGACCACGCTCAGGTTTTTCAGCAGTAACTGGCCCGGCGCGTTGATCAGGCCGCCTTGGTTAGTCAGCAGGCCGTTGCTCAGGTCCAGGCTGACATCACCGTTGCCGTACAACCGGCCATCGTTGGTCTGGTTCAGGCCGGTGACCACTGCGGTCAGGGCCATGGCGCTGGCAATACGACCGGCGTCACTGTTGTTGACCAGCCCGGCATTCAGCTGGAGTGCGCCGGTACTGGTCAGGCGGCCGTCCTGATGGTTGTCGAAAGCGCCAGTGGTAAGCACCACGCCATTGCCCGCAATGCGACCACTCTGGCTGTTATCCAGGCTGCCGCTGGAAAGCGTCAGACCTGCATCACTGATGATCTGCCCGCCCTGGTTGACGACGGCAGCATCGACTTTCAATGTGGCAGCACCGGCGCTGGTGACTCGACCGCCGGTGTTGGCCAGAGAAGCTGCTTTCAGGTCCAGCGTGCCGTCACTGCGCAGTACGCCCTGATCGTTATTCGATGCCCCGGTGAGAGTCAGACCCAGTGTGTTTTTTGCATAAACGCTGCCAGCGCCGGAGTTGTTCAGCTGTCCCAGATTCAGCTGAACGCCCTGCTGTCCGGAAACCACGCCGTTCTGGTTATTCAGGTTATCGGCTGTCAGCAGCATTGTGCCGTTGGCCAGCAGACGCCCTTTCGCGCTGTTGTCGAACTGGCCGATGTTGGCAGTCAGGGTGCTCAGACTAGAAATTTCCGCGCTGCGGTTGTCCAGCGTTGCAGCACTCAGATTGAGGCCATTGGCGGAAATCTTGCCGCGCAGGTTGGTCAGCAACTGATCGACACGCACGATCAGCGCTTTGTCGCTGAGCAGCGAACCCTCGGTGTTGTCCAACGAAGTGGCCGCCAGCGTGAAACCGTTGGCACTGGAGATTTCACCGCCTTGGTTGTTGACCACGTTCAGGTTTTTCAGCAGCAACTGGCCAGGCGCATTGATCAGGCCACCCTGGTTGGTCAACAGGCCATTGCTCAGGTCCAGGCTGACATCGCTGTTGCTGTACAGCCGGCCGTCGTTGGTCTGATCAAGGCCGGTGACCACGGCAGTCAGGGCCATGGCGCTGGCGATGCGCCCGGCGTCGCTGTTGTTGACCAGCCCGGCATTCAACTTAAGTGCACCGGTACTGGTCAGGCGGCCGTCCTGATGGTTGTCGAAGGCTCCGGTACTGAGAACCAGACCTTTACCGGCAATGCGCCCGCTCTGGCTGTTATCGAGGCTGGCGCTGGTGAGTGTCAGTTGCGCGTCGCTGAGTATCTGCCCGCCCCGGTTGACAACGCCGTCATTGATAATGATCGACGCAACACCGGCGCTGCTGACGCTGCCCGCGCTGTTGGCCAGCGAGGCTGCACTCCCGGTCAGTGAACCGTCGCTGCGCAGCACACCCTGATCATTCTTCAGTGTCCCGCTGACGGTCAGACCAAGACTGCTTTTGGCAAAAACGCTGCCCCCACCGGTATTGTTCAGTTGGCCCAGGTTCAGTTGCACGCCCTGCTGCCCGGAAACGATCCCGTTCAGGTTATTCAAGCCGCCCGCGGTCAATAGCAGCGCGCCATTGGCCAGCAGGCGACCTTTTTCGCGATTATCGAACTGGCCTATGGTGGCCGTCAGGCTGTCCAGGCTGGACAGTTCGGCGTTGCGGTTATCCAACGCTGCGGCGCTCAGGGTGACGCCGTTGGCGGAGATCTGCCCGCGCAGGTTGGTCAGCAGCTGAGCGATACGCACGATCAACGCTTTGTCGCTGACCAGCGAGCCGTCAGTGTTGTCCAACGAAGTCGCTGCCAGCGTGAAATCGTTGGCGCTGGAGATCTTGCCGCTCTGGTTATTGACGACGTTCAGATTTCTCAGCAGCAGCTGACCAGGAGCGGTTATTTGCCCGCTCTGGTTGTTCAGCAGGCCATTGCTCATGTCCAGGCTGACATCGCTGTTGCTGTACAAGCGCCCGTCATTGGTCTGATTGAGGCCCGTAACCACGGCAGTCAGAGCCATGGCGCTGGCAATACGACCGGCGTCACTGTTGTCGACCAGCCCGGCATTGAGCTGGAGTGCGCCGGTACTGGTCAGGCGGCCGTCCTGATGGTTGTCGAAGACTCCAGTACCGAGCACCAGACCTTTACCGGAAATACGACCGCTCCGGCTGTTATCAAGGCTGCCACTGGTGAGTGTCAGTTGTGCATCGCTGACTATCTGCCCACCCTGATTGACCATCGTGCCATTGAAATTGAGCACACCTGTGCCGGCACTGGTCACACTGCCGTTGGTGTTGGCCAGACCGGCTGCCTTGAGGTCCATTGCGCCATCACTGCGCAATACGCCCTGATCGTTTTGCAACACACCGCCCAGCGTCAGGTTCAGCGCATCCTTAGCGTAAACGCTGCCCCCACCGGTATTGTTCAATTGCCCCAGGTTCAGTTGCACGCCCTGCTGACCGGAAACGATCCCGTTCAGGTTGTTCAAGCCGTCCGCAGTCAACAGCAGCGCGCCACTGGCCAGCAGGCGGCCTTTTTCACGGTTATCGAACTGGCCAACGTTGGCCGTCAGACTGCCAAGGCTGGATATTTCGCCATTGCGGCTGTTCAGTGAGCCCGCTGTCAGATCAAGACCGGTCGCAGAGACCAGACCGCGAAGGTTGGTCAGCAACTGATTGATGCGCACAACGAGCGCTTTATCGCTGAGTATCGAACCGTCGGTGTTGTCCAGCGAAGTGGCTGCCAGCGTGAAGCTGTTGGCGCTGGAGATCTTGCCGCTCTGGTTATTGACCACTGTGAGGTTTTTCAGCAGCAACTGACCAGGTGCAGTGATCTGGCCGCCCTGGTTGGTCAACAGGCCATTGCTCAGGTCCAGGCTGACGTCGCTGTTGCTGTACAGTCGGCCGTCGTTGGTCTGATTAAGGCCGGTAACCACGGCAGTCAGCGCCATGGCGCTGGCGATGCGACCGGCGTCGCTGTTGTTGACCAGCCCGGCGTTCAGTTGAAACGCGCCGGTACTGGTGACGTGGCCGTCCTGATGGTTGTCAAAAGCGCCAGTGTTGAGCACCACGCCATTGCCGGCAATGCGACCACTCTGACTGTTATCCAAACTGCCGCTGGAAAGCGTCAGGCCCGCATCGCTCAGAATCTGTCCGCCACGGTTGGCGACTGCGCCTGTTGTGCTGACGGTAGCCGTGCCGGCACTGGTCACGCTGCCGCTATTGTTACTCAGAGAGGCCGCGCGCACGGCCAGTGTGCCGTCGCTGCGCAGCACGCCCTGATCGTTGCCCAAAGCGCCGTTGACGGCCACATTCAGGTTGCTTTTGCCGTAGACACTGCCGTTGCCGGTGTTGGTCAGTTGCCCCAGATTCAGCTGTACGCCTTGCTGTCCGGCGACCGAGCCGTTCTGGTTGTTCAGGTGGTCAGAGGTCAGTTGCAGCGCGCCGTTGGCCAGCAGACGGCCTTTTTCGCGGTTGTCGAACTGGCTGACGGTCGAGGTCAGACTGCCGAGACTGGAGATTTCCGCGCTGCGGTTGTCCACGCTTGCCGCGTTGAGCAGCAGATCGCCATTGGCGCTGATAAGCCCCAACTGGTTGAGCAACGGCCCGGAAATACGGGCGGACAAAGCGCTGCTGCTGAACAGCTTGCCTTGCTGGCTGTTGTCCAGCGAACCCGCAGTGATCGTCGTAGTGCCATTGCTGCTGATCAGCCCACTCTGGCTGTTGAGCACCTGAGACGAGTTGATATCGACAGTGCCGCCCTGGCTCAAAATTCGGCCTGACTGACGATTGTCGATGGCAGTAGCTACGATGCGTGTGCTCGACTGACCGTTCAGTGTGGCTCCCTGATTGTTCAGGGTCTGGCTGATGCTGGCTTGCAGGGCGCGGCTGGCGGTGATGCTGCCGCTGTTGTTCAGCCCGTTGGCAGACAGCGTCACATCGCCCGATGTGTTGCGGCTGTTGTCTGCATTGACGCCCGCCTCGATCACCGCGGTGTTATTGATCTGACCGCCTGCGGAAAGTGTCAGTGCATCGCGTGCGGCGACGTTCTGCCGGGTGATGAGATCACCTGCTGTGGTCATGCCCAGTGACGACCCAGCATAAACCGGCCCGTTGACCTCGGCACTGTTGGCCTTGACCGCCACAGCACCGCTGGCAGCGGTCTGCATCATGCTCAAGTGGCCGTTGGCATCAAGCTGGATATCTCCGCCACTGGCCGCCAGATCGCCAGCCAGCCTGACGCCGACACCCGCCTCGGTGCCCACCAGACGGATAGCGCCGGCATACATGCCGCCCAGCGCCGAGCTGTCGACGGCCAGTTCCGGTTTGGCGCTGCCGTCGTCAGGCAAGGCGGTGGGGTTCAGCGTCTGTGCGTCGACATCGTTGCGACCGGCAATGATGTTGAGGCGCTTGGCGTGTATCTCGGCATTGATCTTCGCACTACGGGTGATGATGTCGAACTGGTCGACGTTGTCTGCGTTCAGCCCCACACCGTCGATGGATATGCTGCCGCCCTGCACATTGAAACGCTGCAACTGCCCGTTGGCATCCAGCACCGGTTTGCCGGTGGTCAGCGTGACCTGCGGGGTATTGATGAAACCGCAGCCGTTGCAACTGATGCCGTAGGGGTTGGCGACGATGACACGTGCCGCCTGCCCGGCCACTTCCGTATAGCCTCTAAGCTGACTGGCGTTGGCCCCGACCACTTCGTTGAGAATGGTGGTGGCCGCCGTGCCGCGCAGGTTGGAGTTGCCGACGATGATGCCGCCCAGTTGAGTGCTCTGGGTCTGGTTGGTGGAGTTGTTGAGGATGACGCCCTGGCTGTCGACGTTGAACTGCTGATACTGGTTGTGTGACAGGCCGCTGGCATTGGGCGCGGCAATATTGACGATAGGCACGCCATTGCCGGCCTGATTCAGGCTGGTATTCGTGCCGCTGACCACAATGCCTTCGGCCTGAACCAGCATCGGCTGCCAGAACATCGCATTGGCGAGAATCAGCGCGAGGCCGCGCTTGGGCATTCCCCAGAAAGACCGGCGCTCGACCAGCACAGCAGAAGGCTGACGAGCAAGCAGAGCCAGTTGGTGAACGTCCATGTAAATGACCTCGGAACAGGTAGGTTGAATACGGTGTGATTAGAGGAAAAAGTCCATACGGAAATAGATCGGCGCTTCGCGCTCGATCACATCGGGACGTTCCAGGGAATGAGCGAACGTCACTGAGGCAGCAACGTGCTGGCCACGCGTAAACAGCTCGAACGAGTTACTGGACAAGCGCCCATGCTGATTGCCGTTGTAACGGTCATTGCGAATAACACCCTGGTCGTAACCGGCAGCCGCGCCATACTCGGCGAACACCGGGCGCAGCCAGTCCAGGGTGACCGGGCGAGTCAGGCGCAACTCGTTACGCCAGTAACCACCGCTGTCGCCAGACAGAAACTCATCCTTGTAACCGCGCACCGATGCTGATCCGCCCAGGCTGGTGCGTTGCGAGCTGAACAGCACATCCTCACTGCGCTGCCCGGTGGCCAGGCTGGTGAAGCTCAGGTTTTCGCCCCACAGTTGAAAGGGGTGCAGGTAGCTGAGGGTGCCGGTGTATTTGCGATACCGTGCATCAGCCTCACCCGGGCGAGGATCGTGGTTGCCCTGCGCGTCCAGTGCACCGATGCCTTGCTGCATGCCCAGATCGATGTTGACGAACGCCGAGCCAACCCGCCGCCCATGGTTGATACCGAACTGCGCCTCGGTGATGCGATTGCTGCTGACCGCCAGCTTGCTGTCTTCGACATAATTGTTGGTGCGCAGGTAGGACAGACCGGCATTGAGCGAGGTCTTGCTCAGCGCGTCGCGATACACGACCCGCTCGGCCTTGAACTGGTGGTTCTGGCTATCGCCGTCCTGCTTGAAGTTGACGTTCGAGGCCTGCGCCACCGAACGATATTCACTGGTGTTGTACAGGTAGCTGAACGTCCACCAGCCCCACGGCAGGCTGTAGGCAAGCGAGGCGTTGCGGGAGGCTTTCTGCCGATCGCTGATCGCATCGTGGCCGCCGCGCAGGCTGAACTGGTCGGCCAGCCCCGACGGATTATCCCACTCAAGGCCAGCGTTCCATTGCTGCTCGCCGGTGCTGCGCTGACCTTCGTTGGTACGCGACAGGTTGGCCCGCCATGGTTTTTGCGGAGTGTTCTTGACCACTACGTCACTGCCGCCGACGACTTGGCCGGGGGTCAGTTCCATCTGCGCCTGATTGGATGGCAGGCGATTGAGCTGATCGACCATCTGCTCGATTTCGCGCAGGTTGACCATCTGGCCTTCTTTACCGGGAAACGTCATGGCCAGCTCACGCGCCGACAGACCGCTGGCGGCATCGCCACGCAGATGCTCCAGCTTGCCTTCGATGACCAACACTTGCAGGTCGCCAGTGGACAGATCCTGTTGCGGCAGGTAGGCGCGAGTCGTCACCAGGCCTTTTTCGAGGTAGTGATCGGTGATGACTTTCAGAAGCTCATTGAGCTGCGCAACACCAAGGCACTTGCCAATATAGGGCTTGGTCAACGCATCGCGCTCGGCGGCCGACAGCGAGTCGGCGCCCTTGAGCTCGATACGATTGATGGTGAAACAACGTGTATCGGCCGGAGAACTCGGGGCAGCGGGTGCGGCTTGTTTGCCCGGCAGGTCCTTGAGTTCTTCAAGACGGCGGCGCTGCTCTTCGAGCAGGCGATCCTGACGGTCACGAATAAGATCCTGGTCACCTGGCAAACTGGCGGGAGCAGTGGCTGCAAGCAAGGTAGCTGGCGCGAGGGCGAGCAGTAGCAGCAAAGCCAGTTTTAGGGCATGAGGATACACGGCGCGTCCTTGCGGTAGCATATTGATATCAAAAAGGTGGGCAATACTAGAGCGCCATCATAGCGGCGTCAAATATTTGTATCGACCTTGTATCCGATTTGCTGAACTTTTTTTGAAGCTTATTTTTACAACACTGACCTTTAGCCAGCGCCCAAGGGTCATGTGCTTAGTATTGATAGAGGACAGCGTATCTTTTCGACATAGCATTAAGGTCATAATTAAATATATGCAGAAATGCTGATCGGCTAGCACGCGAAAACCGGCTCGTGTCAAGGCCGCAGATACACTAGTAAAATGACTATGGTCTAAGGAAACAGGCGCAAGCATGCTGACCTTCCAGGGCCCTGGAGCGGCGCCGACGGTCTTTTTTGCATGGCCAGGGTGTAAAACAGAGGCAGCAGGTTTCGATCAAACCCTATGATGTGGCGCATGAGCAAAACGGGGATGAACAATAACAACTAGTTGTCGGCCAACACTCGACAATGAACCGCTATGCCAGAATCGGCGTCGCCTGCCGTTGTATGGAGTATCGGGTCTCTGCAGCCTGTAGCTATTTAAAAGCGAGTCATCGACTCTACAGCCTCCCGCGCCACGCACGGGAGGCCTATCGAATCACTGTTGCCCGGACAACTTCATGATCATTCGCGACAGCAAGTAGATCCGCGGCGCCACGCTGCCCACTTCGGCATACTCTTCGGGCGTATGGATATTGCCGCCGACAATCCCGAAGCCGTCCAGCGTTGGTGTACCCACGCTGGCAGACAGACTTGAATCCGCCGCCCCGCCGCTGCCCTCGATGGTCAGGGTGCGACCCAGTTCGCCGTAGATGCCTTGCGCCATCGCGACCAATGCATCGGACTGCGCGGTCTGCGGCATCGGTGGCAGGCCACGGACCAGACTGGTCTTGACCTCGGTATCAGGCACCAGCTTGGTGGCCGACACCCTGGCCAGGTCCTGCTCGACGCGGTCGAACTCCTCCGGTACGGCAGCACGCACATCGGCCTTGGCGCTGGCCTGATCGGGAATCACGTTGGTGCGATCCCCCGCCTTGAGCACGGTGAAGTTGATGGTGGTTTTCTTCTCCTCGTCACCCAGCTTGCCGAGTTGCAGGATCTGATGGGCAACTTCGGTCGCGGCGTTACGTCCCAGCTCAGGCGCAACGCCTGCATGCGAGGCCTTGCCTTTGACTTCGACCAGCGCGGTTGCCGAGCCTTTGCGCCACACCACCAGACCGTCGGCCGGACGCCCCGGCTCCAGGTTGAGCGTCACGTCATGCTCCTTCGCGGTTTTCTTGATCAGCTCGGTAGCAACGCCTGAGCCGGTCTCCTCGCTGGCATCGAGCAACACCGTGATTTGCGCGTAGTCGGTGAATTTCAAGTTGTGCAGCACCTTCAGTGCATAGATAGCCGCAACGATGCCGCCCTTGTCATCCATCACCCCTGGGCCATAGGCACGCCCGTCCTTGATGTGAAACGGACGCTCGGCCGCGGAGCCTTCCTTGAACACGGTGTCCATGTGCGCCATCAGCAGAATCTTCGCCTTGCCGGTGCCTTTCAGGGTGGCGATGACGTGGTTGCTGGCCTCTCGCGTATTTGGAACGAGCTCGATGGTGGCACCGAGCTTTTTCAGTTCTTCGATCGCGATGTCGCTGACCTTGGTCAGGCCCGGTACATACCCGGAACCCGAGTCGATGTTCACCAGACGCTCCAGCAGCTTCAAGGCTTCGTCCTTGTATTGCTCGGCATCGGCCTGGATGGCCTTGTGCGGTTCGGCCATGGCCAATGGCGCCAGGGCTGTCAACGCAAGCGCCAGGGCGAGATGGGCGGCCAGTGGCGAGCGGGTAAATGAGCGCATGTGTTTCGTCCTTGTGTTCGATCATCGAGGTTTTCTCAGGACCATACCCTACACACGCACCGGCCGTCATGGCTCAGCTCGCCTTGCGCCAGCGCTCGAAGCGGTCGAACAGCAGCGCGTAGAGGATCGGAATCAGGCCCAGTGTCACCAGCGTACCCAACGCAAGGCCACCCATGATGGTGATCGCCATGCCCTCCCAGAGCGGGCCGGCAAACAGCATCAGCGGCACCAGCCCGATGATGCAGGTCAGTTTGGTCATCACGATCGGCCGCAAGCGCTTGATCGCGGCATGGACCACTGCGTCACGCACCGCCAGGCCTTGCTCGCGCTCAGCCTCGATACGCTCGAGCAGCAGCACGGCGTTGTTGACGATGATGCCGGCCAGCGACAGCAGCCCGAAGGTGGCCATGAAGCCGAACGGATAGCCGGTGAGCACCAACGCCAGCGCCACGCCGATCAGCACGAAGGGCACGCTGGAGATGACGATCAGCAGCTTGCGGAACGAATTGAACTGCCAGACGAACAACAACAGCATCGCGACCAGTGCATGCGGCATGTACTGCAACAGCGCCTGATTGGCTTCGGCCGAGTCTTCAATTTCGCCACCCGGTTCGATGTGGTAACCCGCCGGCAGGCTGATTGCAGCTATCTGCGGTGCCAACTGTTCGACGATCGAGGTCGCCGTCATTGACGGATTGTGCCCCACCACCGTGATTGCGCGTTGCAGATTACGCCGCTGAATAGTCGATGCCTCGGCCCTGGGCTCGACAGTGGCAATGGCCGACAACATCAACGGCGCGCTCCCGGAAGCCGGATAAATCAATGTGCTGTCCAGATCATTGCCCGGTTTGCTCAGGGTGCTCTGCTCGCGCGCCACAATGGCGACAGCAGTATCGCCATCCTGCAGCGACGACACGGACAGCCCGCTGTTTCTCAGTTGCAGGGCCTGGGCGATGTCCTGAGTGGCAACACCGGCCTGCAGGGCCTTGTACGAATCGACAACAACGTCGTAACGCAGCAATCGGGTCCGCCAGTCATCGTGGACATCCAAGGTTCCGGGCAACGCCGACAATGCCTGCTCGATCTGTCGGGCAGTACCGCGCAACACTTCCTCATCAGGACCGATGACCCGGTAGACCGCAATCCCCGCCTCGGTGGTGCCCATCGAGAATCGTTTGGGCTGCGCTTCGATTTCGGGGTGCTGCGCGAGGATAAACTGCCGTGTGCGCTCGATCACCGCATCGAGGTCGGCACCTTCGCGCACGCTGACAGTGAAATACGCGATATTCGGCGCGGGCAACGGGGGATTGAGGCCAAGCACGATCCGCGGCCCGCCACTGGCGACATAACCAATGCTGTGTTCCACATCCTGATCGCTGCTCAGCCACTGGCTGATATCACGCACCGCTCGCGACGTGTCTCGCGAGCTGCTGCCGGGCTCGAGCACCAGCGGAATCTGGAACTGCATGCGATCCGACTTCGGCAGAAAATCGTACGGCACCCGGGTCAGCACCACGACCGCCAACGCCAGCAAACCCATCATGCAGGCGATGAAGAGCAGCGAGTGATTCAGCAAACGCTCGATGACCTTGCGATAGCCACGGTAGAACAGCGATGCATACTCATCGGCATCATCCGCCGACGCTTTGCCGGCCGGCACCCTGGCGAAGTAAAAGCACAACAGAGGCGTCACCGTGATGCTGAGCAGCCAGGAGCTGATCAGCGTCGTGGCGAGCACAACCGCCAGCGAACGCAGGTATTCGTTGGTACTGGTCTGCCCCAGAAAGAAAGGCGAAAACGCCAGGACGATGACCAGTGAAGAAGTCAGCAGAGGGATCATCAAGGTGCGCCCGGCCTCCTCACAGGCGCGCTGTCGATCCTCCCCCGCATGCAGGCGTCGCTCAATGTCTTCGGCGATGACAATGCCGTTGTCCACCAGCAAGCCCAGCGCCAGGATGATCGCGGCAATCGACACCGTCTGCAGTTCGATCCCCAGTACGCGCATGACCAGCAGCGTACTGAGGATGGTCAAGGGCACAATCACCCCGACCACCAGCCCGGTGCGCCAGCCCAGAAACAGCATGACCACGCACATCACGATCACCACCGTCTCGGCCATGACGTGATACATCTTGCTCATCTCGTGCTCGACCACGCTGGACTGGAAGGTCACTACATGCAAGGTAAAACCCGTCGGAAGTTGCTGCTCCAGCTCAGCGAGTCGCTTGCGCAAGGCATCACCGAAGGTTTGCACATTGAGGCCTGGCTGCATCGAAACGGCCAGTACCACAGCATCCTGTCCCTGATAGATCGCTTCGGTTTCCGGCGGGTCGACAGGGCTCACCGATACCCTGCTCAGGTTCTGCAACGCGACCTTCTGACCACTGGGCAACTGCACCGGGAACTGCCGAAGCTGCTCCGGCGAAAGCACCTCGCCACTGATCGAAAGCGTGGTGCTCTGCTGCCCGATGACCGGGTTGCCTCCCGTCGCGATCAGGTTGCGGGCCTGCAGTTGCTGAAGCAGCTGTTGCGGGGAAAGCCCGGCGGCGGCCAGCGTCTGGTGATTGAAGTCGAGGTAAATGCGTTCATCCTGCAGCCCATACAGCTGGACCTGATCGACGCCCTTGAGCTCATAAAGCTGATTACGCAAGCGCTTGATCGGGCCACGCATCTCGCCCATGGTGAAGCCCGGCGCGGTCAGCGCGATCGAAGCCACGGCGACGCGACCGAAATCATCATCGACAAAAGGCCCTTGGGTGCCGGGCGGAAAACCACCGCTCGTTTCACTCACCTTCGCCCGGAGCCGTTGCCACAGCAGCCCGAGATCCTTGACGTTGTCATACGCCGTAACCTGCACGATCACTCGGCCAGGCTGGACCGTGGTGAGCACGTTCTTGATCTCGGCCAGTTCACGGATACGCTCTTCGAGCGGCCTGGCGAGCAGTTCCTCGGTGCGCTCTGCGGACAGCCCTTCCAGAGACACGCTGACCAATGCGTCGCGAACGGTCACCGAAGGTTCTTCCTGAGAAGGAAAGCTCAAAAACGTGACAACACCGGCCAGCAAAATCAGCAAGGCAGCGAACAGGGTCAGGCGGCTTGCGCCCATGGCGCGGGAGGTAAGGTTCATTGCGCGTCACCGGTCAGGCGAGTGTCTGAATGAAACAGCGTGACGGGCTGACCGTCCTGCAGAAAAGCGGTGCCGGCAGTGACCACCTGCTCACCTGCGACCAGCCCGCTGACGACCAGTGCCCGACCTTCTCTGACCATACCCAGCGTCACGGAGCGTACGGCGACTGTTCCTCCCGCCTGGTAAACGAAGACTTCAGCAAGGTGGCTGTTGGCACCCATCCTTAACGCTTGCACTGGAACCGACAGCGACTGTGCGTCGGCAGCGGGATGCATTTGCACAAGCAGCGTGACGCCACTGGGCAGCCTGCCGGCAGGCCGCAGCACTCGGAACACAGCCGTTCTGACCAGCCCGTCATCAGCGCGGGGCGAAATGCCTTCCAGGGCGAGATCAAACCCTACCGTACCGTCTGCGCTGCTGGAGGCCCTGGCGAGGTCGCCCGGCTCAAGCGACTCGGCAAGTGCCAACGGAACAGCCGCCACCACTTGTTGCTCTGCGGCGGACTCTATATCCAGCAGCACCTGCCCGGCGGGCAACACGCTCTGCGGTTGTGCATGACGGGCCACCACGCGCCCGGCAAAGGGTGCGATCAAGCGGGTGCGATCCAGTTCGCGACGGGCCAGGTCCAGCTCGGCCTGCGTGCGCATCAGCTCGGCGCTGGCTTGTTCACTGGACGAGTGGGCCGACTCGACCACGCTCTGGGCGACACTGCCCGCTGCGAGCAGGTTTTGCTGACGCTGGTAGTTACGCTGGCGCTCCAGCGCCTGAGCCCGAGCCAGCCGCAAAGCGGCCTGCGCCTCCTGCAGACGCAATTGCGCAGGCTGCGGATCAAGGCGGGCGAGCACCTGGCCCGGCTTGACGCTATCACCAATGTCGGCCCGCAGTTCTGTCAGGGTGCCTGCCGATTCAAACGCCAGACTGGCGCGATCCTGCTGCCGAACGGTGCCAATGAAGCGCAACGCAGCGCCCTCTCCTGCCCGGACCGTCTCAACCTTGACAGCCCGGACAGGCGGAACGCTGGCCGTCTGTTTATCACCGCAGCCACTGATCATCAGAGTGATCAGCACGACGCCGCAAGCGCGCGACACACACCGCCGTAGGACCGGAAACGCATCAGGATTCAATCGCATGGCAGGCTTCAACCCTTCAGAAAGCGTAATTCAAGGCAATCAGGCCACTGCCTTCGGCATCGGTCTCGACCAGCGGACTGCCGCGGGTCTGGTCGGTGTAATGCGTTACCCCGACGCTTGCGACGGTTGACCAGTGGGCGTCGAAGGTATGCTGCCAGGCGAGCGCCGCCGAGTAGGCGTAAATGCCGCTGTCTGCGCTGAAACTGGAGAAGCCGGTGCGCTGACTCTGGATCGGGCTCACGCCGAAATAGGTCTGGTTGTAACGGCCGTCACCAGCGTGCGCATCGATGTCGAGGGTCACCGTATCGGTCTGACTGTGGTAGGCGATGCCCTCGAAACCCAACCGGTAACGATTGCCACGTTTTTCACCAGCCACCCGCAGTTCGGCCTCGGCACTGACGGACAGCCACGGCATGAGTTGCTGGGAAACCATGAAGTCGCCAACGGTCGCGCCCTTGACAGTGCCCATCCCTCTCAGCTCGTTGGAACCAGGCCGATTCGTACTGTTTTTCTCGGTACGACCGAAATCGTAATTGAGTGCAGCGCTGGCACCGAACCCGGAATCCGACTGCCATTGCAGCCCCAGACCGCGCGTGGTGTCGGCGAAGAAGATACCGCGCTGGACCGTCAGCATGGGCACCACCTGACTGCGGTATTCATCGGCCCCCATGTAGCGCGGCAGCACGGCCATGCCGAGCCCGAAATTGACGTTGAACCGGTCACCCAGCATCGACTGGCCTTCGGCAGTGCTGTCCTGGGCGCAGGCCTGACCTGCCAGGGTCATGGCCGCAGAGGTGATCAACACGGTCAGCACAGGTTTAAGCAGCGCAGACCGCAGGTGAGTACGAGAGATTGCAGGGCTCATGGGGATACTCCGGTGTCATTCAGGATTGGGGTGGGGTTGTCGGTTCTGCTCCGTGCAGCACTCGAAACAGATCGATGCGGTTTTGCTGCAGCGCATCGAGGGACTGGCGAGCGGCTGCGTCGGCTTCAGCAATACGGAGAGTGGAAACCAGCAATGCAGTGCGCTCGACGGCGCCCGCATTGAGTTCAAAGGACAGGCGCCGCACTTTTTCCTGGACCAGCGCAACCCGCTCGACCTCGTTGCGGACATGGTTCAGGGCCTGCTGACGGCGGGTCAGCACAGCGGACATTTCACGGAATGCGTTCTGCACAGCCTTTTCATACTCGGCCACCGCGATCTGCTGACGCACCTTGGCAAGGTCCAGGTTGGCCTGATTACGCCCGCCGTCGAACAGCGGCAGATTCAACTGCGGCGTAAACAGCCAGGCCCCGCTGCCGTTGCTGAACAAGGTGCGCAGGCTGTCGCTCTGCAAGCCCACGCCGGTACTGAGTTTTATGGACGGAAAGAACGCCGCACGGGCAGCACCAATGTTGGCATTGCTGGCCTTGAGGGCTTCTTCGCGCTGACGGATGTCAAAGCGTTCCAGCAGACGCTGAGACGGCAGATTCGACAGCCAGGACGGCGTCTCGACCAGCGCGGTGGTCAGCGCTGGGGTGTCTGGCGTGCTGACGGGCAATACCGTCGAATAGCCGGTGAGTAACAACAAGGCCTGCGACGCGTTGGCGTGATCGCTTGCCGCATCCTGCACCTGCTGTTGCGCGCTCAGGGTGTCGAGGCGCTGTGCCATCAGATCATCCAGCGAAAGCGCACCTTGACGCTGCTGCTCTTCGGCCGCCTTGACCAGCATCAGCCGGGCCTCGTGAACCGCCTGCGCATCCTGTTGCACAGCAGCGGCCAGACGCTCGGCCAGCCAGGCGCGGGCGACTTCCGCAATCAACGCACTGCGTGCCGCCTGCTGGCCGTAGGTGCTGGCCAGATAATCGTGCCGCGCCGCCTCTGACAGGCTGCGCACGCGCCCGAAGAAATCCAGTTCAAAGTCAGAGACGCCCACCGACGCGATGGAAATGTCCTGGCCATAACGCTCGTCGGCGGCCGCATTATCGAAGTGCTGACGATCGCGCTCGACACCTGCAGCAAGGGTCGGAAAGCGATCGGCGCGGGTAATGCCGCGCATTGCCCTGGCCTCCTCCACACGCAGCACCGCCACACGAAAATCGCGATTGAACGCGAGGGCCGATTGCAGCAACCGGCGCAGTTCGCCTTTTGGCGACAACTCGCCAGCCAGCGCTTCTTCGTCGGCACTGAGCACGACGGCGCTGGAGGTATTCGAGGCCGGGACCACAGCGGACGCCTGATCGACCGGGACCGGCAACGCCGGACGCTGATAGGCCGGTATCAACGAGCAGCCCGAAAGAGTCAGGCTCGCCAGCATGGCCAGGCAACGCCAGCGGCGGTTGCGGATACGCTTGGACAGCGGTGTACTCATCGGCATAGGATCTGTCCGCGACAGTGGGCTCTGGACAGCATCCTGAACGTCGACTTTCAACAAACCGTTCGTGAATTATCAAGATTTGATCAAGAGGCGCGCTCGTGTCAGGAAAACGCATTCTTATCGTTGAAGACGACGCCGACAGTGCCAGCATTCTCGAGGCTTACCTGCGTCGTGACGGTTTCAACGTCGGGCTGGCCGAAAACGGTCAGCGCGGTATCGATATGCACCGTCAGTGGAAACCCGACCTGATTCTGCTGGACGTCATGCTGCCGCTTGTCAGTGGCACCGACGTGCTGTCGGCCGTCCGGCGCTGCAGCGACACGCCGGTGATCATGGTCACCGCCATGGGCGACGAACCGGAAAAACTCGGCGCCTTGCGCTATGGGGCCGACGATTACGTGGTCAAGCCCTACAACCCGCGAGAAGTGGTGGCCCGCGTGCATGCGGTTCTGCGGCGCTCCCAGCAGAACGGCAACAACGAGCGTCATTTGCGCTACCAGAACCTGCTGGTGGAGCTGGATGCGGTCACCGCGATCATTGAAGGTCAGGATGGCGCAGAGACCGTACTCGACCTGACACCTACCGAGTTCAAGATCCTTTCAACGCTGCTGAAAACGCCGTCCAAGGCCTTCACTCGCGAAGAACTGCTGGAAATCTGCCTTCCCGACAGCGAGGCGCTGGCCAGGGTTGTCGATGCGCATGTGCATAACCTTCGGCGCAAACTGGAGATCCATGGCGTGGAAAATGTGCTGGTCACCGTCCGTTCGGTCGGCTATCGGTTCAGGTGATCTTCATGCGAGATTTTTTCAGGCACAGACAAAAACCGTTGTGGCACTGGGTCGGCATGCGCATGAGCATGCTCGCCGTCGGTGCGGTCATCGTCATCGCGTTCTGCATGTGGCTACACGTCACAGTCTCTGACTGGCTCACCCTGCAGGCAATGCCGGCCGACGTGCGCATGGAGTTCCTGCGGCTGCAGGCCGAGCCCACCCTGGACATGGTCAAGCTGCGCGAACTGTTCTTCGAGTATTACCCGATCGAAAACCTGCTGCCGGGCATTGCCAACAAGGAATGGTGGGTGCTGGCAGCGCTGGTGTCGATCGCGATCCCGATCATCATATTCTTCGGCTTTCTGTTTTCCCGTCCGCTTTCCAGCCAGTTCTCCTCGATTGCCAGAGGCGCACGTCAGGTCGCCCAGGGTGACTTCAAGACGCGCCTGCCGATGAGCGCCAACGACCCGGACGAATTGCAGGCGCTGGTCAGCGACTTCAATACCATGACCACTCAGCTCGGCCGTTACGAACTGGAAGTCAGCGAGTCCAGTGCCATGATTGCCCATGAGCTGCGCACGCCACTGAATGCCGCCATGGGACGCATACAAGGCATGATCGACGAAGTGTTCCCGCGTGACCTGGCACAACTGGAAATGGTCCACCGCCAGCTCGGCCAGTTGAACAAACTGGTGAGTGATCTGCACCTGCTCTCGCTCGCCAGCGCGGGTCAGTTGACCCTGGACAAGACGGAGTTTTCCCTTGAGAAACTGGTGGTCGAACGTCTGGGCTGGTTTGCCACGCCGCTCGATGAGGCAGGTGTCGCCGTGACGATCGACATCCCGCGGAAATTGACCGTCAACGCCGACCGTGACCGGATCGGCCAGGTCGTGAATATTCTCGTCGATAACGCGCTGCGCTATTCGGCGATGGGTGGTGAGCTGCTGATTGTCGGCAAAGCCAGCGCAGGGCGCATGGAACTGACCGTCTCGGACCGCGGCCCCGGCTTTGACTCGGAGAACCTCGAACAGGTGTTCGACCGCTTCTGGCGTGCCGAACGTTCGCGGGCGCGCTATTCGGGAGGCAGCGGCCTTGGCCTGTCCATCGCCAGGGCGATTTGTCTCGAGCACGACGGCACTATCGAGGTCCGCAACAGGCCAGGCGGAGGATCCGTCATCCGCCTGGAGATTCCGGGCTGAGCCTGCCTGTCCGGCCCCGCAGATCAGTGCCCCATCAACGAATCGATACCGTCCGGCTTGTCATGCACACCAAAGCGGTCCACCAGCGTAGCGGTGGCCCGGTTCATACCGATAACGTCGACGCTGATGCCCGCCTTTCTCAGTTTCAAAACCACCTTGTCCAATGCGGCCACAGCGGTGATGTCCCAGAAATGCGCCTCGCGCAGATCGATGACCAGTGTCTCGAGGCTTTCACGCAAGTCGAATGAAGCCATGAAACGGTCAGCGGAGGCGAAGAATACCTGGCCGGTCACGTAGTAGGTGCGATGGCTGTGGAAGGGATCACGATGCGACGTGACATCGAGGAAGTGAGCGATCTTGCTGGCAAAGAACATCGAGGCAAGCAGAGAACCGACCAGCACACCATAGGCAAGGTTATGGGTCGCCACGACCACCACCACGGTGACCACCATCACGATGTTGGTCGAGAGCGGGTATTCCTTGAGGTTGCGGATCGATCCCCAACTGAAGGTACTGATCGATACCATGATCATCACCGCCACCAGCGCCGCCATCGGAATACGCGCCAGCCATTCGCCCAGAAACAGCATCATGATCAACAGCAGTAAACCTGCGCTGAGGGTTGAAAGACGTGTTCTGCCGCCAGACTTCACGTTGATCATCGACTGGCCGATCATGGCGCAGCCAGCCATGCCGCCGATCAGACCCGTGGCGATATTGGCAATGCCCTGCCCCTTGCACTCACGGTTTCGGTCACTGGTGGTATCAGTCAGGTCATCGACGATGGTCGCGGTCATCATCGACTCCAGCAGGCCCACCACGGCCAGCGCGGCGGAATACGGCAGAATGATCAGCAGTGTGTCGAGATTGAGCGCGACGTCCGGCCACATGAAGGTCGGCAGACTGTCGGGCATTGCGCCCATGTCACCCACGGTTCGTACATCAAGCCCCATGTAAATGGAAATTGCGGTGAGCACCAGAATGCACACCAGCGGCGAAGGCAGCAACTTGCCCAGCACCGGCACGCGCGGGAACAGGTAGATGATTGCCAGGCCCGCTGCGGTCATGGCGTAAACCGGCCAGGTCACATGGGTCAATTCCGGCAACTGGGCCATGAAAATCAGAATCGCCAGTGCATTCACGAACCCGGTAACCACCGAGCGTGAAACGAAGCGCATCAACTCACCCAGGCGCAGATAGCCGGCGATGATCTGCAATACGCCGCAGAGCAAGGTGGCGGCCAGCAAATACTGAAGCCCGTGCTCTTTGACCAGATTCACCATCAGCAAGGCCATCGCACCTGTAGCCGCAGAAATCATCGCCGGGCGCCCGCCCACAAACGCGATGACCACGCAGATACAGAACGACGCGTAAAGCCCGACTTTCGGGTCTACCCCGGTGATGATGGAGAACGCGATGGCCTCTGGAATCAGGGCCAATGCAACGACAAGCCCGGCCAATACATCGGCACGAACGTTGGAAAACCACGTAGCTTTGATTTTTTCGAGCATGGAAATACCTGTGACAGACGCAGCAAGACGCACGGCAGCGATTGCCGGACGAGCAGGAGCATCGGTTTTCGATTAAGTAGTCAGAGTGGGAGTGGCGGCGACCAAAAAACGGGCGCAGCAACGGGCGACTGCAGCAAGAAGGCAGTCAAGTGTTGCGAGGGGGGGCGTAGCGCTAAGGCGGCGTAGGCAGCCAGTTGGAACGGGACACGTCTATTTCCTTCGATGGGTCGTAAGGCGCTGGCATCATAGACCTATCCGTTTGAGTGATTCAAGCGCAAGTCATCTCCCCGAACGACCTGAGTGACGGATGACGCAACACCCTGAAACACGTGAACAAGCCATCTGATTCTGTTTTTTACAGTTGTTGTGTCTCTGTTCGTTATGGCCGGTTTCGCTCATGATGCAGCCTTGTTCATTCGATGCCGCTTATGAAACGTTACGAAAAATTCGCCGCCGACATCTCGGAAATGATTCGCAGCGGCGTCCTGCCCGCCGGGGAAAAAGTCCCGTCCGTACGCGTCGCGAGTCGCACCTGGTCCGTCAGCCCGGCGACGGTCTTCAAGGCCTATTACCTGCTGGAAGACAAGGGACTGATTCAGGCCCGCGCACGCTCCGGGTATTACGTACGCGAGCATGCCGCCAATGCACTGACCGAACCTGAACTGATCAGACACGCCAGCGAAGGCACCGAACTGGGTGTCAGCGACCTGATCTTTTCAGTGCTCGGCTCGCTCAAGGACCCGGACACCGTGCCATTTGGCTCGGCGTTTCCCAGCCCGCACCTGTATCCGTTGGCGAGCCTGGCAAAGTCGATGGCTTCAGCTGTGCGTGCGCTGACGCCTGCGGGCATCGTCAGCGACATGACCACCGGAAACCCCGAGCTGCGCCGACAGATCGCCCTGCGCTACATGATCAGTGGCGTGCGCTTGCCCGCTGACGAACTGGTCATCACCAATGGCGCCATGGAAGCCCTGAACCTGTGCCTGCAGTGCGTCACCGAGCCCGGCGACCTGGTCGCCATCGAAGCTCCGGCGTTCTATGCCTGCCTTCAAGTGCTGGAGCGTCTGAAGCTGAAAGCCGTCGAAATCCCCGTGCATCCGCGTGACGGGGTGGACCTCGATTCGCTACAGGACAGCCTGACACGCCTGCCGATCAAGGCTTGCTGGTTCATGAGCAGCTTTCAGAACCCATTGGGCGCGAGCATGACTCAGGAAAACAGGATCAGGCTCTACGACCTGCTGGAACAGCATCAAATCCCGTTGATCGAGGACGATGTGTACGCCGAACTGTATTACGGCGCCAAGGCGCCTCACCCGGTCAAAAGCCTGGATCGCAGCGGACTGGTGATGCACTGCAGCTCGTTTTCCAAGACCCTCGCGCCCGGCTATCGGGTCGGCTGGGTGGCAGGCGGGCGTTACACCGAGCAGATTGACCGCCTCAAGCTCATGACCACCCTCTCCCCTTCGGTCCCCGCTCAGGCCGCGCTCGCCGACTACCTCAAGCACGGCGGCTATGACCGCCATCTGCGTAAGCTGCGCGACACCCTCGAACTGCAACAAGGCGCGATGCTCGCTGCAGCCGCCCGCTATTTCCCGGCGGCGACACGCGTCACCCGCCCCGTCGGCGGCTACTTTCTGTGGTTCGAATTCCCCGAGCAGGTTGATTCGCTGCAGCTCTTTCAACTCGCACTCGCGCAGGGCATCAGCCTGGCACCCGGCCCGATCTTTTCCGCGTCACGGCGCTTCAAGAATTGCGCGCGCCTGAACTACGGCACTCCCTGGGACGAACGCAGCGAGCAGGCCATGGCAATGCTGGGCCGTATCATCGCGTCGTTCTGAGCGTTTTCATGCCTTGCACAAAGACAACTGATCCGTATTTTTAAGCTGTTTCTGAATCTGTACCAGAATCTGTCCGAGCACGATAATGGCAGCGCATTGAAACGCGCAGGCCAACCGCCAAGAGTGGCGCCTGCGACTCGTTACAGACAGATCGATCAGCAGGAGACGCTCATGGGCAAGCTCGGACTTTCATTGATAGGTTTTTTGTTATTGGCGATTGCGGTGGGTTTGCTGGGGACTATTTCGCCGTATTGAGCATTGATTACCGCCGTCGTGCTCATCGCTCACGTTTGTACACACACGTCCTGATGACTATCGCGCCCATGCTGCGCATGGGCGCGGAAATCTGCTCGAAACTCGTTCAGCAGCCGATTAATTAGTCTTCCTCATATACCCTTGCCGATTTACCCGTCTAGTACCTCAGCCTTCCCTCGCATAACTTCCTCTCGACCGATGTTGCTGCAGTGAAATCGTCAATGAGAACAGCCCATCCATGTTTTTTCGCCCGCGAGCTTTGCTGGTTCGTTCCACGGGAGGCACACAATGCAAAAACGTAATTTAGGCAACAGTTCTCTTCAGGTATCGGCGCTGGGCCTTGGCTGCATGAGCATGACCTAGGCCTACGGCCCGGCCGCCGACAGGCAAGCCATGATCAGCCTGATCCGCAGCGCGTAAGAAAGCAGGGTCGACTTCTACGATACCGCGGAAGCCTACGGCCCGTTCAGCAACGAAGAGGCTCGACGCTGGCCTATCCATCAGCGAGGCCAAGGAGATTCTGGTTCAGCTCTACGCCTATGCCGGGTTTCCGCGCAGCCTCAATGCGCTGAACGAACTGATGAACACGGTCGAGGCACGCAAACAGCGCGGTATTCAGGACGCACCCGGAAACGACCCCGGCCGGGCGATCCCCACAGGCGAGGCGTTGCGTGAGGCAGGAGTAGTCAATCAGACACGCATTCCCGGTGGCACCGTCAAAGGGCCTTTATTTGACTTCGCCCCTGTCATCAATCAGTTCCTGAAAACGCATCTGTTCGGCGACATCTTCGAGCGCGACAACCTCGACTGGCAAAACCGCGAGCTGGCCACCGTCGGTGCCTTGGCAGCAACGCCGGGTGCCGAGCCGCAGTTGCGTTCCCATATGCTGGCGAGCATGAGCATGGGCTTAAGCGCTGCACAGTTGCGCGAGGTGACCAACATACTCGCCGAGCAGGCAGATGAAACCATCGCCATACGCGCACGCGAGGCGCTGAAACAAGCACTCGAAACGTCAGAGGAATGATTATGAACGTGGCAAGCAACCTTCTGATTCACCGTCCTGAAATCGGCATCAAGAGCAATACGCACTTCCCGATGTCCGACCTGAACAACGTCCAGATTGCAGACCTGGTAGCGAAGTTTCTCGCCGAGAAGAATCTGGACTGACAGGTCATCGGCAACGCACGGCGTATCGGCCGATACGCAATATGCTCACATGAAGCCTGGTCCGTTCAACTCACCAAAGAACCCCTCAATGTCTCGCGCCAACCTCAACGGTCTGCAAGCCTTCGTGGTTATTGCCCACGAGGCAGTTTCACTCGCGCTGCGGCACAGCTGGGCGTATCGCAATCGGCGGTCAGCCACACCATGCGCGCACTCGAAGCGCGTCTTGGTGTGCGGCTGCTGACCCGAACCACGCGCAGCGTGTCACCGACCGAAGCGGGCCAGCGCCTGTACCAGTCGATGGCACCACGCTTCGAAGAAATCGAACTGGAACTGGCAGCCATCAGGGAGTTTCGCGACACGCCTGCGGGCAATGTGCGGATTTCCGCTTCAGAACATGCCGCCAATAACATCCTTTGGCCGAAACTGCTGAAGGTGCTTCCAAACTTTCCAGACATCCATGTAGAAATCACCGTCGATTACGCCCTCACCGACATTGTTGCGCAGCGCTATGATGCCGGTGTCCGCCTGGGCGATCAGGTGGCCAAAGACATGATCGCCGTGCCGATCGGCCCCAGACTGCGCATGGCGGTCGTGGCCTCCCCCGAGTACTTTCGCAACTACACGCCACCTGTCACACCCGGCGATCTGGCAGAACACAGCTGCATCAACCTGCGCCTGCCCACTCACGGCAGCCTGTTGCAGTGGGACTTTGAAAAGGAGGGTCACGAGCTGAAAGCGCGCGTCGAAGGGCAATGGACATTCAACAGCAGCGCGCCAATTCTGCGCGCAGCGGTTGCTGGCTGTGGCCTGGCCTTCCTGCCGGAAGACATGGTTTTAGCGCAGCTTGCCGAAGGGCGTCTGGTGCGTGTACTGGAAGACTGGTACCAACCGTTTCCCGGATACCATTTTTACTACCCCAACCGTCGCGAGCAGTCGTCAGCGTTGGGCGTCGTGATAGATGCTTTGCGCCATCAGCCCTGAATTCATCTGAGGTTGCGGCTGATTTTTTGATCGAGCAAGCCCTCTGGTGTGCAGCAACAGATAACGAAATGGTCTTAAGCCGTTTTGTAAACACATACAAAAAAATTAGATCACCACGCTATGGATGACATCCCAATATGCTGAATTGCCTTCATTGCTACTGTAAGCTCGGGCGCTCTTCTGTGCATTTCCCTTTATATATTCCTGCTTATCCAGATTATTTAAAATTGACAGCGTTTGATCGGCGATACCGGAACAATCAAAAAAGTCCACCAAGTATCCATTGACGCCATCAGTAACAACCTCTTCGACGGGCCTGGTTCTTGACCCCAAAACAACGCACCCCATCGCCATCGCCTCCAGCAATGACCAGGACAACACAAATGGATAAGTCAAGTAAATGTGCACTGATGACAATGACAACACCTGTTTGTATTTGGCATAGCTGACTTTTCCGAGAAAGTGAATACGCTTTAAATCAGATGAACTCATATCAGAAGTCATTTTCTCCCTCCAGCCTGAAGAACCGTGAGGGCGAGCTCCATAGCTGACGCTGTCACCACCGACAATCAGAACTTGTACCGAATCATGGTGATTGAGTATTCGTGACAAAGAACGCATAAATACATGAAACCCCCTATAGGGCTCAAGATTTCTGGCAACGTAGGTGATGACAGGGTCACCACAACGAATAACCTGACCATTCTCTAAAATCAAGTCACTACGGTGAACATTCATAAGCCCATCAAGATCAATTCCTTCATGTATGACTTTTATCTTGTCTCGATAGGCAGCCGGATGAAGGGAGTGCTGCCAGCGGGTCGGTGTGATACCTACATCACACTGTTCAAGGTTGAGTAAGTGAAGAGAATTGATAATCCGTAGTCGAGCACGGCTATCGGCTGATGCAGGAAACTCGGGATCAAATCCTGTATCAGCACCCATAGCATGATAGTAGTACTCGCAAAAATTAATAAGCGGCGTGTCCGGAAATGCATCTTTTATGAATAAAGCTTCTCCCCATCCTGGGTGCGCCAGAATAACAGCAGGACGGTAGCCAGTTCTTTTCAGTTGCAACAGCACTCTGAGAACCTGCTGACCATGAAGCACAGCATCCTCAAAGGTTCTTAAATAATTATGGGTCGTACTTGATACCGACCTCTTGGGCCTGTACCTGATGTGACGCACACCGTGATAGACAGGCGTAGTATCCCGAGAAATGACGGTCAACTCACACGTTGAACGACGTGAAATATCACGAACCAGATTCTTGAACTGGCCCGGAAAATTCTGATGAATAATCAATATATTCAAGTTTCTTCTTCCTGAAGCCAGCATCCAGGCACAGCGTGCCTGGATGCTGAAAGGTCACATGACAACGGGCGTAGAGTAGTTAATCCAGTTGGAGGCGATCAACGAATCAAAAACAGCTTGCTGGTCGCCGGTCAGAGTTATAAGACCATTGACGGGTTCGCCCAGCGTCGACATGACCTCTACCATGTCTTCAATGCCTTCGGCGCTGACGCTGTAACGCGGAGTTGACATCTGATCAATTTTATAATTCTCACCTAAATACCAATCAACAACAGTGACCGAATCAGACGTACCCAAATGTGAAATAATTAAGTCAGTATTATTTTTGGCAAACCAGATCGTTTTGATATCCATCACATCTAACATCAAGGAATCTTTATCTGAAGACACGGTGGAGTAGTTATTAATGACATCTTTACCCGTATCACCCCAAAAAATATTTAGATAATTGTCGTTCCCTTTTCCGCCGATAAGGTAATCATCACCGCCACCACCATACAAAACATCATCACCCGATGACCCCTCAATAAAGTCGCCAAGCTGAGTACCTACCAGAAACATATTATCGTGCCTGGCAACCATAACATTTGAATAGTCGCGCTCTTCCGGAAGGGAAGAATAAACATCAGAAATAGTGCTTGTCGATGTGTTGATACCGTATGCAGAAGCAATCGCTGCCGATGCAACGGCTCCGTCATCAAAAACTATACTTTCTATTGTAGAGTCACCGCCGACAAACCAGTTTTCGAGCGTAATAGAATCAGATGAGGAATTGACATTAATAACCAGATTATTGGCATCTTTAACCAAACCACCACTGATATCTGCACCATTGATGCCCACCAGTCGCAAAATATCTTTCCCGCCCCCGGTGTTATCAATAACATCCTGACCATCACCTTTGGCAAAAACGTAAATATCGTCACCACGACCGCCTATCAGTCTGTCGTTTCCAAGTCCCCCTGACAGCAAATCATTGCCATTCCCTCCGCTAAGCCTATCGTCTCCCCCACGCCCCAACAAAGTATCCGAGCCATTGAAGCCAAATATGTCATCGCGGACGTCAGAGCCGTTAATGACAGAATCAGCGTCTGCCAAATCATTGATACGCGAATCATAAGCAGAGGAAGAAATTAACGGCATTACGACATTGAATATATCAAATATTTTTTGAGCAGGTATGACATCACCTGCCTGGGTCACGAATTGTTCGACCAAAAACTCACCTCCGAGGAAAAAGTTTTTGACAGTCACGTGGCCGGCTGAGACAGCGTTGAAATCGAAAAGTAGATCATTGCCAACTTTCCTGACCGAAGCAGCAAGCAAATTAGCATCAACCCCTCCTTCAAATACAACAGCGTCGCTCGTGCCTCCACCCTCCTGAACTTCAAGTTGTTCGCCCATAGAGAAAAAGTATCGATCACTGCCGGCGCCACCATGAGTGTCGTCGACACCACTGTAGCCATAGATATCTTCTGGCGCATCAGAACCAAAAATCATATCGTTGCCCAGGCTACCTTGAAGTGATTGGTTAGGAATCGGCATTTCGGTCAGCATCATACTTATTTGTTCTTTACTGTAAGCTTTTCCATCAGCGGTACGTACCGTGTAGTCACCCGACCCGACAGTGCTAAAATACTCATCTATCACTGTTATTTTATTAGTATCAGAATCTACAATAATAGCCAATGACGCTGCCATTTTATGAAACGATAATCTCTCAGCAGTGACGCCATTACGAAACAAGATGCTGTCGTGTCCCTCAACAGCACCGATTACATTAGTCCAGATATCACCATTCAAAACGATAACATCGTCGCCAAATCCACCATCGACTGATGAAGCAACAGTGTTAACCACTAACGTGTCATTACCGTCCCCGCCGTATAAATAGGGCGAATACTGTCCTTTGTTAGCAACAGTCTCAAGGTAGTCGTCACCACCAAATCCATAGGCGTCATATCTGCTCGTAGTAATAGTATCGTGACCGGCGCCGCCAGCAAATGGTAATTTTTGATCAATGCGGGCACCTAACAACCCGGTGTATTCTATGTTGACTCCGTTTAAATAGAGATCGGGCACACTACTGAAGCCTTTATTAGCCATCAAATCTTTTAAGGAAATTTTCGTACCGTCAGAAAACTCGATTTGCTCAATACCCGAACCGCGCGGATCGTTAGAGTGCGGAAGCACGATTTGAACTTTGTGCCCACTCCAATTAAGGTCTAAGGTATTATAAGCCATAGCGGCTTTGGCGGCTTGTACAGCATTCGAGAATTCTGTTTCTGGAGTTTTTAATAGATCAAGACTCAAGCCCTCTAGCAACACAGTGCTCTGGGTAAGTTTCAGATCACCAATAGCGACACCGTCAGGCAGAATGACGGTATCGAGGGCGTCAAGCGAATACTCTTCATAGCCAAATGTCCAAATATGTTTATTGTCTGCAGTCCAACTATCATGATCATCAGGCTCTGGAAAGTCGGCAATAACATCAGTACCACTAAATTTATCTATAACGTAAGTGTCTTTTCCGTTACCACCAAAAAATACGTTATTTCCGCCGCCGCCAATTAAAACATCGTCACCATGATGACCGACTAACGTATCATTGCCGTCACCACCTGACATCATCGTCCCGCCGTACCAAAGATCACCATGATACGAATCTAGGGCGTAAGCGACTAATAGATCATCTCCACTACCTGCATAGAAAATATTACCGTGCTCAACATCAACTCGCCCGCTCACATTGTCGCCATAAACAATCTTATGGGTAAATGTCGTCAAGCTAGTAGACACCGAAAAAAGCTTGGAAATTTGTGTGGAGCCTTCAGGAATACCTTTATAGGAATTCGAAGAGGCCGAATTGGCTGGGGGATAAACCCACCACCCATCCGGCTTTCCAGTAACATCGTTAACCTCAACTATAGTGCTACCCAAAGCAAAATCAAATCCAGTGTTAGACACGCTAGGGTGAAACACTGCACCTGATTTTGGAACAAAATTCGATCCTGTTGAGTGGCTAGGAGCGACAGAAATAATAGCGCTATTCTCAACGCGCTTACTGGAACTCGTATCTTCGAAAAGTACAGCTACCGCTGGCTGTTTATGATGCATAGATCCGACCGGAGCTTCAACATGACCAATGACAAACTCACTGTTCCAGTTCTTATAGGAAACCCAACTCGAAAAAGCATTGTCGCCCCTGCTGACCCATTGAAAGTTACCGTCCCCCAATGAAGTGTATACATCACTGGTAAGCCGTAAAAACAAATCATTCTGGACGCTGTCAATAAATTGCTGTTGATAAGACGCGTACGCCGAAGTTTCTTGAAAAGCGGAAGCTTCAAGGACCTGATCAAACCCCTTATAAGTCACACCGGCTAAAACCGCGCTCCAACTTTGATGTAGGGTGTAATAATCCTTTAATGTAACGCTTTCTGGCCCGTTACGGCTGGTGAGAACAAGATCAGCACCCGATTGAGTTACCAGCACGTCGGACAACTTATAGTCCGAGCCGAAAATCAATGTGTTATTCGATGCGCCGTCCGCGATGAATGTGTCATTCTCCATACCTCGCGAAAAATAGAATGTATTATCTCCAGCGCCACCCTCCAACACATCGTTACCTGAACCGCCATCGAGACGATCATCGCCATCCCCACCGTATAGGTGGTCATCACCATAGCCCCCATACAACGTATCGTCTCCCTGTCCGCCTACGATACTGTCATTCCCTAAGCCGCCGTAGATGAGGTCTGCCCCGTCTTTGCCATCAAGTTGATCATCAGCATCTGTGCCGGTAATCGTATCTGCGCCGTTGCTGGAAACAGCCGGTGTTGAAGATACTATTTTCATCACGTCAGCGTGAGTGAGCACCGATCCATCAGCAAAACTATACTTCGCGATGACACTTTCAAAACCGCCTAGAATGGTTAATGAGCCGCCTGGGTACTCTACCAAGAGAACTTTCTGCAATGAAAACGTCAAGGCCTCCTTAAAAAGAACATTATCTCTGGTGATCCCCTGCCCAAAACGGACAACGTTTCCTGAAATATCACTGTCTGCAGCTACGGCATTGTTGGCTTGTTCAACAGTAAGTGGAGTGACTGTGCTAGCGGGAACCCAAACGCTATCAGATATTATGTCATCACCATCGTTTGCATTGACGATATATGTATCTGCGCCCTCTCCGCCATCTAACAGATCGTCACCGCCTTGGCCATTGAGGGAATCGTCACCGCCTTCACCATTAATGACATCAGCTAACATGGTGCCATATACAAGCTCAGACTTTTCAAAGCCGGTGTATTTCAAACTATTTTCGGAGAGTTTTATAAGCTCGGCATAGCTTAATGTAGCCCCATCGACAAAACTAAAACTGGACGTTGACCAGGCTGGCATGTTAGCGAGCAAAACATAACTGCCCAATGAGTCGCCTACATGAAGATACTGTTGACCCAACGACGGAGTTGAAATCCTGACTTCAAGAGAGTCGACCGAAAATTTACCACCAAAGAAAATCTTGTTATTGCCTCCGCTGTCTTCGATGGTGTCTGCGCCGTCCCCGCTGTTAAATAGGTACACATCATTGCCGGTAGAAGCCGAAATAAAATCGTTGCCCTGCCCGCCTTCCAGAACGTTATCTCCCATCCCCCCGAATAACACGTCGTTATCATTACCGCCGAATAACGTATCGTCACCGCCTGCACCTTGAAGGGTATCCTCGCCATTTCCTCCATCAAGGTAATCATTCCCTTCATATAAAGTTGTCAGGCCAGGAAAATCTCCCTCAAGAAAATCCGCACCTTCTCCACCATACAAGGAGTCGGAGCCGCCTCCACCCCATAGGCTATCGTTGCCTGCCTCACCAAAGATCAAATCATCCCCATGCGACTCTGCGGCAACGTCACGACCATCGCCCAAGAGAGTGTCGTTCTCGCCCCCTCCGAAAAGGGTATCGTTGCCTCCCATACCCTGAATTTCGTCATTACCTTGACCGCCATACAAGACGTCGTTGCCGTGCTGGGCTTTCGGTGCAGACGTTTCATCTCCGAACAGAAAATCTTCGCCATCGCCGCCATAGAGAGTGTCGTTATCTTGGCCTCCCATCAGATAATCCGAGCCGTCTCCTCCATCCAGGAAGTCTTGACCTGGAAGATCGTCTCCTCCAAAAAAATTATCGCCCCACAAGGTATCGTTGCCAGTGCCCCCAATTAGTATGTCGTTTAAAGCTGATCCGATCAGTTGGTCATTGCCATCACCGCCATCCAGGTAATCAGCCCCTTTTCCCAAATTTCCAGAATAGTCCAGGCTGTCTCCCGCTAGGAAATCGTCTCCCGTGCCTCCAAAAAGTGTGTCATTTCCATCGTCACCATCAAGTATGTCATTACCGGAGTCGCCACTTAGATAATCGTTTCCAAAACTCCCCCAAAGCATGTCATTTCCTGCACCACCGTACATGACGTCATCACCGCCATCCTCAATATCGTCATTCAGCCCTGCTTTAAACGTGTTGAGTAACATCAATCCATTGTTTTGCAAATCCGTAGTAAAAGACCAATCTGCATCAGGAATACCTCCTATCTCGTCACCGCCAAGAAAATCATCACCATTGCCACCTGCCAGGGTGTCCGCTCCTTCACCGCCAAGCAGCATATCCCGTGATGAGGATCCGATAAGTAGATCATCTCCTTTACCAGCATCTAGCCAATCCTGGAAATTGGCCCCATTCTTGGTTGACGTTGACATTATAAAGTCGTCTAGCGTTGTTTCCACTTCAGCATATAATTCATCATCACCATCGCTGGAAATGAGAATATCTGTTCCAACACCACCGACCAAGGTATCATCACCGACACCACCTGTTAACGTATCGTCTCCACTACCGCCATCTAGCCTGTCATCGCCACCCTGTCGAGACGTTAACTCGTCGTCACCGCCCAGCCCTAATAAATTATCATTCCCAGGGGTATCGAATAATCTATTTTCGCGGTCCGGATCTGCGACGCCAGGCATGACTATTTCATTACCCCAGCCGTCAAGGCCGACCTGAATATCCGCCTCCGTGACATCCTGATCTTCAGGTTTCAAATCTCCTTCAATGGTAGTTAAATTACCAAAACTTCGATCAGGCTCAATGTAGTCACTTAGGGTGATTCCAAAAGTACCCATTACGAAATTATCAATGACTATCCGATCGCCGTCTCCATAAAACATCGACAAGCTTTTACGGTCACCACCTTCGTCACTTAAGGAAAATCTTACATCTCCCGTTTCACTCAACCAGGTGTTAGCACCAGGACCAACTTGCTTACCACCGTGCACAGCCGCTTCATTTATTTTTATTAAACCATCCCCGTCAATAATGTGATCAAGACCGTCGCCTTTGAAGAAGCTATAAGTATCAATACCCGCCCCCCCTTCAAGCTGATCATTTCCTGAGCCGCCGGTTAAGGTATCGGCTCCGCCCATACCGATTAAACGGTCATCGTCTCGTCCACCATTCAGGTGGTCATTACCTTCCCCGCCCTCAAGCAGATCATCGCCATCACCTCCGTACAAATAATCATTACCACTTTCGCCATAAAGATGATCACGTGCCAAGCTTCCAAGCAGGTTATCATCAGCCCGAGAACCAAAGAGTATTGATTGCCGATCTATACCTTCGTTGACATAAAGAGTGTTGTAGGTCGTATTTCCTTCTTCAAACAGGAAAGCGTGCTTTGACAGCGTTATCAGAGGAGAACCCAGTGCCGTATCAGCACCTTCAGCATCAGCTTTCAATAGCAAACTCAAGTATAACGCTCTATCTGACACCCATGCCGAAGTTATATTACCTGTGCCTGTCGCCTGATTGTAATCATTCAGAGTATCGATCCCTTGCATGCCCTGATAAAAACTGTCGTTTTTCAACGCAAAACCATTAAAGTTGTAGGCTGCGTATTTATAAGCAACGTTGCTATACATGAGACTTTCGATTGCGTTAGCAGATAAACCTACCAACGAAGTAACAAAAGTAGTGGGCTTATCTCCAGCCACCCAGTGATTGTTCATAGACAATATATTTTCGTACATATCGTCACGTGAAAGCTCACTAACCCTTGCGGGCTCCTTGACAGGGCTTGAATTGATAATCGCGCTTAAAGCCGATACCACGGAGTCCAGTGCCAGGTTTTCATTAAGCGTGCTGCTGGACAATATACCTGCAATAGCACCAAGGGTCAGAGAGGGGTCAAAAAAGTGCAATAATGATGCAACTGCAAGTGCATCCGAAAGATTGACAATAGAGTGTGCCCCCACTATATCTGACAGTTCATCGAAGCTTTTATAGATGATCCCTGGCACGGTACCTATTTTGGACACCATATCGCCAGGAGATACCAGATTGGTTATTTTTTCCGGCGAGAACTTGGTACCAATCGATGTGGCTCCAGTCTCCGCAACCTGCAATGCAGCTAGCGTGTTAAATAACCATTCGGTATTATTAGCCGCGGGAACAAGTGCCGTATCGAAACCCGGCGCATTGTATGTAAATACCGATTTTACACTGTCTTCTGCCAACCTGCTCAGCACGATCGACAGGTGCCCTCCCAGAGAATGGCCTGCAATATTAAAACCACTTGAACTTAATTTATACCCGTCGCCTGCAATCTTGACCTCAGTTGTAATTCCTGCAGGAACGATGGTCAACCCGAGAGGCGTGTAAATACCCGAGCTGTAACTATAAGCAGTGTATGCTTGGCCTGCCGGCGTAGTAAGCTCTTGGTAATAATTGAATAGATCAATGCTTTGCCAAGTTGCAATTCCATTGAATCCAATCCCAATTGCGTCCGCCTCAACCATATCGTTAAAATCGCCTTCGGTCCCTCGGATTGTAAACGTAACCTCATGTGTAATACGATTTTCAAATATCGCAGCGGCAAATCCATTTTCTGTATTCTGCTGGTAGCTGACCAGTTCGTACTGCTCAACAAAATCTGTAGCTTGTACCTCCGAAAAACCTCCCTTGTCAGGATTAATTAACGCACTAATTACATCTGTATCTGCTAAAGAATAAAAAAGCCCATATGATGCCTGCGCTAACAAACTATTTACTGCATAAATTTTAATATTCTTTTCATTTCCCTGCTCAAGATAGGAGGAATAACTTCCTCGATGATGTTTTTTCCATTCAAATCACCGACACACTGCGCACTTAGCCCCACCCGATCAGCCGAAAAGAAAGAAAATAGCAAATCTTGTATTATGCCTCCATTGTACTGAACAATTATTGACTCCCCTAATATCTGATCAGAGTCTATTTTCCTTACTATGTTTTTGTCGATTTTGCCGCCGCCTAACATTTTTATATGCTTGGACTCGTACTGGTAAACACTTTGAATTTTTGTAACAGCCTCCTTATTTACATCCCCATCTTCCCCTTTATAAAATCTATATATTTGATCAGAGGCAGGCTTCAACTTGGCAAGCTCTGCACCTTCGACAAAACCATACCCCTTATTCAGAAAATATTTAGACTCTACTTGCCTAATACGAGGATAGAAAAACCCCTGCACAGGCTCTTTAGCATAAACATGCAGCCCTGCCATAGTAGCGCATGCCACTTTCCACTCAGCATACGAATAAAGCTCAGACCCATAGAATATAAACGACAAACAGAGAAATCTTATTACAACGTGAACCTTTCTTACATTACTCGAGTAACCCCACAGAGAAACTTTGCAAATAAACCAGAAAGCAAGAACATAGTATAAGTACAACAACGGCATTACGAAGATCGCCAAATTTTCACCTCTCCCTTATCATCAGAGCACGCTGATGCCACAACATTATTTAAATAAACATGCAGACCAAGTGATCTACATTCGATAACGCTATAATGCAAATGAATTCAACACGTAGTTTTCAAACCAACGTGCTGATCCAAACAGTAAAGCGCCTGGCATGCATTTTTTTGCATGCCATGAGTCCTAATAAATATCGAAAAGACATCGGTGGAGGGTCTTCTTCAGCCACCTACAACGGCCCTCGTCGACCTGTATCAAATCTTGTACAAATCTGTAGAGGAAGTAAATTGCGCTCCGTGCTGGCAGATTGCTTTTATTGCAAATACCGAATAAATCCGACGAACGGTTTGAACCATCTGCTACAGGCTCATCTGACTGCGGCTGCAGCGGCCGCGCGAAATCGCCCTTCGCTGAAAAAAACGCTGGGTTTTCCAAGAAAGGGTCTATTGGATTAGGGTTTGACGGCGGTTCGGGCGAGAGGCGAATTCAACACGTGACGACATGCGCTGTAGCACGCGGTGCTCAAGGCTATGACGCGAAAAGTGCTTGAAAAGGGAGGAGCAAAGCGAGATTTAAATTCATTACTGCCGCGAGTAAGGCTCCAAACCCTAGCTACCGCGGTTAAGTGATTGCAGAGCAATCACTTAAATCAACACTGAACTTGCATTACGGAAGGTGGCTCCACGACCTGGACTCGAACCAGGGACCCAGTGATTAACAGTCACTTGCTCTACCAACTGAGCTATCGCGGAATGAGCGCTATGTTACTGATTAGGAAAAGGAAGTCAAGCGAGGGACTGAAAAATTTTCTGCGTTGCGGCTTGCGCGATATCGGTTGTTCCTCATGCACCGTATGCAACGATCTTGCTTCCGGTTCCCGGCAGATCGCGAGCAATGCGCGGCGGCCCGGTAGCTCCCACGGCCTCCGGCCCGAAGCACGAGAAAATACCTCTAGTGCCCTACGCGACACGGGACGCAGCTGATCGTACTGAAGTTGGCACTTTTGTCACATCAAGAAATATCTATCCCGGTCGACACCTGAGTCAGGCAATTCCTTTCCTACGGACCAGGTATAACAAAAAATGGCCTCGCTCAAGACAGTACAAGCTCGCTACACCGCAACCTTCGTAGGATTCATGGCGCTGGTCATCGTTCTGACGGTTTATGGAATCGGTCAGTTCGTCTCCCCCAGGCTCACCGCCAACGATGAAAACATGCTGACCGCCAAGGCAGCAGATATCAGTAACGAGATCAAGACCGAACTGGCCCGCGTACAGGCGCAGGCGCGGGTCATTACCGAACTGGTGCCGCAACTGTCCAGTGACGATATCGATCGCTTGCTGCCGTTCATGGTCAACCAGTACGGCGAAGCCAAGGTATTCGGCGGCGGGATCTGGCCTTTGCCGAACGTGCGCACGCCCGGTCGTGCCAAGCACAGCACCTTTTACCATCGCGATGCGTCGGGCAAGTTGATCGTCAACACCCATTGGAACTCGCCTGAGTCGCTCAACTATTTCGAACAGGGCTGGCACAAAGGCGGCTTGAACTCGCCTGCTGGCCAATGCGCCTGGGCGCCCGCCTATCAGGACGCCGCCAGCCCGGAACCGCGCACCAACTGCGCCATGGCCATCACCAAAGACGGCCAGCCGTGGGGCGTGTCGACCATCGACGTGACGCTGGGCTTCTTCAACAAGCTGGTTGAAGCCAAAGAGCAGGAAGTCCACGGCCGGATCATGATCATCGAGGCCGATGGCAAGATTCTGTCCAACGTGCCGGGCAGCAGCGACAAGATCGTGCTGCGCAATGTCTCCGAACTGGCGGCGCAATCGCCGTTCATCAATGGCATCAAGTCGGCACTCGCCGCCAAAGGTACTGGCACCTCGCGTCTGACCTACCAGAACAGCGATGGCGAGGAATCGACGCTGTTTCTGATCCCGGTCACGGGCACGCCCTGGTTGCTGGCCGTTTCGCAAAACACCGACCTGCTGAAAAGCCAGAGCGAAACCGTCCTCAAGACCCTGGCCTGGCTGCAGATCCCGATGGTTCTGGTGCTGCTGGTGCTGATGATTGTTGCGTTGCGCACGCTGATGAACCGCCTGGGCGTGCTCAAAACCAACATCGACACGCTGTCGGCCGGTGATGCCGACCTCACCCGGCGCATTGCCGTCAAAGGGCACGATGAAGTGGATCAGGTGGGTGAGTCGGTCAACAACTTCATTGCCTACCTACAACGCATGATGCTCGACGTCAGCAGTTCCACCAGCGAGATTGCCAGCGGTATCGAACAACTGCGCAGTCAGGCGGGCGTTACCAATGCCATTCTGATCCGTCACGCCAACGAAACCGATCAGGCCGTTACTGCGATCACCGAGATGTCCTCCACTGCGGATGAAGTGGCCCGCAGCGCGGCGCAGACCGCAAGCTTCACGCAGTCGGCCAACGAGAACGCGCAGGTATCGAAAACTGTGGTTGCGGACGCTTCTGACAGCGTGAATGCACTGATCAGCGAGGTCGATTCGGCCACCAGCAAAGTGCAGTCGATGGAGCAGGACGCCAAGCGCATCAACGCGGTGCTGGCGGTGATTGGCGAAATCGCCGGGCAGACCAACCTGCTCGCGCTTAACGCCGCCATTGAAGCCGCGCGCGCCGGCGAACAGGGCCGTGGCTTCGCGGTCGTGGCCGATGAGGTGCGCGCCCTCGCCGCTCGTACCCAGGCCAGCACGTCGGAGATCAACGAAATGCTCGGCAGCCTGCAACAAGGCGTCAGCGCCGCAGTAGCCGCGATGGAAAAAACCCGCCAGAGTTGCCAGACCACAGCGGGCAAAACCACCGCCGTAACAAGCGGCCTGGACGACATGACTCGCTCGGTTCTGCAGATCAACGACCTGAGCACGCAAATCGCCACAGCGGCCGAGGAGCAAAGCGCGGTGTCAGAGGAAATCAGCCGTAACATCATTGCCGTTCGGCACATCGTCGAAGAGCTGGTCGAAGGCGGCTCCAGCAACGAACGCAGCACCGCTGCCCTTTCCGAGTCCAACACTCGCCTGATTGCGCTGGTACGGCGCTTCAAGGTCAGTTAAAACCTCAGCGGGCCTGTCGCAGCTTGCGTCAGGCCCGCTGTCTATTTGATCCGGTAGTGGAAGGTATTCTTCACCCCGGACACGGTCACCGCCCTGCCCTCGACAACCCGTGGCTGATAACGAAAGGTTTGCGCTGCGGCCAGTGACGGACGGATGAACAATGGATGGCACGCACCCTGCACTTGCGGGTTGACCACCGTGCCTTGCGGCGACACGTCGTAGACCACCGTGCAATCACCCTCGATGCCTTTGTCCAGAGCCCGTTCGGGATAGTCCGGAGCCTCCTTGCTGAGTGGCTGATACTGGCTGCTGTCAGCGGCGGCCTGCTGTTGTGCTGATTGCTGCGCCTGGCGGGCGCGCTCGGCAGACTGACGCGCCTGTTCGGCCTGACGTTGTTGCTCAACCTGCTGACGTTGCTGCTCGGCCAGCCGCTGCTGTTCCTGGCGCTTTTGCTGCTCGGCTTCGTGCAGGCGCTGAACGCTCTGTTGCTGTTCACGCTCGCGCTTTTGCTCGTCAACGCGCTTGCGTGCCAACGCCGCCTGTTCGACCTGGCGCTGCGGCTCTGCCTGCGGTTTTGCAGCTTCCACCGGCTGAGTGATCGGCAGCGAGGCCGGTGCAGGCGGCGGCAGTTGAACAGGCTCGACAACCGGCGCAGCGGCGACTGGAACCGGCTCAGGCGCTGGCGGCAAAATCACTAATTGCGTGGTCAGGGTTCTGGTCTGTGCGGGCGGTGCTTCGTGCGGGCTCCAGCCGAACATAAGACCGCCCAGCAGCGCGCCATGCAATGCCAGCGCGATGGCAGCAGCCAGGCCATTGCTGCGCAGCCAGGGCCCATTCACCCATTCGCGGCGCGGCATGTGGTAATCGAGGGCCAGGGTGTTCATTGCGGGGCCTCGGTCACCAAGCCCAACTGCGTTACACCACTGCGTTGCAGCGCCGCCATGGCGGCGACTACCCGGCCATAATCAGCCTTGTCATCAGCACGGATGAACACTTGCGTGTCCTTGCGCTCGGCAACCAGTCGGGCAATGCGCTCCTGCATGTCTTCAAGGCTCGCGGCCTGATCGGTCTGCGCCTGAGTATCGACCGTGTCGCCCAGGTTCCAGTAGTAGCCGCCCTTCGCCTTGACGGACAACGTCACGATACGCTGCCGGGTGTCGGTGACGAGCGCTTCGCTGGCGACTTTCGGCAACTCGATTTTCACGCCCTGGGTGAGCATCGGCGCCGTCACCATGAAAATCACCAGCAGCACCAGCATCACGTCGATGTAGGGCACGACATTCATTTCGGCCTTCGGGCCATGTTTGCGTTGCGGTTTGACCAGCATGACAAGTCCTCAGGCCGCAGCGGCCATGTTGCGTGTCAGGCCTTGCAGAGTGCGGTTCAGGCGCACCTGCAGTTCATTGCCGAAGCTGTAGTAACGCGCCGTGAGCGTCTGGCCACGCGCAGCAAAACGGTTGTAGGCGATAACGGCAGGAATGGCGGCGAACAGGCCGATGGCCGTGGCGATCAGCGCTTCGGCAATACCCGGCGCGACCGTCGACAACGTGGCCTGCTGCACCTGCGACAGGCCGATGAACGAATTCATGATCCCCCAGACGGTGCCGAACAGGCCGATATACGGGCTGACCGAGCCTACCGTGGCGAGAAACTGCAGGCCTTTTTCCAATTGCAGCTCTTGCTCGCTGATGGCGACCTGCAGCGAGCGCTCGACGCCGGAGAGCACCACATCAGGCTCGATACCCGGCCGCTGCTTGAGCTGCATGTATTCGGCGTAACCCGCCTGAAATACGTCCTCGATCCCAGTCGCATCGCGCTGCGCAGAGGATGCCTGCGCCTGCAGCGTCGCCAGGTCGGCGGCACTGCGAAAGCGTTGCTGGAAGGCATCCAGTGAGCGCTCGTAATGACGCAGGACAAGGCTGCGCTGGATGATCAGAAACCAGCTGACCAGCGAGGCGAGCAGCAAAATCAGCATCACGGCCTTGACCAGCAGGCTGGCATCGCTGATCAGGCCCCAGATGGTCATGTGTTCGAGAGTGGCGTGCATCGGGGTAGTCCTCTGTAATGGATCGAATGATTAGCACCGCTTGATGACAAACGACTTACGGCAGCTTCAAGGTCTTCATGACCTCCGCCCACGGCACGAACTTGAAGTTCTGCGCCTGCTCGGGCATGCGCTTGCGCCCGTCCTGAACCACCAGCATGCCTTTGCTCCAGGGGCCGCCGAGGTTCATGGCGGTCACTTCGATGCCGTCGGTTTCCGAGGTGCCGTCGATCCCCGCCTTCGCGTTCAGGCCGACCCGAAAGGCGCCGCGCAGTGCATAAGGCGGCTCGGCATCCACCACCACATAGCTGTCGTTGCCCTGACTGGAAATCAGCAGATAGTCATGGCCATCGCTCTGGTACAGCGCCAGCCCCTCGACATCGGCGTGCACCACTTCACCCACCTTGATCACGCTGGACAGCGTTGCAGGCTGATCCGCCCGCGCATCGACTTCCCAGACACCTACGTCTTCTTCGCCGAGAAACAGGCGCTGACGCTGGTCATCGGCCACGCAGCCTTCCGGTTGGGTGTCGACCTTGAAGCGGCGCACCAGCTCGCCTTTGGCCTTGCCGTCCGGGGCGCTGAGCCGGTATTGGAGAAAGCTGCCGTCCTTGCCGTTGGCGAAGGCATACAGCTCGCCACTGGCAGGCTTGAACAGGCAGACGCCGTAGATTTCCGCCAATGGCGTGGCAATTTCCCCCGCCTCGTGAAGCGTGCCGCTGGCGCGGTCGATGCTGAACAGGCTCAGGCTGTTGCGATCGCGATTACTCGCCACGGCCAGGTCGACGTTCTTGTTGCCCAGCATGAAACCGGGGCGCACATCGACATTGTTCAAACGCCCGACCGGCAGCTCCTGTAACTGCTTGCCGCTCAGGTCGTAAGCCAGCAAACCCTGCTTCTTATTGGTACCCAGCACCCGGCTGAGTGCCGGATTTTTCGGGTTGACCCAGATCGCCGGGTCGTCGGCGGCGTCACCCTGACGCCCGACCGACTGGCTCTGGATGGCCGGCATGACACTCGGCAGCGGCGCAGCAACCGCGACCGGTTTGGGCGTCCAGTTCAGCGCCCCCTGATACAGACGCTCACCGTCCTTGTCGTTGACCAGCACCTGCAAACCACCCTTGTTCTCATGCACCGAGAGACCTTCGGGCTTCTTCAGGTTCATCAATGACAGATCGGCCACCGGCACCCAGGCTGCCTGCTGTTGATCATCCTGCTGCTGATAGAGATGCAACGACTTGCCCTTCGGGTCCAGCGCCAGCAGACCGCCAGGCACAACGGCCATTGCCCCAGCGGCCTGTTTCAGCTCGCCAAACGGCTCGCGCAGCGCCACCGGCTGCCGGGCGACATCGGCCTCGGGATGCGCCGGGTAAGCCCACCAGCCGATGTTCGCTTCATTGACGAACAACCTGTGCGCAGCATCGTCGACCTGACAAAACTCGGCGTTGGGAGGCAGCGGAAGATTGCGCACCAGGCGCGGCTCGCCATTGAGCCGGTTGTTCGCACCAATCAGCCATTGCTCGCCCTTGCCCTCTTCGCCCACCAAAAATACAAACAGGTTGCTGGCGTCATCGCGATACAGACACAGGCCGGCCACTGAATAGTCGCGTGCCGGCAGGTAGACCGGCTTCGACCAGTGCATCTTCGCCGGGTCCAGCTGGGTCAGCAGTGCCTGTTGCCGTGCGTTGTCCAGCGTCGCGAGCAAGACACTCTCGCCCGTTGAGCGGCTGTCGAGCCCTTGAAATGAACCGGGCATGCTTGCCAATTCGCGGCCCTGCTCATCCAGCAGCAACAGGCCGGCCTTGATGCTCGCGGCCAGACGCCGACTGCCGTCACTGTCCGGCAAGAAGGCGACAGACTGAGCCTTGAACGAGGCGTTTTCAGCCCAGCGCGTCAGGTTCAGATCCATCGGCGACGAGGCCTGCGCAGCCCCGGCCGTCAGGCAAAGCAAGAGCGCCAGGCACACTGGCTTGGGTAATAGCGAAATCATCATGAACGGTTGAATCCTTTGAATGAGCGCTTCAGATCGATCAGAAATGGGTGAAGGTCAGGCCGACCTTGTAAGTCGGGCCGTACTCTTCGTACTGGCCGTTGTAGGCGCGATGGCCGCTGTAGACGAAGTACGGCTGATCGGTAAGGTTCTGGGCCTCGAAGCTGACCTTGAGGTTCTTCGTCAGTGAATAGCGCGCGCTGAAATCAACGAAGGTCTGCGCGTCCACATACTGGTCATGGTCCTTGTCGCCGATCGCCGCCAGCTCGTAGAGGTAGGCCGACTTGTAGTTGGCGGACAGACGCAGACTGAGCTTGTCGTTCTCCCAGCCGAGCATGACGTTACCGACGGTTTTCGACTGGCTGGGCAGGTCGATATCGCGTTTGCGATTGCTGCCGGTGCTCTGGTCGAAACCGTTGATGCTGGCATCCGAGCGGCTCAACGTGGCATTGGCGCCCAGCAGCAGACCGTTCCATGGCGCAGGCAACCAGTCGAGCTTCTGCGAGTAGGCCAGCTCCAGGCCATACAGCTTGGCCTTGTCGCCATTGGCAAAGGTGTTGGCCTCGGAGAAGTTCGCCCACTGCCCGGTGCCGGCCAGGTCGGTGTTGTAGACGAAATTCTGGATGTCCTTGTAGAACACGAACGCCGACACCGTGCCTGCACGGCCCATGAAGTGTTCGATGCCCAGGTCCAGGTTGCTTGACTCCAGCGGCTTGAGATTCGGGTTACCGAAAGACGCTTCGTCATCGTCGATCACAAAACCCGGTGCCAGTTGTCCGAACGTGGGACGTACCACGGTTTTGGTCCATGCAGCGCGCAGTTGGGTACTCTTGTCGATCTGATAACGGGCATGCAGGCCCGGCAGCCAGTGATGATAGCGACGGCTGGTGGTACTGGACTCGAACGCGCCATCACGCACACCAGTGCCCTTGGCGTCCATTTCCGTGCCTTCGTAGCGCAGTCCGGCGATGAAGCGCCACTTGTCGACATCCAGGGTATTCATGAAGTAACCGGCGTTGATGTCTTCGTTGATCTTGAAGTCATTGGCGCGGCTTTCGGCCTCGTCGTAGGCGTCAGCAGCGTTGAGGCCACCGATCAGCCCCTTGATCGCACCGGGGCTGATGCCGCTGCCGAAGTTGCCCAGCCGGTAGTCGATGTTGCCTTTCTGGAACTGCGTCAGGTTGAGTTGCTGGTCGCTGAAGCCCAAGTCATCGAAATCCTCGTATTTCCAGACTTCCAGGTCATTGCTCTTGTCGCGACGGCTGACCTTGCCACCAAACTTGAACTGCGAGGCATAGCCCTTGAAATCGTAATCACGGGCCAGGTCCAGACGCAGGTTTTTCTCGGTGTCCTTGGTGTACTGCTTTTCCCAGTCGACCTTGTCCAGGGTGAAGTTCGAGTTGTCGTAGAACGAGGAGCCGACAATCGGCCGCGGCTTGTCGCGGTCGTAGAAACCGGTGTCGGCAAAGTCATCGTTGCCGACGAACGTGGCGCCTGCGATATGGCCAGGGCTGTCCTCGCTGGATTCGCTGTAACCGGCCTGGCCGCTGAGGGTCCACAGGCCGACCATGCGCTCGCCACCGAACACGTAGGACTGGATTTCCTGGGTTTCAGTACGCGCCTTGAGCTTGCGCGTGCCTTCGGCATCGCCTGTCTGCCCTGCGCTTTGCGCATCGGCAAACTCGAAACCGTTGGTGGTGCGGACTTCGTCGTCCTTGAAGCGGCTGTACAGGGTGCGCAGGTAATACTTGCTGACGTCATCGGGCCGGTAATCGAAGTTCAGGCCGCCACCGGCGCGCTCGCGACTGATGTCGTAGTCGCGCTGTTCGAATGATTGCAGCCGCGCGCCATCCCAGTCACCGCCGGTTTCGACGTTGTCGGAGCCGAAGTCACGCTTCTGCCAGCTCAGCGCTGCTGCCACGCCGAAGTTGTCGATGCCGTCGCCGAGGCTGAAACGATTGCTCGCCGCGCCGGAAAACTTGGGACTGGTCTGACGGGTGTTCTTGTCGTAGCTGGCCTCGCTGCTGCCGGTGTAGAACAGGCCCTTGTGGTCGAAGGCCGAGAGGCTCTCGACATCGATGGTGCCACCCAGCGAATTGGCGTCCATGTCCGGGGTCAGGGTCTTGATCACTGACAGGGACTGCACCAGTTCGGCGGGCAGGACATCCAGCGCCACGGCGCGTCGATCACTTTCCGGGGCAGGCACCATGGTGCCGTTGATGGTCACGCTGTTCAGGTCGGGGGCCAGGCCACGAACGGTGACAAAGCGCCCCTCGCCCTGATCGCGCTCGACGCTGACGCCCGGCAGGCGCTGCACCGCTTCGGCGACGTTCTGGTCCGGTAACTGCGCAACACCGTCGGCATGCACCACGCTCTTGATGCTATCGGAGCTGCGTTGCTCCTTGAGCGCGTTGTCGATGCTCGCGGCCTGGCCGACCACTTGCACGTGCTCGGTGGTATCGGCTTCGGCGGCCTGCAAACGTTCGCTGCCGATGGCAAACGCCAGCGCGCTGAGTGTGAAACCGACCAGTTGGGCCCTGCTGCGACGCCTGTGCATGTAAGTCCTCCCCCATAAACCCGACAGACCAGGCAAATGGCCCGGCAACTGGAGGCGCAAGCTAGAGTCGTGCAGTGACGGTTCTGTGACAGTTAACGGGCCCAGGGGCTGAAAACAGCGGGTTTGAGGGGAATCGAGCAGGTAAATGAGCTGATTTGACTTTCAGGCGGGGCTGGAGCTGCAGGCCGTACTGATGCTCGGTGTGTCTGGCGCATTGCATGTATCGACTCTAATGTCGGTTCCCGACAGATCGCGAGCAAGCTCGCTCCCACGGCCGCTGACCAGAATCAAACGCCGACAGGCAGGTAACTCTGATGCGACACAACCTCATGCGTTACCCACAACCGCTGCCAACGCAGCAATGACACTGACGACGCAGAGTGCGACGTAAGTGACGGCTGAGTCCTGGCGCTGATCAGAGGTGGCTTATACGTCAGATGCGAAGCAAAAACCTGTAACACACGTGAGCTGATTCGACCTTTCGCGGTTCGCGTTACCCGTCACCGAAGTGTCATGTGCATCTGTTCTGCTGGCCGATAATCAGCACCTCGGGAGCCGTCTGTTCATGTTCAGGATCATCCAACCTCATCGCTGGAAACTCGCCGTGCTGATGGTCGCCTCCAATCTCGGCCTGCTGGCGTTTCTGGCATTCGGCACGCTCAAACATGTCAGCGAATGGCAGTGGCTGGACATCGTCGGTGAAGGTGGCTCCGCCCTGCTGTCGCTGGTCTGGCTGTTTCTGGTGTTCAAGAGCAGACCGGCCGGCCGGGTGACCAATTACCTGTCGATCGGCCTGAGTTGCGTGTTCTTCTCGTGGTGGATCGACGCGCTCGACGAATTCATCCGCCTGCCCGCCGCGATCGAATGGGATCACTGGCTGGAATCCGGCCCGATGCCGGTCGGCCTGATTCTGTTGACCCTGGGCATCTACCACTGGCATCGCGAACAACTGGCAATCAGCGCACAAATGGAAAAGCGCGAGCGCGGCTTCCGGGAGCACCGGTTGTACGACAAACTCACCCCGCTGGGCAGCGCCGACTACCTGAAGCGCCAACTGGTGGTCAGCCTGGAACAGAGTGTCTGCCAACAGCAGCCGCTGTCGCTGCTGGCGCTGGACGTGGATGGTTTCAGCGCGATCAACAATGCCTTCGGGCATGCCGAAGGCGATGAGGTGCTGTCGGCGCTCAGCCACTTGCTGGTGCTCAATCTGCGCCGTCAGGACCTGCTCTGCCGTCTGGCTGGCGACCGTTTCGTGGTGTTGTTGCCCAACACCGGAGAAAGCCAGGCAAAGCTGCTGGCGCTGGAGTTGCAGCAGGCGGTCGCCAGTCTGGCGCACAAGACCCGCCAACAGGGCGAACGCATTCACCTGTCGGCCAGCGTGGCGGTCGTCATGGCACTCAATGAAACGCCGGACAACCTGCTGCGCCGCCTCAATCTGTCGCTGGCTCGCGCCCGACGCCCTCTGACCTGCACTGCCTGAGCGCCTGCCATGACGCTTAAAAGTGACTGGTATGAAATCGACAGCCGCTTCATCCCCGGCCACTACCAGCCGGCAACGCTGATTGATCTGGCGTTGTCACGCGGTATTGACAGCCATCGCCTGCTCAAAGGCACCGGGCTGTTTTACGAGGACATCGTTGCGGGCAAGACGCGCCTGAGCCCGCAACAGTTTTTCGTCCTGATCGGTAACGCGCAACGTCAGATGGAAGCCGACGACACCAGCTTCCTGTTCGGCCAGCGGCTGTTTCCCGGCCACTACGGCGCGGCCAGTCACGCGCTGCGTCATGCGCAAAACCTGCATCAGGCGCTGGAGATACTGATCCGCCAACAGGCGCTGCTCAGCCCGCTGCTGATACCGCGTCTGGAGCTGGACGAACAGTTCGCCTATCTCTACTGGCTGGACAGTTGTGGTGCAGGTGAACAGCAACGCTTCCTGCTTGAAGCCGGCATGACCGCACTGGTGGCGATGAGTCAGTCGCTGAGCGGCGAGCGTTTGCCGTGGGAATGCAGTTTCTGTCACGAAGAGCCACGCTACATCGAGCAGTACTGGGTTCATCTGGGCGAAAACACGGCATTTGGCCGCCCGCTGAACATGATGCGCCTGCCCAGGTATTACCTTACCCATGCCTGGCCTGGCGCATCGCCCATTGCGGTGCAGGTCGCGCAGCAGGAAGCCGACGGGCAACTCGCCGCGCTGGGCATGTCGTTCAGCCTGCTGGACCGCTTGCACCAGCACCTGCGTGAACATGTGCGACAGGCCACCAGCCTGGAACAGGTCGCTCACGCTTTCGCCATGAGCCCGGCCACGCTGAAGCGCAAGCTGCACAAGCACGGCACGCACTTTCAGGCGCAGCACGACCTGGCGCGCAAGCACGTCGCGTTGTACCTGTATCAGATCAAGGGGATGAGCAACGAAGCTGTGGCGGACTACCTGAACTTCAACGACCCGGCCAATTTCCGCCGTTCATTCAAACGCTGGACCGGCAGCACACCGACCCTGATCCAGCGCCTGTTCAACTTCGAATGAGTCCGCCTCAGCGCTGCGCGCACAGCTTGTAACCCAGGCCATGGGCCGTGTGCAGCAACGGCGTGTCGTGCCCGCCATCCAGTACCCGCCTGAGCACGTGGATGTTGCTGCGCAAACTGCTGCTGTTCGGGGCATCACGGCCCCAAAGCGCCTCTTCCAGCTCGGCCCGCTTGACGATATGCGGGCTTTTGCGCATCAGCAGTTCCAATAGCTTCATGTTGGTCGGGTTGAGCTTCAAAGGCACGCCTTTGCGGGTGACCTCCAGGGTGTCGAGATCGAACTGCAGGTCGGCAACCACCATCATCCGGTTGTCCTGGCGCTGCCGTCGGCTGACGATCGCTTCTACCCTGGCGAGCACTTCGGACATTGCAAACGGCTTGGTGATGTAGTCGTCGGCCCCCACCTTGAAACCGGTGAGCCGATCATCCAGTTCATCGCGCGCGCTGAGCATCACAATCGCGACTTCCGACTTCGAATACTGGCGCAGGCTGTGGCAGATCTGGTTGCCGTCGATGCCGGGCAGCATGATGTCGAGAATGATCGCATCGAAGCGTTTCGACGCGGCCAGATGCAGCCCGCTCAGGCCGTCCAGCGCCCCTTCTACCGCATGCCCCCTGAGCTCGAAGAATTCCAGCAGGTTATCGTGGATATCACGATGGTCTTCAATAACCAGAATGTTCATTGCCGCGCCTTGTTGTTGTTCTACCCGGCCGACCGGGAACCTGTTGCCAGTGCGTCTGCAGGTCGAGTGACGAATGCATCAGGTTTGTTGACGACCAACACCTGGCGAATCGGCTGTTGCAACCTTGATCGGCCATAGAAGCACAAGGCAACCAGCAACGTGCTCAGCCACACCACAATACCTGCCCAGAAGGTGTGCGACATGAAGTGCCAGCCTTGCAGCACCCGCGTGGTGCCGTAAATCATCCCGAGCAGCAGAATGGTCGCCAGCAGAGTATTCGAATGCCGCCAGCAATAGCGACGAGCCACGAAGTACAGGGCCAGCAGACTGAACGCGCTTGACGCGTGACCGCCCGGCCAGCATCGCCCGGCGCCGGCCTCGTGCAGCAGGTTGAAGTTCCTGAACCACTCGATGTGCGCCTGACTGCCACCGTACAAGGTAGTCTCGACAGGACAGTAAACGCTGGTATGGCTTTTCAGGTAATGGATCATGGCGGTGCTCAGCGCAAAGGCAACGATGACGAAAAAGAAGTCCAGCCGGTGCCTGCGTGCAAAGCGCAGGAAGGTGCCCAACCGAGAGCCCGTCAGCCGCCTCGCGAGGCGCGAATCATCATATTTTTCCAGCAACGGCCAGACAAAGGACAGCATCGCACCAATGATCGCCAGCTCTCCGGTCCAGTTCGGAAGGATCCGCGCCCATCTGTGTGTGATGTTCTCGAACAGATGGCTCTGGCCGATGGGAAACACCCCGGCCGTCGAATCAAAAAACAGGTCACTCAGTTGCCGGTCGATCGTGGTCAAGTCGAAGGTGACGAAGACCAGTAACGCGAAAAACACCGGTACACCCAGGTTGATGCCGTAGAACCGCAGCCTGGCGCTGGAAGATGTCGTCAATTGAATTGCTCGCTGTTGAGGTTTGCCCATTGCCCGGCATTCAGGGAGCCGAGGATTTTCGGCGGATGGCTGCCGTCTATTTGTACGAAAAACGCCTGGGCGTACTCACTGGAGCGCTCGCCGCCAGGTACGCCGACCTTGCGCTCGAACTGATCGATGCAGCCACTGTGAGTCACCAGCACCATGTTCTCGCCGCTGACCTTGTGGGCCTGCACCGCTTTCATGAAACCGCTGTCACAGTCGTTGATCCAGTCCTGGCCAGCCACCGCGTGCCCGGCCAACAGTTGCGCAGTCTGTTGCGTGCGGGTCTTGGGGCTGGCGATCATGCGCGCGTGGTCCATGCCCATTTTCTGCAACCCGGCGCCCACCGCCAAAGCGGCGTCGCGGCCGTTGGAGGTAATGCCGTCGGCGTCGCTCATGCACGGGTTGCTCGAGCGGTCACAGCGTTCGGCGTGGCGAATCATCACCACCACATTGCCTTGCCGCCAGTGCTCGCGAAGGCCGGAAACGCTCAGGTTGCTGCCGACCCCCAGGTCCACCACATGCACGCCTGAGAACGCCGAGTAGAACCATGCACAGATAGCCGTCAGCACGACGGCAACGGACATCGATACGATGTGCCGATGCAATTTGTAGCGCTGACTGATGCCCGAACGGGGAAGTACATTCTTGTTGATTATCGTGTCGGTCAAAGGACCACTCCTGCCATGAACCTATGTGTGGCGTTGACCCAGGGAGTGCCCGAGGTCTGTGCCGCTCCCATGCAGGCAAGATAGGTTCAGCATCGTCCCGATGCGGTGAAGAAGATGTGAAAAACGTGTTGTGGCCCAGCGCCATGTTTTTCACGCGAACGCTCTGGAATGGGCCTTTGCGGTTTTACGGACGTGAACATGAAGATAATTTAAGCGTTTTTCCCGAAAGTTCAGTGCCCATCGGGACGGTTTTGGACTCACAGACCGTCTGCTGCAGCAGCTGTGCGCAAAGGATTAGCCACTAAAACGCTTATCGTTTACCATGCCGCGCGTCGGTTTCCGAGAGGAACTAACAGGGAATTCGCACGCCTTTCTCACCAGGCGAAAAACGAAACTGCCCCCGCAACTGTAAGCACCGAGCCTGCTCCATGACTGCCACTGGATCGTGATCCGGGAAGGCCGGAGCCTGGCGCTGACGTGTCAGTCAGGAGACCTGCCGACCCGCTTCAACCCACTAACCGGCGGGGTGTCCGGGAAGGACATCCGCACGCGTCGGCATTTCCTGTCGTGCCCGGTGATCATCCGGGGATGTGTTTCCTGATGTGCATTGCGCCCTGGCACCTGCTCCAACGGAGACCGCATTTCATGTCGCTGCCCCGCCTCGCCGCACTCGCTGCCAGCCTGACGCTGTCCACCCTGGCCCTCGCCGCCCCCACTCAGTACCCGCTGACCCTTGAAAACTGTGGCGCGACCCTGACCTTCCAGCATGCGCCGACCAAGGCCGTCACCATTGGCCAGGCCGGCACCGAAATGCTTTACGAACTGGGCCTTGGCGACAGACTGGTCGGCACTTCCCTGTGGTTCAACAATGTATTGCCACGCTTCAAGGCGCAGAACGACAAGGTCGAGCGCCTGGCCGACAACGAGCCCAGTTTCGAGGCAGTGATTGGCAAGCGACCGGAACTGGTGGCCGTGCAACTGGAGTGGATGGTCGGCAAACAGGGCGTGGTCGGCACCCGCGAGCAGTTCCATGACCTGAAGATACCCACCTACATCCTGCCGTCCGACTGCGAAGGCAAGGACAATCTGGTCGGTGCCGATGGCACACGCCTGGAGCCGTTCCGCATCGACACCATCTACAAGAGCATCGAGCAACTGGCGCAGATTTTCGATGTGCGGGATCGCGGCGACGCGCTGGTTGCCGACCTCAAGGCCCGCCTGAGCGCAGCGATTGCCAACGTCCGGCAGAACAAGGCCAATGACGTCTCGGCGCTGTTCTGGTTCTCCAGCTCCGACCTCGCCAGCGACCCTTTCGTGGCCGGCCGCAAAGGCATTCCGGACTTCATGCTCAACAGCCTGGGCATGCGCAATATCGTTCAGTCCGACGAGGAATGGCCGACTGTGGGCTGGGAAACCATCGCTAAGGCCAACCCGAGCATTCTGGTCATCGCGCGCATGGATCGCCGCCGCTTCCCGGCCGACGATTACCTGAAAAAAATCGAATTCCTCAAGACCGACCCAGTGACCCGCAACATGGACGCGGTCAAGCATGACCGGATCGTGATCATCGACGCCGAGGGCATGCAGGCTGGCCTGCGCCTGTTCACCGGGTTCGAGGAACTGGCTGACGCCGCCAACCGTTTCAACGCTGCCAAATGAGATTGCCGATAGCGTTGGTTCATGTGCTCTGGGTCTCGGCAGTGCTGGTGCTGGCGATCATGATCGGGGCCGCGATCGGCGAAACCTCGATCAGCCTGAACGTGGTTTTCCAGGTGCTGGCCAACAAACTCTGGGGCGCTGGCTATGTACTCGACCCTATAGACGAAGGCATCGTCTGGAACTACCGGCTGACCCGCGCTATTGTCGCGGCGGCCTGCGGGGCCGGGCTGGCGATCTGTGGCGTGGTGTTGCAGTCGCTATTGCGCAACCCGCTGGCAGACCCGTATCTGCTGGGGATTTCCGCAGGGGCTTCCACCGGTGCAGTACTGGTCGCCATTCTGGGCTTCGGTGCAGGTGCGATCTCGATGTCGGCGGGCGCTTTTGTCGGGGCCGTGGCGGCATTTTCGCTGGTCGCCCTGCTGGCGCACTCTTCACGCGGCACCACGGCAGCCGGGCAGATCATTCTGGCCGGGATCGCCGGGTCGCAACTGTTCAATGCCCTGACCTCGTTTCTGATCACCAAATCGGCAAGCTCCGAGCAGGCACGCGGCATCATGTTCTGGCTGCTGGGTAACCTCAGCGGTGTGCGCTGGCACTCGGTCTGGCTGGCTGTGCCGACAGTGCTGGCAGGCCTGCTGGTGTGCCTCTGGCACCGGCGAGCGCTGGACGCGTTCACCTTCGGCAGCGACTCGGCGGCATCACTGGGGATCGCGGTACGGCACGTACAGATCATCCTGATCGCCAGCGCTGCGCTGGTCACCGCGGTGATGGTCTCGATTGTCGGCTCCATCGGCTTCGTCGGGCTGGTGATCCCGCACGCGGTGCGGATGCTGGTCGGTGTCCGGCACGCCCGGCTGGTGCCGTTGAGCGCCTTGAGCGGCGCACTGTTTCTGATCGCTGCCGATATCCTTTCGCGCACCCTGATCAAGGGGCAGGCGCTGCCGATCGGTGTGATTACCGCACTGATCGGCGCACCGGTCTTCGCTTTGATTCTTATCCGGGGCAACAGCACGCGATGAATGCCTTACCTCATCCGCTCAGTGCACCGGTACTCGGTTGTTCCGGTCTGGGTTATTCGGTACGTGGCGCAGCTCTGCTGCGCGATGTCGACCTGAGCATTGCCGCAGGTGAAACCCTGGCCGTGGTCGGTCCCAACGGCTCGGGCAAATCCACCCTGCTCAAGCTACTGGCCGGTATTCAGAAGCCGGTCAGCGGCTCGGTCAGCCTGGGCGGGCAAGCACTTGAGTCATTGAGCCGCAGGGACGTGGCGCGCCTGCTGGCGGTGGTCGAGCAGCAGGCTGAAACCAGCGACGCCGTGACCGTGCTGGACGCCGTCGAACTGGGCCGCACGCCCTGGCTGTCGGCACTCGAGCCGTGGAGCGCCGAGGACGATGCAATCGTTCGCCAGGCGCTGCAGGATGTGGACATGCTGCACCTGAAAAAACGCGCCTGGCACACCTTGTCCGGTGGCGAGCGGCAACGTGTTCACATCGCCAGGGCGCTGGCGCAACGGCCGCAGATCCTTCTGCTGGACGAACCGACCAATCATCTGGACATCCAGCATCAACTGACCATCCTCGGCCTGGTCAGGGCCTTGCCGGTGACCACCGTGATTGCCCTGCACGATCTGAATCAGGCGCTGGACTGCGACCGTGTGGCGGTCATGGAAAAGGGTCGGCTGGTCGCGCTGGGTGCGCCGCTTGAGGTACTGACTCCGGAACGCTTGCTGAGCACCTTCGGCGTGGTGGCGCACTGGCTGACCGACCCCAGTGACGGGGCGAAGATTCTGCGCCTGCGCTCGCGCTGAACCACGCCGATGGTCAGTCCGGCACCTGCTGCCATCTGCAACAGGTGCACCGCGCGGTCTGTGGCACTACAATGCGCGCTTTGCCCGCAGCCGGATCCCGTTGCCATGTCGTTACCCAAGCACCACCTGGAATTGCTCAGCCCTGCACGGGATGTGACCATCGCCCGTGAAGCCATCCTGCATGGTGCCGATGCGGTGTATATCGGCGGGCCGAGCTTTGGTGCGCGGCACAATGCCTGTAACGAGGTCAGCGACATTGCCGAGCTGGTCAAATTCGCGCACCGCTACCACGCGCGGATCTTTACCACCATCAACACCATCCTCCATGACGACGAGCTGGAGCCCGCGCGCAAGCTGATTCACCAGCTCTACGACGCCGGCGTGGATGCGTTGATCGTGCAGGACCTCGGGGTGATGGAGATGGACATTCCGCCCATCGAGCTGCACGCCAGCACGCAAACCGATATTCGCACCCTGAGCCGGGCGAAGTTTCTCGATCAGGCCGGTTTCTCGCAGCTGGTGCTGGCCCGGGAACTGAATCTGCAGGAAATCCGCGCAATCGCCGATGAAACCGATGCGGCCATCGAATTCTTCATCCACGGCGCCCTGTGCGTGGCGTTCTCCGGGCAGTGCAATATTTCCCACGCGCAAAACGGCCGCAGCGCCAACCGTGGCGACTGCTCGCAGGCCTGCCGCCTGCCGTACACCCTCAAGGATGATCAGGGTCGCGTTGTGGCCTTCGAAAAGCATCTGTTGTCGATGAAAGACAACAATCAGAGCGCCAACCTGCGTGCTTTGGTGGACGCCGGCGTGCGCTCGTTCAAGATCGAAGGGCGCTACAAGGATGCGGGCTACGTGAAAAACATCACGGCCTATTATCGCCAGCGTCTGGACGAGATTCTCGAAGACCGCACGGACCTCGCACCCGCTTCCAGCGGCCGTACCGCGCACTTTTTCGTGCCGGACCCGGAAAAGACCTTTCATCGCGGCAGCACCGATTATTTCGTCAGCGACCGCAAGATCGACATCGGCGCGTTCGACACGCCGACCTTCACCGGTCTGGCGGTGGGCACCGTTGAAAAGCTCGGCAAGCGCGACCTGATCGCCGTGACCCACGAGCCGCTGTCCAACGGCGACGGCCTCAATGTGCAGATCAAGCGTGAAGTGGTGGGCTTCCGTGCCAACATCGCCGAGCTCAAGGGCGAGTTCGAAGAGGACGGCCAGAAGCGCTGGCGCTATCGCGTAGAGCCCAACGAGATGCCCGCAGCGCTGTCGCGCGTACGCCCCAATCATCCGCTGAACCGCAACCTGGACCACAACTGGCAACAGGCGCTGCTCAAGACCTCGGCCGAACGTCGTATCGGCGTTCAGTGGCAGGTTACGCTGCGCGAAGATCACTTGAGTCTGGAAGCCACCAGCGAAGAAGGCGTGAGCGTCACGGTCGGTCTCGATGGACCGTTTGGCGCGGCCAACAAGCCCGAACAGGCGCTGGATCAGTTGCGTGACCTGCTCACTCAACTGGGCACTACGATCTATCATGCCCAGGACGTCAGCCTTGACGCGCCACAGGCGTTCTTCGTACCCAACTCGCAGCTCAAGACCCTGCGCCGCGACGCCATCGAGGCACTGACCGAAGCGCGAATCAAGGCTCATCCGCGCGGTGGCCGCAAGGCGGAGACGACCCCGCCACCGGTGTACCCGGAGTCGCATCTTTCTTTTCTGGCCAACGTCTACAACCAGAAGGCTCGCGACTTCTATCATCGCCACGGCGTACAGCTGATCGACGCGGCCTACGAGGCCCACGAAGAGACCGGCGAAGTGCCCGTGATGATCACCAAGCATTGCCTGCGCTTCTCGTTCAACCTGTGCCCGAAACAGGCCAAAGGTGTGACGGGCGTGCGCACCAAGGTCGCGCCGATGCAACTGGTGCACGGTGATGAAGTGTTGACCCTCAAGTTCGATTGCAAGCCTTGCGAAATGCACGTGATCGGCAAGATGAAAGGTCACATTCTCGACTTGCCGCTCCCCGGCAGCGCGGCGGCCAAATCGGTGGTCGGCCATATCACACCGGAAGACCTGCTCAAGACTGCGCGTCAGCGTTCTCCGCACTGATCGGTACAAGGGGGTTGGCGCCCTGCCAGCCCCTTTCGTCTTCTGACAAAGCCCTCTTAAAGAACGCGCTCCATATGGGTCGTGTTCCACACCGGATCGCTCTCCACATCGGTCACGGCAAAGCCTTGTTTCTCCCAGAAACGGATCGCGCCGGGCAGAAACGGATGGGTATGCAGGTACAAAACCTCTATGCCACCTGCCTCGGCATGGGCCCAGAGCGCCTGACATAAACGGCTGGCCAGCCCGTCGCCACGAAACTCCGGCCTGACGAACAGGCGCACGATCTCAACGGTTCTGCGCCCGCGATAATCGAGCTGCGGGAAACGATGATCAAACGGCAGGTAGCCCACAGCCGCGATGATCTGCCCTTCACTGCGGGCGATCAGAAACTTGCCGTCCTCCCCGTGCAGATACACCTGCTCGAAACCGGCCAGATCGGGCGGAACGGTGACAGTGTCGAGCAAGGGAAAGATTCCGGCACGCGCACGCATGACGAAATCGACGGTGTGCGGGATCTCGGAGGGGTGTACCTCAGTAATAGTGATGTTCATGAGCACGGACTTATTGGGGGAATTGCAGGGTGATACAAATGTTACGCCAGACTTGGGCTTTTGAACGCACTGCTTAACTATAGAACAAGCGGTGCGGCGCAGAATTGTGACGCAGAGCGTCACGACAGGCATTCCCACGCGGAGCGTTCCGCGTTGTACGCAAGTCCGCTTTTGATTCTGGCCGAAGGCCGTGGGAGCGAACTTGTTCGCGAAAGGGCCGGTACAGTCTGAGGAAATGCGTCGTCTTACCCACCGTCTTCGCGAACAATGAGGATCGCCGCCCCGGTCGCTCCTGCGCCCTGCGGGCAGAATCAATGACAGACCGCAGGCACGCCGTTATCGTGCCCACGCTCCGCGTACGGCGCACAGCTTTACAGCGCAAACCCTTCGATGCGCACCAATGCAAGGCAGGAAAAGTCATGCGCCGGACGCCGCCGTAAACGCTGCGCAGCCTTGCGTGCATTGCCAATTCGGGCTTGGAGCGCTGCCGACGCAAGCTGGCACAACCTCTGCATAATCCTCAACAACCCCACCATGAATGTGGTCGGGCCGCCCCGGTTGATCGACGTGGATCGCCAGTCTCGCAGAGACCAGAGGGCTACTCGGGTGCTTCCGGCAACGTGGCTCGATGGCACCCCCGAATACCCAATAAGACAACAGGCAAAGGCGCCTGGAACCGAACGGTTCCGGGCGCTTTTTTTTTGCTTTGAAAAACCTGATTGGCCTCGGCCGGGACTCGCTATGAACACCACAGTCTTCCCCCTCAACGATGTAAAAACCCTGATCGTCGTCGGTAATGGCATGGTCGGGCATCATTGCGTCGAGCAGTTGATCGCAGGCGGCGCACTCGAACGCTATCGCATCCACGTCTTTGGCGAGGAAACACAGCGCGCCTATGACCGCGTGCACCTGTCCGAATACTTCACAGGCCGCGACGCCGAATCGCTGGCCATGAGCGAGATGTCTGTCTACGAACAACCCGGCCTGACGTTGCACCTCGGCGTACCGGTGCTGGAAATCGATCGTGATCGTCACGAAATCATCACCGCCGAAGGCTGCTTCGGTTACGACAAACTGATCCTGGCCACGGGCTCCTACCCGTTCGTACCGCCTATCGAAGGCGCGCGGGGCAATTCCCGGCTGGTCTATCGCACACTCGAGGATCTGGACAGCATTCGCTATGCCGCGTCGAAGGCCCGACGAGGCGTAGTGGTCGGCGGCGGTCTGCTCGGACTCGAAGCGGCCAATGCGCTTAAATCCCTGGGGCTGGAAGCCCATGTCGTCGAGTTCGCGCCGCGTCTCATGCCGGTGCAACTGGACGACCTCGGTGGCGCTGCATTGAAGGCGCGTATCGAAGCGCTGGGCGTCGGCGTGCATTTGTCCCGCGCCACGCAGTCGATCAGCGACGGCAAGCAGTATCGCTATCGGATGAACTTCGCCAACGACGAGTTTCTCGAGACCGACCTGATCGTGTTCTCCGCAGGTATTCGTCCGCAAGACGCCCTGGCCCGTCAGTGTGAGCTGGCGCTCGGCCCACGCGGTGGCATCGCAATCGACGAGCACTGCCGCACCAGCGACGCTGATATCTATGCCATCGGCGAATGCGCAGCCTGGAACGGCAGCGTGTTCGGCCTGGTCGCGCCCGGCTATCAAATGGCCCGCGGCGTGGCAGCACAGTTGTGCGAACAGGATACCGACGCGTTCTTCGGCGCCGACATGTCCACCAAGCTCAAGTTGCTGGGTGTGGATGTCGGCTCCATCGGTGATGCGCACGGTGCGCTGGCCGGGGCCGTCAGTTATCGCTTCATTGATGAAGCCACCGCCAGCTACCGTCGCCTGGTGGTGTCGGCCGATGGCAAGCAGGTACTCGGCGCTGTGCTGGTCGGCGATAACAGCTATTACGACACGCTGCTGCAATATGCGCAGAACGGCATCCCGCTGCCCGCCGATCCATCGAGCCTGATTCTGCCGCGTGGCGAAGGCGCGCCGACGCTGGGCGCCGATGCCCTGCCCGCGACAGCGACCATCTGCTCCTGCCATAACGTCAGCAAAGGCGCCGTGTGCTCGGCCATCGACAATGGGTGCACCGATCTGACCGCAATCAAGTCCTGCACCAAGGCCGCCACCGGCTGCGGCGGTTGCACCGCACTGCTCAAACAGGTTTTCGAGCATGAACTGTTGGCTCGCGGCGTGGCGGTCGATAAAAGCCTGTGTGAACACTTCGCTCATACCCGCCAGGAGTTGTACTCGATGGTCCGCGTCGAAGGCATCGAAACCTTTGACGAGCTGCTGACTCGCCATGGCAAAGGCGCGCATGGCTGCGACATCTGCAAGCCCGCAGTCGGCTCGATACTGGCGTCGTGCTGGAACCGCCCCATCACCGAGCCTTCGCTGGTGCCTCTGCAGGACACCAACGATACGTTCATGGCCAACATGCAGAAAAACGGCACCTACTCGGTGGTGCCACGTATTCCGGGTGGCGAGATTACCCCTGACGGCCTGATAGCGATTGGCGCGGTGGCGAAAAAATACGACTTGTACACCAAGATCACCGGCGGCCAGCGCATCGACCTGTTCGGCGCGCAACTGCACGAGTTGCCGGATATCTGGAGCGAGCTGATCGAGGCAGGCTTCGAGACCGGCCATGCCTACGGCAAGTCGACCCGTACGGTTAAATCCTGCGTCGGCAGCACCTGGTGCCGCTACGGCGTGCAGGACAGTGTCGCCATGGCGCTGCGCATCGAGGACCGCTACAAGGGCCTGCGCTCGCCGCACAAACTCAAGTTTGCGGTATCCGGCTGCACCCGCGAATGCGCCGAAGCGCAGAGCAAGGACGTCGGCGTGATTGCCACCGAAAACGGCTGGAACCTTTACCTGTGCGGCAACGGCGGCATGCGTCCGCGTCACGCCGAGCTGTTCGCCACCGATCTGGATGATGAAACCCTGGTTCGTTACATCGACCGTTTCCTGATGCTCTACATCCGCACTGCCGACAAGCTGCAGCGTACCTCGGTCTGGCGTGAATCGCTGGAAGGCGGCCTCGACTATCTCAAGGCGGTCATCATCGACGACAGCCTGGGCCTGGCCACAGAGCTGGAGTCGCAGATGCAACTGGTGGTCGACCGCTACGAATGCGAATGGGCCAACGCCCTCAAGGACCCGGAAAAGCTCAAGCGCTTCCGCACCTTCGTCAACGACGGGCGTGCTGACCCCGACGTGCAGTTCGTCAAGGAACGCGCCCAGCGCCGGCCGGCAAAACCCGAAGAGCTGGCCCTTATCCCGTTGTTCAAGGAGGTGGTGTGATGAACGCGTCTCAGACAATAATCGCCGGCAACAATGCGCCCGCGGCAGCGCAGTTACACTGGCAGCCCCTGTGCGGACGCGCGGATCTGGTTGCCAATTCAGGCGTCGTGGCGTGGCTGGACGGCGCGCAGGTCGCGCTGTTCTACCTGCCCGAAACCGCACAGGGCGAGCAGCTCTTTGCCATCGACAACCGCGACCCCAAATCCGGGGCCAACGTGATCGGGCGTGGTCTGATCGGGCAGATCGCGGGCGAGCTGGTCATCGCCTCGCCGCTGTACAAGCAGCACTTTCGCCTGCACGACGGCAGTTGCATCGAATACCCGGAACAGCGGCTGGACGTCTGGCCGGTGAGGCTCAAGGGTGATCTGGTAGAAATTGCCGTTTAATCTGCAGTGCCGGTCGCAGGCAACCTGGTGGCTGTCGGACCAGGTTGCTGCATGGCATGACGTGCAGCTTATTGAAGCTCGGAGACCAGTGCCTTGTTGAAACCCTGCGGATCCTCCATCTGCGGGGCATGGCCCTTGCCCTTGAACTCCACCAGCCTGGCGCCTGGAATCATCTGCGTCACCTGCTTGCCCAGTACCTTGTAATTGCCGATCTTTGCCTTGACCTCAGGCGGCGCGATGTCGCTGCCGATGGCAGTGGTATCGGCATCGCCAATCATCAGCACCGTCGGCACCTGCAACCTGGGAAACTCGTAGAACACCGGCTGGGTGAAAATCATGTCGTAGATCAACGCCGAGTTCCAGGCCACGATCTTGTGCCCCGGCCCTTTGTTCAGACCGGCCAGCATGTCAACCCACTTGTCATATTCCGGCTTCCAGCGGCCATCGTAGTAGGTCTTCTGCTCGTAAGCGCGAATACCTTCGGCGGTGGTCTTCAGCTCTCGTTCATACCATTGATCGACGCTGCGGTACGGCACGCCGAGTGCTTTCCAGTCTTCCAGACCGATAGGGTTGACCATCACCAGCTTCTCGGTCTGCTTCGGGTACATCAACGCATAACGCGTGGCCAGCATGCCGCCCGTGGAGTGACCGACTACCGACGCCTTGTCGATACCCAGTTTTTCCAGCAACGCATGGGTATTCATCGACAACTGCTGGAAGCTGTACTGGTAGTGCTCCGGCTTGGTCGAGGTGCAGAAACCGATCTGATCCGGTGCGACAACGCGATAGCCCGCAGCGCTCAGCCCCTTGATGGTGTCTTCCCAGGTCGCAGCGCAAAAATTCTTGCCATGCAGCAGCACCGCTGTGCGGCCATTGGCCTTGCCGCTCGGCGCGACGTCCATGTAACCCATTTCCAGCGTCTGGCCCTGGGACTGGAAACTGAATTTATGCAGCGCGTGAGGGTAAGTAAAACCCTCCAGTTGCTGGCCATAACCGGGCGTCTCAGCCAGTGCTGCGCCTGACAGCGTCAGCGACATCAACATACCGGCAATCTTTGCAGCCCGCATAAGGGGCACCTCCTGTAGCTAGGGATCGGGAATCCAAGGCGGTTTTTACGTTAAACCGCAGGCCTGCCAGTAGACCCTGTTTCCCCTTACAGATTCGCCCTTTTCCTGCCCGAAGAACCGTAAGCAGACGTTTCATCATGCAGAGGCAAAATGCTGGACGCCTTCTGCGTGGACTGCCTAGACTTGGCCGTCCAGGTCTGATGCCAAGGAACAGCAATGAATCGAAATGAACTGCGCAAGGCCGACATCAACCTGATGGTGGTATTCGAAACATTGATGCAGGAGCGTAACGTCACCCGCGCAGCCGAAAAACTGTTTCTCGGCCAACCTACGATAAGCGCTGCCTTGAATCGCCTGCGCAGTCTGCTCAATGACCCACTGTTCATCCGCGTCGGCCATCGCATGGAACCCACCGCGCGCGCTCACGAGATTCTCAAGCACCTGACGCCTGCGCTGGACGCCATGTCCACAGCGCTCAGCCTGACCACCGACTTCGACCCGTCGGTCAGCAAGATGACCTTTCGCATCGGCCTGACCGATGACGTCGAATTCGGCCTGCTGCCGGCGATGCTCAAGGCCATCCGCCAGGAAGCGCCCGGCGTGGTGATCGTGGTCAAGCACGTCGACTACCTGAATATTTCCGAGGTGCTGATGTCCGGCGATATCACCGTTGGCGTCTGCCTGACCCGTGAACTGCCCGCCAATGCCAAGCGCAAGACGCTGCGTAACGTGCAGCCGAGGCTGGTGCGCGCCGACAAGCCTGCCAGCCCCATGAGCCTGGACGAATACTGCTCGCGCCCACATGTTGTGGTGTCGCACGTCGCGAGTGTCAGCAGTTTCGCCGATGAGTGGCTGACCGCGCTGGGGCGCAAGCGTCAGGTGGTGTTGTCGGTGCCGCAGTTCGCCACCCTGCCCGCATTGATGGCCGGCACCGACATGATTTCGGGGCTGTCCGACTATGCGGCAAAGGCCATGAGCGCATTGGGCTTGCTGTATGACGAGCCACTGCCCTTCCCCACACCGGGGCTGGACCTGTCGATGACGTGGCTGAGTGTGATGGACAGCGACCCTGCCGAGCGTTGGCTACGCAGCAGGATCGAGGAGTTCATGGGCGAGCGCCAGGAAGCGCCCGCCCTGGCCGGATGATCAGCCGAAACGACCAGTGATGTAATCTTCGGTCTGGGTCTTGGAGGGCTTGGTGAAGATGGTATCGGTGTCGCCGTGCTCGATCAGTTCACCCATGAACATGAAGGCGGTGTAGTCGGAGCAACGCGCCGCCTGCTGCATGTTGTGAGTCACGATGATCACGGTGAACTGCTCTTTAAGCTCGGTGATCAGCTGTTCGATACGTCCTGTGGAAATCGGGTCAAGTGCCGAGGTCGGCTCGTCGAGCAGCAATACCTGAGGACGCAGCGCGATGGTACGGGCGATGCACAGACGCTGCTGCTGACCGCCGGACAGGCCGGTCGCGCTCTGCTTGAGCTTGTCCTTGACCTCGTCCCACAAGGCCGCGCCACGCAGGGCCTGCTCGACGCGATCTTCCATTTCCCGACGCGACAGTTTTTCGTGGTGCTTGATGGCGTAGGAAATGTTGTCGTAGATCGACATCGGGAACGGCACCGGCTTCTGGAACACCATGCCCACATGGCTGCGCAGGCGGTTCATCGAATAGCCTGGGGCCAGGATGTTCTCGCCATTGAGCAGCACTTCACCGCGCGCTTCCTGCTTCGGGTACATCGCGTAGATGCGGTTGAAGACGCGCAGCAGGGTCGATTTACCGCAACCCGACGGGCCGATGATCGCCGTGATGCGCTTCTCGGGGATGGTCATGTCGATGGACTTCAACGACTTCTGGTTGTTGTAGAAAAACTCCAGACCGCGCACTTGGATCTTGGTTTTTTCGTTGGCCAGGGAAAGGTTGTTCATCAGGACGCCCTATTGCGCAGAAGAATTAAGCGAGACAGCAGACTCAGTATCAGTACGAACAACGTCATGACCAGCGCACCGGCCCATGCCAGGGAGTGCCAGTCATCGAAAGGGCTCATGGCGTACTGGAAAACCACCACCGGAACACTGGCGATGGGTTTGAGCAGATCGCTGCTCCAGAACTGGTTGCCGAAAGCGGTGAACAGCAGCGGCGCGGTTTCGCCGGTGATGCGTGCCAATGCGAGCAATACGCCGGTTACCACACCAGCCTTGGCCGCGCGAAGGACGATTTGCAGGGTCAGCTTCCATTGCGGCACGCCCAGCGCCAGCGCAGCTTCACGCATGGTCGAGGGTTGCAGTTGCATCATTTCGTCAGTGGTACGCACCACCACAGGGATCACCAGCAATGCCAGCGCCAGCGCACCGGCAATCGCAGAAAAGCCCACCTGATGGCCTGTCACCGCGTTGAGTGGCAGTACCACGACGGTGTAGACGAACAGACCGAGCACAATCGAAGGTGCCGACAGCAGGATGTCGTTGATGAAGCGCACGGCGTTGCCCAGTTTGGTGTAGCGGGCAAACTCGGCCAGCCAGATGCCGGCCATCAGACCGATCGGCGTACCGATCAGCAGGCCGATGCCGGACATCAGCACACTGCCGTAGAACGCGTTGGCCAGTCCACCTTCGGTACCAGGCGGCGGAGTCATGCCGGTGAACAGTTGCAGGTTGAGCGCGTCGATGCCCTTGATGATAGTGGTCAGCAGAATCCACACCAGCCACAGCAGGCCGAAGGCAGTGGCACCACAGCTGAGCACCATCGCAATCTTGTTCTTGATGCTGCGAACCCGATACAGGTGCTCGCTGCCGGTCACATCCTTACTCATAACCCCTCCTTACGCGAAAGGCGCGACAGCATCAGGCGTGCAAGGGCCAGCACGATGAAGGTGACGACGAACAACAGGAAGCCAAGGGCGATCAGTGCCGAACGGTGCAAGTCGGTGTAGGCCTCGTTGAACTCGTTGGCGATCACCGAAGCGATCGAACTGCTCGGCATCATCAGCGAAGCCGAGAACTGATGCGCGTTGCCCAGTACGAAGGTTACCGCCATGGTTTCGCCGAGCGCGCGCCCCAGCCCCAGAAACACACCGCCGACCACGGCCGATCGGGTGTACGGCAGCACGATATCCCAGACCACTTCCCAGGTTGTACCGCCCAGTGCATAGGCCGACTCTTTGAGGGCCACGGGCACGGTGCGGAAGACTTCCTGCATCACCGAGGTAATGAACGGCGTGATCATGATCGCCAGTACGATACCGGCTGTCAGCATGCCGATACCCAACGGCGGCCCTTGGAACATCGGACCGATCAGCGGCAGTGCGCCAAGGTTTTCGGTGATCCACGGCGACAGGTGTTCAGCCATGAACGGGCCGAAGACGAACAGCCCCCACATGCCGTAGATGATCGAAGGGATACCGGCCAGCAGCTCGATGGCCGAGGCGATCGGCATGCGCAACCAGGGCGGCGCCACTTCGGTAAGAAAGATTGCAATGCCGAAACTCACCGGTACGGCGATCAGCAAAGCCAGAAAAGAGGTCACCAGGGTGCCGTAGATCGGAACCAGAGCGCCAAACTTGCCGGCGTTCACGTCCCACTCGGTACTGGTCAGAAAGCCAAACCCGAAAGTCTGGAATGCCAGACTGCCGCCCCACAGGGTCGACAAGGCAATACAACCCAGCAAAGCAAGCACCAGCATCGCTGCAGCCTGCAATGAACGCTTGAACCACAGGTCATGACGATGATCCCGTTTGGCGCGCTTCTCGCCCTCGGACTCACCAGCGGAGACGTTAGCGGACAGGTATTGGGTGTTTTCAGTCATGTTGAGGCCACTCGCAAGGAAAAGCCCCTGTCACCGAGCCGATATCGCGACTGATGACAGGGGTGGTACGGGTTGAATCACTTACTTGGTGAATTCCGTTTTCCAGTAGCTTTCCACGCGATCAACCAGCGATTTCGGCAACGCTACATATTCCAGTTTCTCGGCCTGCTTCTGGCCGTTTTCCAGGGACCACTTGAAGAAGTCGAAAGCAGCCGTGCTTTTCTCTTCGTTCTTGGCTTTCTTGTACATGATGATCCACGTGGTCGCGGTGATCGGCCATGCAGCCTCACCCGGCGCGTTGGTCATGATCAGGTTGAAGTCTTTGGCGCTTGCCCAGTCGGCAGTGTCGGCGGCGGCAGCAAATGCCTTGGCGTCAGGCTTGATGAATTTGCCGGCAGCGTTTTTCAACTGGGTGTAGGACAGCTTGTTGGTGGTTGCGTAGGAGTACTCGACGTAGCCGATCGAACCCTTGATCTGCTTCACGTAGGCCGAAACACCTTCGTTACCCTTGCCGCCCACGCCTGCTGGCCACTGCACGGTCGAACCGAACTTCAGCTTCTCGTTCCACTCCGGGCTGACTTTGCTCAGGTAGTTGGTGAAGTTGTACGTGGTGCCCGAACCGTCCGAACGGTGAACGACGGTGATTGCGGTATCAGGCAGTTTGACGCCCGAGTTCAGCGCAGTGATTGCCGGGTCGTTCCACTTCTTGATGTCGCCCATGAAGATCTTGGCGATGGTTGGACCGTCCAGCTTCAGCTCGCCGCTTTCGACGCCTTCGACGTTGACGATCGGCACGATACCGCCGATCACGCTTGGGAACTGACCCAGGCCGCCGGCCTGCAGATCTTCTGCAGACATCGGGGCGTCGGATGCACCGAAGTCAACGGTCGCAGCCTTGATCTGGGCGATACCACCACCCGAACCGATGGACTGATAGTTGATACGGTTATCCTTGCTCTTGCTGTAGTCCTGGGACCACGCCGAAATAACCGGGTAGACGAAACTCGAACCAGCGCCTGTTACATCAGTCGCGTGAGCCACACCGCTAAGGCACAGCGATGCGATCAGAAGCGACAAGCGTTTTTTAGTCAGCAGAATCACGGTAATACCTCAGTCCAGGAGATTGTGTGGTGGTCCACTTAAGGAGGCCCGAGGCGGATTTAAAACCTCAAATGTTGCTGTTTAATGACAATCCAACGAATCGTGTCGTTAGGGGAACTTTTTTGTAAGTAATTTCCTACGTCGCCAGCTACGAAAATCCCTTCCAAACCCAATGTTTACGGGACATTTTCGACGCGCAAACCCAAATAGCCTTCTGCCACCACTCATCAGGTAGCGGAATGCCCGCTTCGTTATAAAAATGTAAGAAAGTGTGATTTTAAGAATCTTTGTAAATGACCGAGCGGTCAAGTTATAGCTAAATCAACTTAAAACTTCGCTGTCGACGGCGTTAAGGGGGGGCGTGGATGACCGAAAAGAGCGCGTGATGACTCTCACGGCGGATAGCAACGGCGTAAGCCTTGATGCATCGAACATATCTACCGTTCGTCGGGTTCGACGGCACCTATGGCCACTGGCCAATGACCAACGTGAGTACTTTAAAACAACGGAGTAATCATCATGATCAAGACCAAACTGACTGCCCTGACTCTTGCTGGCCTGATGGCTGTAGCTTCGGGTGCCGCCTTTGCCGAGTCGACCACCACCCCTGAAACCCCGATCAACAAGAATGCGACCAAACTGCCGGGCACCAATACCCAGCCGATGGACCGCACCTCGTCCGAGACTCCAGGCGCGCAAGCTGAAAGCAAGGAAGCGGCAGCCGAGCGTTCGATGAAGCACGACAACAAGACGACACACGGTACGCACGACAAGAGCACCACCACTGAAAAGACCAAGACTCAGTAATCAGGCGTCTTACGCGGGTAGGACCATGCCCTGCCCGCGGGTCTACCCTTCTCGCGGTACAGTTTCAGTCAACGTACTGTTTCGATCAAAGTACTCACGGAGTTTGCACCATGATCAGGAATAGATTGGGGGCGATAAGCCTGGCGACATTTTTGGCCCTGTCGGCGACCAGTGCGCTTGCAGGTTCGACCGGACCGACCAACCCGGTCAGCGACGGTCCGAAAGTCCCGGGCACCGGAATGGAAAAGAACGTCGACGGCACCAGCCCCGGCGCACCAGGCACAAGCCCCGGCACCAAAGGCATGGACCCCTTGCCGGGAAAGAACGGCAGCGCGGACGACAAGCCTCATGATTCGAAACAGCCCCATGATGCGGATCATCAGGACACTCAGGACGGGCACAAGGCCCCTTGATGATCTGACAGGTCGCTACTGACGCAGGCACTGTCGTCAGTCGCCCATTGCACGTAACACACCTCCACCGGCATGCCATGCTCGGCACAGAAGTCCAGCCAGCGCAGTTGGTTGTCCTGGAGGCGGTCACCCGGCCCCTTGACCTCGATCATTCGATAACGACGCTGCTCCGGAAAAAACTGGATCAGGTCGGGCATCCCGGTCCGGTTGGCTTTTATGTCCTGCAACAGCCGACGAAACCAGCGAAGCAAGTGCTCTGCCGGCAGGCAATGAAGCGCCTGTTCCAGAAGCTCCGGCGTCAGTGCTCCCCAGAATACAAAGGGTGATTGCAGACCGTATTTGCTCTCAAAATGCTCACGAATGGTTGTCAGGTATTCATCAGACTCCAGTTGCGTCAGACAGGCATCGAACAACGATGCTCTGCGCTGATAAAAGTCAGGGCTGTACAGGTCACTCGGCGCACTGTGAAACGGATGAAAGAATGCACCCGGCAACGGGGCGAAAATGGCTCGCCAGCACAGCAGCCCGAACAGTGAATTGATCAGCGCATTCTCGACGTAATGCACCTCCCCGCCCTGCTCTTCTTCGAGATGCAGGCGTATCAAACGCTCGACACTCATGCCCGACACTGGCGTGACCTTCACGTCCAGCCGCGCAATGGCCCGCACCGTGCGCTTGCGCGCGGCAGTCAGGCCGAGCTTGCGTTGCAGGCGTGGCAAGACGCGTGACAGGTGCTGGACCTCGGCATCACTTTCCGGAGCGAGGCGGGCCTGCTCCGCCAGCGCCAGCGCCGCTGCGTACTCAGCGTTGCGCTCCAGCACGCGGATCTGCCTTGAACGCGCGCCGGGGTAACTCGACTGACGATACACCGCCATCGCCAGAGGCCAGTCCTGCATGCGCTCGGCCTGTTGCCCGATACGAAACAGCAGTTTGCCACGACGCATGAGCAACCATGGGTTGCCGCATTCGATGGCAATGACCCGCTCGGCCAGCGCATGCAGTTCCAGGCAGGTTTCCAGCGCTTCACGACAGGCATGCAATTGCAGACACACATCGATATCCGCACGCTCGTTGATGCCACGCGACTCCAGCGAAAACTCGACTTTTTCGTAGCGGTAGATACCCAGGTCAGCCAGCACGAATTCAGACCATTCCTGGTACAGATTGCCGAAGTACAGCAAGCGCAGGCGATCACACAGCGGCATGATCTTCAGGCCGAACACGGCGTCGGGCAACGTCGGATGCCATTGTTCGAGGGACTGCGGCGACGGGTACATGGGCTGCAGGCGCTCGAACCAATCCTGCTTGCGCTCAGGGCCCTTGACCGCGTGGTCCTTGAAGCAGTGGCTCAACTCATCCCGACGCAGCAGCTGGAACAACTCGCTCAGGCCCAGTGGCGGAGCGATGTCGACCCACTCCCGCGCCAGCAGCGGCAATACGGCGTCGTGAGGGTCGCCAATCTCGACATAACCGAGTTTGCTGGCCCGAAACAACACACCCTTGCGCATCACCATGCGCACCAGCAACCCCTGGGCGGGGACCGGCAGCTCGGCAAACTCGCTGATGAAGCGGCGCTCGGTTGCGTCGAGCAGGTCATCGTAGCGCCGGGCAATCCAGTCAAGGACCTGACGGAAGTTTTCCAGGTAGTAAAACGGATTGTCGAGGGGCGAAGTATTCAAGGCCAGCGTTCACATGACAAATGAGCAGACTGAACAAGGATACTGGTTATCCGTACAGATTCCAGTGCAAACGCCTGCTGATCGTGTTCGACCGATCAATGGCATGTATCGCGGGCAGACGGTCGGCCTTAGAATCGGCGCGACAACATCTGCAGCCGAGAGACGAATATGCACGCGCCACTGGTTTATCTCGCAGGCTTCGACGTGTTCAGGACCGATGCCGTGGAACATGGACGCTATCTGAAGGCTCTGTGCGCCGCACACGGACTTGAGGGTCTGTACCCGTTTGACAATGAGGTCACGCACGGACGAACAGCGCATGAAACCGCACAGCAGATTTACTCGATGAATGTCGCGATGATCCACCGCTGCTCAGCGATGCTGGTCAACCTCAACGTGTTCCGTGGCCTGGAGCCGGATTCGGGCACGGCCTTCGAAGTCGGTATGGCGGTCGCACTGAACAAGCCAGTGTGGGCGTACTTTGAACCGGTGGCGTCGCTGCGCGAACTGGTTCCCCACGATGAAAACGGTCTCGACGCCAATGGGTTTACGGTTGAAGACTTCGACCTGCCGCGTAACCTGATGCTCGCCTGCAGCTGGGCGGGCACCAGCTCAACCGTGGAGCTGGGTGCAGAGGCGCTGGCAAAGTACCTGAGTGGCTTTCAGGCCCTGCCCACAAGCGGCTGACCGGTGCGGTCAGCCCCACCCCAGAAAGTCCCCGCCGTTATCGCGCAGCATCTGCAACATGCCTTCTGCTGCGGGTGACAGGTAACCGCCCTTGCGCAACGTCACACCAATGGTGCGTTTGAGGGTGGTTTGCTCCAGCGGCACTTCACGCAGGTGCTGCATGGTCTTGCCGAACTCCAGCGACTCGCGGGCAATGAAGCTCAACAGGTTGCTGCGGGCAATCAGCCCCGGCAACAGCGAGATCGAGTTCGCTTCGATCTGCACCGTCGGCAGCGGCAGGCCATGAGCAGCGAAGGTTGCGTCCAGCCATTTGCGCGATGAAACACTCACAGGCGGCAGTACCCAGCGATACGCGCACAGGTCACTCATTTTCAACGACGGCTTGAAGATCGGATGATTCTTGCTGGCGACCACCACGGCTTCGTCCCTGAGTATGGCAAAGCTGGTGACGTCTTCACTGTCGGGCGCCAGCGCGCAAATGATCATGTCCAGTTGACCGGAGCGCAATGATTCGCGCAACAGGTCATCCTGACCTATCACCAGTTTCAAGGTGACGTCCGGGGTGCGCTGCAACAAGGCGGACGTCAGTTTCGGCATCAAATATTCCGCCATCGTCGCGGCGCAGCCGACCCGAATGTTGCCCACCATGCCACTGGCGAAATCCCGCACCTCGCGCTGGGTCTGGGCAATGCTTTGCTGCAACTCCTTGCCGCGCGCCTGCAGCAACTCGCCCACGGGCGTCAGCTTGATCCTTCGGCCGTCACGTTGAAACAGTCGCGTTCCGAATGACTCCTCGAGGCGCTGAATGCTCTTGGTCAGCGCTGGCTGGCTGCGATTTAGCTTCTCCGCAGCACGTCCGAGATGCCCCAGCTCGGCAATGGTTTCGAAATAGGTGAGATCGCGCAGGTCCATATCTATCAACCAAAGTTATCAATTCATGATTATTAGAAAATAGACTTGATGGGTTGGGAAGTCGATACTGTTTGCATGTGATTCACCCCAATCAAGGAGAACGTCCTTGTCAAACGCTTCACGCTTTTCGCTTTCCTCCCTTTCCCCGCTGACTCAATGGGCGGGTCTGATCCTGATGGCCGGCATTGCCGGGCAACTGCTCAAACTGTTCGATATGCCTGCTGCGATGTTCCTCGGGCCGATGCTGGTCGCCATAGGCTTTGGCGTATCAGGTGCCAGCATCCGCATGCCCAAGCGGGCCTTTCAACTCGGTCAGGGCACGGTCGGCGTGCTGATCGCGCATGCCATGTCGGTCAGTGTGCTGCTCACCGCCCTTCATTCATGGCATGTCATGCTCCTGGCGACCATCCTCACGGTGGTGCTGAGCGCGGCAGTTGGACTGGTGCTGGTGCGCTTTGCCGGCATTCCGAGCAACACGGCAGCCTGGGGCACGTCACCGGGCGCGGCCTCGGCGATGGTCGCGATGTCCGAAGATTACGGTGCCGACTCACGCATTGTCGCCACCATGCAATATGTGCGCGTGGTCTGCGTGGTCACCATCGGCGCGCTGGTCAGCCATTTCATCGGCACCCCGGATTCCGCTGCGGCCCTGCACAGCAGTGCGGCGGTCTTGCCCAGCCTTGACCTTGTCGATCTGGCGCTGAGCCTGGCGGTGATTGCCGCAGGCGTGGCACTCGGCTCGCGTCTCCCGGCAGGTGCCCTGCTGGTGCCGCTGATGCTCGGCGGCGCGCTGCAACTGAGTGGTGTGATGCAGATCAGCGTTCCAGCCTGGTTGCTGCCCATCGCTTACGGTGCCATCGGCTGCTACGTCGGCCTGCGTTTCGACCGGCCAACGGTGCAATACGTCTGGAGACGACTGCCGATGATGATTCTGGCCTCACTGCTGTTGATCGTGCTCTGTGCTGTGTCGGCCTGGCTGATTGCGGTGATGATGGGCAAGGATTATCTCTCGGTATACCTGGCGACCAGCCCGGGCGGCCTGGACACCATGGCCATTATTGCCATCGATACGCATGCCGACGTCGGCTTCGTGCTGGCGATGCAGACCTTGCGCCTGTTCGGCGTGATCCTGACCGGAAGCTTCCTGGCCAGGCAGATCATCCGCCTGACCGACAAACGCATCCCTGCGCTTTGACTTCCGATCTCAAGCTCAACAGACGCTAGCCGTTCATTCCAGCCCCGCCAGGGCGCTGGCCAGGCTAGGTGCCAGCGGCAACACCGGCAATAACGTGGCCTGATAGGCGTGATAAAGGTCCGGCTTGCCGGGCCATATGTCTGCGCTGGGCTCGTTGCGCTCGTTCAGCTCATGGCGCCAACTGCCATGTTCGTGATCGATGAACAGTGTCTCGTTGAACTCCCAGAAACAGCGATACCAGTCTTCATACTGTTGCTCGCCGGTACGTTGCAGCAATGCGGCAGCAGCAGCGGCCGCTTCGCAGTGAGTCCAGTGCAGACGATGACGGACTACCGGCTGGTTCTGCCAGTCGAGGGTGTAAACGATGCCCGGGGCACCGTCGACATCCCAACCGTACCGGCAGGCATTGGCAAACAGTTGGCGGGCGTCGTCCAGCAACCATTCGGGGTTGGCGCGTCCGGCCTGACGGCGTGCAGCCTCCAGATGCAACACCAGCCGAGCCCACTCGAAAGCATGCCCCGGCGTGGTGCCGAAGGGCCGGAAACCGTCCGCCGGATTTTCCCGGTTGTAATCGGCCAGCGGCTGCCAGTCCTGGGTGAAATGCTCGACGACCTGAAAATTGTTGGCACCGGCATGCTCGTGGATAACCCGCTCGACGATGCTCAGCGCCCGGTCGAGCCACTGCGCGTCGCCGGTCACATCAGCGAGCGCGAGGAAAGCTTCGGTGCTGTGCATGTTGCTGTTGGCACCGCGGTAGGTCTCTTCATTGCTCCAGTCCCGCGCGAACGACTCACGCATGGCGCCTTCCTGCTCGCTCCAGAAATGCGTCTGGATGATCTGGATGACGTCGGACAGCAATGCCTGCGCCCCAGGCCGCCCCGCCACCACGGCGGAACTGGCCGCCAGGGCAACGAACGCATGCAGATAAGCCTGTTTGTCGGTCTTGCCGCCGTCTTCGAGCGCGGCGCTGAACCAGCCGCCATGTTCGGCATCGTGCAACGGGCCTTGCAACGCGGCGATACCGTGATCGACCAGCGCAGCACAACCGGGAATGCCCTGCGCATGGGCCATGGCAAAACAGTGGGTCATGCGCGCAGTGTTCATGGTTCCTGCGGTGGCACCGACCATCAGCCGACCGTAGTCATCAAGACTGCCAAAGCCGTTGTCCAGTCTGGAGGCCTTGGCGAAGGTCAACAGACGATTGCCTTCCAGGGCCAGCCACTGGTGATGGGCTGGCGAGCGCAGCCAACTGCTGAAGGTTTGATTATTGTTATTCATGAAGCGATGCCGCCCCCTTCGATAAGGTTGTGCCCAGACTGTACCGGAGGTCATTTCGACCGAGGGCATAATGCGCGTCCGGTCGATCGTCGGCAAGCGGACACAACCTGTATCAATGTAGGGTTTTACACCTTGAAGCGTGAGACCACCTGATTCAGGTCAGCGGCCAGACGCGACAATTCATGGCTCGACGCACTGATCTGGTTGGCGCCCTGAGTCGACTGCATGGACAGATCGCGAATGTTGACGATGTTTCGATCAACTTCACGCGACACTTGCGCCTGCTCTTCAGCCGCGCTGGCAATCACCAGATTGCGCTCGGAGATCTGGTTGATCGACGAGGTGATTTCGCTCAAGGACTCACCCGCGCCCTTGGCCAGTGCCAACGTCGAGTCGGCCCGGTCACGGCTGGTGTTCATCGAGTCGAGTGCCTGCGCCGAACCGCTGCGCATGGCGCTGACCATCGAATCGATTTCCAGGGTCGACTGCTGGGTGCGATGCGCCAATGCCCGGACTTCGTCCGCCACCACCGCGAAACCGCGGCCCGACTCGCCTGCCCGTGCCGCCTCGATGGCGGCGTTGAGTGCCAACAGGTTGGTCTGCTCGGCAATCGAGCGGATCACGTCCAGCACTTTGCCAATATCCTGCGACTGATTGGCAAGGTTTTGCACCAGCGTCGAGGTGGCCTGCACGTTGTCGGTCAGCGTCTGGATCGACTGTACCGTCTCGATTACCCGCGTCTGGCCCGCCAGCGCCGAGGTGCTGGACTGATTTGAGGCGTCCGATGTGGACACGGCATTACGCGCAACTTCTTCTACTGCCGAGGTCATTTCGTTGATCGCCGTGGCGGCCTGATCGATCTCCGCATTCTGTTGGTTCAGCCCGCGGTAGCTGTCTTCGGTGACCGAGTTGAGCTCGGTGGCGGCCGATGCCAGTTGCGTGGCCGAACTGCCGATGTGGCGCATCGCTTCACGCAGATTGATCTGCATCGTCGCCAGGGCACGCAACAGCCGGGTGACTTCGTCTTCGCCATCGACCTCGATGGTGTGGGTCAGGTCGCCGTTGGCAACCTGCTCGGCGGCGGTGACCGCGCGCTGCAGAGGACCGACGATGCTGCGGGTCAGCCAGAGTGCCAGGCCGATGGTGCACAGCGCGGCAATCACCACGAAGATAATGACGATGTCGCGCGACTTACCGTACTGGGCTTCGGCGGACTTGCCTTCCGCATCGACCTTGGTGACATAAAAGTCGGCCAGATCACCGAGTTGCTTGCCGGAACCGTCGACGATCTGCTTCATGTCGACCAGCAGCAGCTTGTTCAGTCCGACGCTATCGCCCTGGCCAGCCAGTACAAATGAGCGGTCCAGCGCACTGCGGTATTGGCCCATGGTCACCATGAACTGGTCGGTCAGCGACTTCTCTTCCGGGGTGTCGACAAAGGTCTTGAGAATGGCCAGCTTCTTGTCCAGATCGCCCAGACGTACGTCCAGCTGACCACGATAGGTCGGAATGCTCGCAGGATCGGTGTCCAGCGCCATGCGCAGGGAAATGGTCCGAATGCGCAGCATGATCTCGCGGATATCGTTGACCACTCGCATGCTGGGCAGCCAGTTGGTCTCCACCGCCACCTCACTCTGGCGAATGGTCGACATCTGTGCCAGCGCAAACCACCCCAGCAATGCCACCAACAGGGAAATGAGAGTAAAACCCAGACCGGCACGACGAGCGATAGTGAGTTTGCGTAGATTCATGACCAGAGCTCTTTATATTTTTTTGGAGGACGGTGTCCGACTCGAAGTTGTCAGACAACCGATAGCATATCGCCCTGACCAGGCAATTCTTTAGCACGGCCAGTGAATATTCGCAGGCTTAATGAAAATAACAGCCGATTGCCAGGCTGCTGCCGTTGATCACAGCGCGATCATCAACGGCCCGAAGCCATCTGCCAGAGACGCGCCACGTCACGCGCACGCTCGTGCAACAGGCGGCGGGTATCACGGCAGGCCTGCTCAAGGCTCATCGGTCCGCTGACCAGAGCAAAGGCGGCGCCGATGCCTTGCGCATACAGCTGTTGGTATCCTTCGCCCAGGGTTCCCGCCAGCACAATCACCGGCACTTGCCGACGCCGGGCGACTCGCGCAACGCCAAGCGGCGTCTTGCCGCGCAGGGTTTGCGCGTCGAAACGGCCTTCGCCGGTGATGACCAGATCGGCACCGATCAACGCGTGTTCCAGCCCGGTCAGGTCGGCCACCACTTCCACGCCGGCACGAAACGAGGCCTTCAGGTAGGCCTTGGCGGCAAAGCCCATGCCTCCGGCCGCACCGCTGCCAGGACTGTCGCGCAAGTCCTGGCCGAGAACCTGAGCCGTATGGTCGGCAAAACAGCCGAGCGCAGCGTCCAGCGCCATGACCTGCTCAGGCGATGCGCCTTTTTGCGGGCCGAAGATAGAAGAGGCGCCATTCGGCCCGCAGAGTGGATTATCGACGTCGGCGGCGATCTCGACGCACACGTCAGACAAGCGTGGATCGAAGCCGCTCAGATCGATACGCGCCAGGTCGGCAAGCGCAAGTCCACCCGGCGCCAGAGTCTGATCGTCGGCATCCAGAAAGCGCGCGCCCAAGGCTGAAAGCATGCCACTGCCGCCGTCATTGGTTGCGCTGCCGCCGATGGCCAGGATCACCCGACGGGCTCCTGCATCCAGCGCCGCCGAGATCAGCTGACCGGTGCCTTCCGTGCTGGTCACACAGGCGTCGCGTTGTGCCAGGGTCAGCAGTTGCAAGCCACTGGCCATGGCCATTTCGATGATTGCGGTCCTGCTCTCCGCCAGCCAGCCCCACTGAGCATTGACCGGGGCGCCAAGCGGACCGCTGACGCTGGCACTCATCAGTTCACCATTGCAGGCAGCCAGCAGCGCCTCGATGGTGCCCTCCCCGCCATCTGCCATCGGGCATTTGATCAGTTCGGCGTGCGGCCAGACCTCGGCCAGACCACTGGCGATCGCGTCGGCAACTGCCTGGGCGCTGAGGCTGTCCTTGAACGAGTCGGGGGCGATGACGATTTTCATTGTTGTTCTCCAGATCCGGTATCTCGCATGCTCTCACTCAAAACCGTGTTCTCCGCCTGCCGTTCGCACAATGATCTGCGGTCGTCATCGGGCGTTTGAACAAAACCCGGCTTCAGGTGTGACCGGTGATCATCTGCGCCCCCAGGTACAGGCGCAGCAGGTCATCGGTTTTGTAAGGATCGCAACCCGTCAGCTCGCCAATCTTCTCCAGCCGGTAGCGCAGGCTGTTGCGATGGATACCCAGCGCTTCAGCGCACGCCTGGCTTTCGCCGCTGTACTCGAACCATTTGCATAAGGTGTCGAGCAGTTGTGCATGCGTGTGCAGACGCTCCATCGGCTCGGCGACGTTCTCGGCCAGCCAGTCATGACGATAACGCCAGAACAGCACCGGCAGCCGATAGGCGTCAAGACGCAGCAGGCGTTGTGCCGGCCTTGCCTGGCTGGCGTAGTCGAGCAGATCCCGCGCTGCCGCGCAGGCCTGGCGCAGGGTGGGCAGATCCTTCGATTGCGCCACAGTGGCCATACGCAGCACTGGCCAGTGGTGTTCATCGAACTGCTTGAGCAGCAGCGCATCGTCACGCTCCTTGCCCGTGGCGCGGCACCAGTACAGCAAGGTGGGCTCACGCAGCACGCACCAGCTGTCGGCGTAGCGCGTGCCGAGCCATTTGGCAACCTGGCTGGCAGCCAGCCCCTGCTCGGCAAACTGGAGCAGTACCACCTGACGCGCCATGTGCGGCTGCAAACCCAGCTGTCGCGCTTCATCCACCAGGCTGTCGGGACAATCCGGCAACAGCAGGCGAGCCAGCAGGTCTTCGCTGCGCTGCGCCCGCCATTGAAGGTCAGCCTGCTGGCGGCGCTGTTCCATGAGCATCTCGGCAGTCATCTTGACAAGTTCGCCATACACCCGCACTTCGTCCGGCTCGCCGGTGATGCCGAGCACGCCCACCAGTTGATGATCGAGCATCAGCGGCAGGTTGACACCCGGCTTGACACCCCCGAGCTGTGACGCTGCCAGAGAATCGATTTCCACCACCTGCCGGTTGGCCAGCACTCGCTGCGCGCCTTCATGACGGGTACACAATCGCTCGGCATCACCGCTGCCGATGATAATGCCCAGGTAATCCATGACATTGACGTTGTACGGCAGGATGGCCATGGCCCGGTCGACGATGTCCTGGGCCAGCGCTCGATCAAGGGCGAACATGAACGACTCCAGGCGCGTGGCGAGGCTTGCAATGCTTGGGCATATGGATACATTTTGTTGAAGTTATAGAACGCCCGAGTGTGCCTGAAAGTAGTCACGGGCGCGACGTACATGGCAGAGTGCCCGCGTCGACCTTTTGAACCCTCATATATGTGCGCACAGGCCCCCTTTTGATCAAATTCCGACTCGCCAGCCTGCTGTCGCTGTTGACCCTGCAAGCCTGCACGTCAATGGCGGAAAGCGATGAGCCGAAACAACGCTTTGAAGACTACCGTCAGCAGACCCTCGAGCTGATTCGCAACCAGCGCAACTTTCAGACCGCCGACCACCAGGCCGAGCTGGACTGGAACGCGCCACGCCAGTGGACCCCGAGCGGGACACCCAAGGGCGGCGTGCTGCTGGTGCATGGCCTGGGGGATTCGGCGTGGTCGTTTCATGACGTTGCACAGATGCTTGCCGCTCAGGGTTATCTGGTCCGAACCGTTTTATTGCCGGGGCACGGCACCAAGCCCGAAGACATGCTCGACGTGCGCCTCGAACAGTGGCAGCGCGTGGTGCGCGAACAGGCGCAACTGCTCGCTCGTGAAGTGCCGAAGGTCTATCTGGGAGGCTTTTCGACCGGTGCCAATCTGGTCCTTGATTACGCCTATGGGCATGACGAAATCGCCGGGCTGCTCTTGTTCTCGCCGGCATTTCGCTCCAACAGCGGCTATGCCTGGCTGACCCCGTGGATCGGCTGGGCACGCCCCTGGCTCGCCGCGCCGAACCAAGGCCTGCGCCCAATGCAGACGCCGGTTCGCTACATGAACATGCCCACCAATGGTTTTGCCCAGTTCTATCGCAGCAGCGCGCTGGCCCAGGACCGCCTGCATCAGCGCCGCTATGACAAGCCGGTATTCATCGCCATCGCCGAGCACGATTCAGTACTCGACACTGATTACGTGCTGGATAATTTCAGCCAGCGCTTCAGCAATCCCGCCAGTCGCCTGATCTGGTACGGCGACCTGCCCGCCCGCGCTGCCAATACGCCGCGCGTCGAGGTGCGCAAGGACTACCTGCCGGAATACCGCATCAGCCGCTTTTCACACATGGGCCTGCTTTTTTCAGCGGACAATCCGCTTTACGGCGTATCCGGCAGCCAGCGTATCTGCTGGAACGGCCAGAGCACGCCGGACACCGCGAAGTGCATGGCAGGCGAGCCGGTATGGTATTCGGACTGGGGTTACACCGAACCGGGCAAGATCCATGCGCGCCTGACGTTCAACCCGTATTTCGAGTGGCAGACCCAAGTGATGCTCGGCGTGCTGAACGCAACACCGTAGTACGCAACTGCCTCCCTTGTATCGTCGATACCGGGGGCGCCAGGCTTGTATAGGAGCGAACCGGGCGACGCTTCGCTTGTTCGCGAAGGCGGTGTTTTGAACGCCGAATCTTCTGCGACTGTACGGGCCCTTTAGCGAACACGTTCGCTCCTGCATTTTTGCCGTACGCTCGAGCATGGAGAGCTCTTGTGGGAGCAAACACGTTCGCGCCTACTCCAGCGGGACCAGCCGCTCACGGCTGTTGCTCAGGTGTGTCCACATCGCCGCACGTGCTGCATCCGGGTCCTTGCGGCGAATGGCGCTGAGCAGTGCTTCGTGTTCGAGGTTGGCCAGATAGCCCTGATGCGCGAGGTTGTTGCCTGCGCGCTCGCTCGATGCGATGCGGCTGCGCGGAATGATCGCGCTGCCCAGGTGTTGCATGATCTCCAGAAAATACGGATTGCCAGTGGCTTCGGCGATCAGCATGTGAAAGCGTTTGTCAGCCTCGACGCAGCTGTCGTCGTTGGCCAGCAGGTCCTGATAGTCGTCCAGCGCCTGACGCATGGCCGCCAGTTGCTCATCGGTGCGGCGTACAGCCGCCAGCGCCACGGCCTGGGTTTCCAGGCCGATACGCAGTTCGATGATATCGCGCACTCTGGATACCGTTTCGACTTTGAGGCGCAGTCCCGTCTGGTCACTGCGCTCGAGCACGAACGTGCCGATGCCGTGATGGGTCACCACCAACCCGGACGCCTGCAATTTGGAAATCGCTTCACGCACCACCGTGCGGCTGACGCCGTGCTCACGGACGATCTGGTTCTCGGACGGCAGCTTCTGACCCGGTGCGATCTTGCCGAGCAGGATGCGCTGGCTCAGTTCGGTGACCAGATCAGTGGCCAGGCTGTGCTGACGGCGTTTGGGCGCAGTACCGGCGGGCTCTTGCATGGTGAGTGAATCCTGACTTGTCTGGTTAAGCTGCCGTATCACGGCCGTGGCAGCGCAAATGCCGGGCTGAGGGCGTTTGAAAGCCGGATTTAATCGCCCTGCACAGTTGTCTTACTTGTATTACAAGTCATTCCCGACTGTCAAAGTTCCTGTGTCCCATCCAAACCGCCTACCATCAGCCACTAAGTTCAAGGTCCCGAACAGGCATCAACGGATACGCACGATCTAAAACCCCAGTATTTACTGGTCATAAACTTTAAATTAACACCATCATACAGCCCCCGCACACCTGCACATCGGCAGCCGATCAGAGTTTAATAATCTTGCAGATCGTCACCGCAAGGGGATTGCACAACCACCATTTACTTGTATGATGACCGACAATGCGAAGGACACACTTCGCACATACCCGCATAAAAACAACGAGTGGGAGATTCAACTGTGAGCACATCCAATTCCAGGATGGCCGACGGCACAGGTTCGGCTCTTAATTCAGCCGTATCGAAGGTCAAACGTCACGTCCTGCCGCTTTTCGTCATCATGTTCATCGTCAACTACATCGACCGGGTCAACATCGGCTTCGTGCGTTCGCACATGGAGCATGACCTGGGCATCGGCGCAGCAGCCTACGGCCTGGGTGCCGGACTGTTCTTCATCGGCTACGCCCTCTTCGAAGTCCCTTCCAACATCCTGCTGCAGAAAGTCGGGGCGCGTATCTGGCTGACGCGAATCATGCTCACCTGGGGCATCGTCGCCGCCTGCATGGCCTTCATCCAGAACGAAACCCACTTCTACATCCTGCGCTTTCTGCTCGGTGTGGCCGAGGCCGGCTTCTTTCCAGGCGTGATCTACTACTTCACCCGCTGGCTGCCTGGCGTCGAGCGTGGCAAGGCGATTGCCATCTTCCTCAGCGGCTCGGCCATTGCCTCGCTGATCTCGGGCCCGTTGTCCGGCCTGCTGCTGCAAATCACCGGTTTCGGCCTTAAAGGCTGGCAGTGGATGTATTTCATCGAAGGCATGTTCTCGGTCGGTCTGTGCTTCTTCGTCTGGTTCTGGCTGGACTCCAAACCGCACGATGCCAAGTGGCTGACCCGCGAAGAACAGGATGCGCTGGTCAACGCCATCGATGCCGAACAAGCTGCCCGCGAAGCCGCGACGCCGGTCAAGGCCTCCATCGGCAAGCTGCTCAAGGACGGTCAGATCATTCTGTTCTGCCTGATCTACTTCTTCATCCAGCTGACGATTTACGCAGCGACGTTCTGGCTGCCGAGCATCATCCGCAAAATGGGCAGCCTGACTGACTTCGAAGTCGGCATGTTCAACTCCATTCCGTGGCTGCTGTCGATCATCGGCATGTACGTGTTCGCCACGCTGTCCGCCAAATGGAAACGCCAGCAGGCCTGGGTAGCCATTGCCCTGCTGATTGCCGCTGCCGGGATGTTCATGTCGACTACCGGCAGCCCGATCTTCGCTTTCGTTGCCATCTGCTTTGCAGCGCTGGGTTTCAAGTCGGCTTCTTCGCTGTTCTGGCCGATCCCACAGGCCTATCTGGACGCACGGATCGCCGCAGCGGTCATCGCGCTGATCAATTCGGTGGGCAACCTCGGCGGCTTCGTAGCACCGACCACCTTCGGCCTGCTGGAAGAACACACCGGCTCGATCCAGGGTGGGCTGTATGGCCTGACAGCCACGTCGATCATTGCCGCGATCATTGTTTTCGCCGCGCGCAACACCCCCAAGCCTGGCGCGACACCGGTCGCCGCCATTCAGACGCCGGCGACCCACTGACACACATGCGCAGCCACTTTTTCATCGGTCATATTTTCAAGGCCTTACGTTTAAAGGACCCGTCATGAATATTCAGCAATCCAATATCACCAGCAAGACCCCCGTCATTACCGAGATGCAGGTCGTGCCCGTGGCGGGCCATGACGACATGCTGCTCAATCTGAGTGGCGCACATGGCCCCTACTTCACTCGCAACGTGGTCATTCTCAAGGACAATGCCGGGCATGTCGGCGTGGGCGAAGTACCTGGCGGCGAGCTGATTCGCCAGACGCTGGAGGACGCGCGATCGCTGGTCGTCGGCAGCAGCATCGGCACCTACCAGAAGATCCTCAACGAGGCACGCAAGGCGTTTGCCGATCGGGACGCCGGTGGCCGCGGCTTGCAGACATTCGACCTGCGCATTGCCATTCATGCGGTCACCGCACTGGAAGCGGCGCTCCTCGACCTGCTCGGCCAGCATCTGGAAGTACCGGTTGCCGCATTGCTGGGCGAAGGTCAGCAACGCGATCAGGTCGAAATGCTCGGTTACCTGTTTTATGTCGGCGACCAGCGCAAAACCGATCTGGCCTACCGCAGCGAACCCGAGGCCGATAATGACTGGTTCCGTATCCGCCATGAAGAAGCACTGACACCGGAGGCCGTAGTACGCCTGGCCGAGGCCGCGCATCAGCGTTACGGCTTTCAGGACTTCAAGCTCAAGGGCGGCGTGCTGAGCGGTGACCGGGAAATCGAAGCGGTGACCGCACTCGCCGAACGCTTCCCCGAGGCGCGCATTACGCTGGACCCGAACGGTGCCTGGTCGCTCAAGGAAGCGATCCGCCTGTGCCGCGATCAGCATCATGTGCTGGCCTACGCCGAAGACCCGTGTGGCGCGGAAAACGGTTATTCCGGGCGTGAAGTGATGGCCGAGTTCCGCCGTGCTACCGGCCTCAAGACAGCTACCAACATGATCGCTACCGACTGGCGGGAAATGGGCCACGCCATTCAGTTGCAGTCAGTGGATATCCCACTGGCCGACCCGCACTTCTGGACCATGCAGGGCTCGGTACGCGTGGCGCAGATGTGCAACGAGTGGGGCCTGACCTGGGGCTCGCACTCCAACAACCATTTCGATATTTCCCTGGCGATGTTCACCCACGTCGCCGCTGCAGCACCGGGCACTATCACCGCAATCGATACGCACTGGATCTGGCAGGACGGCCAGCGTCTGACCAAGGCGCCACTGCAAATCGTCGGTGGCAAGGTCGAGGTCCCGAAGAAACCGGGGCTTGGTGTCGAGCTGGACATGGACCAGTTGGCCAAGGCTCACGAACTCTATAAAGGCATGGGCCTGGGCGCGCGTAACGACGCCGTGGCCATGCAGTTTCTGATCCCGGACTGGAAATTCAATAACAAGCAGCCTTGCCTGGTGCGTTGAATCGGTCTGACACTCGCAGTTGACTCGCCGCCTGTTCACTCTCTGGCTGGCACACGGCGCGCAACCCCCTTGCGCGCCGTTTTTTTTAATCGAATTTGGCTTGCCGAAGCGGCATGCTACTGTCTGGTAATGTCCAGTAACGATTAGACCGCATGCGCCATCTCGCCCGCACCCGCCCTCGCCTCACCCTTGCCGCTCTGGTCGGCCTGACCGCAGGCATCGCCTGGTCCTGGCTCATACCTCACTCGACACTGACCCAGAGCCTGCTGACTGGCTGGGACACGGGGGTATGGCTTTATCTGATCATGATTTTCATCCGCACGCTGCGCAGCGACGCTGACGATGTTCGGCGAGTTGCGATGAGGGAAGACGAAAACGCGGGCGTCATTCTGGTTACAGTCTGCGTCGCGGCGCTGGCCAGCCTGGCCGCAATCATTTTTGAAATCGCCAACAGCAAAGGCCTTTCCAACGACGCCAAGATGCTTCACCACGCCTTCACCGGCCTGACGGTCATCGGCTCCTGGCTGATGATCGGCGTGATCTTCAGCCTGCATTACGCACGCATGTTCTACACCTGGAAAGGCAAAGAACCCGCACTGGCATTTGTGGGCGGTGAAAAGAACCCCGATTACTGGGACTTCCTGTACTTTTCGTTCACCCTCAGCGTCGCGGTGCAAACCTCCGACGTTGGCGTAGCGACGCGCGAAATGCGCAAGGTCGTGCTCGGCCAGTCGTTGATCTGTTTTGTGTTCAACACCGCGATTCTGGGTTTTTCGATCAACATCGCCGCCAGCCTGTTCAACTAGCGTTTGCCTTGAAAAACAATCCCATCAAGAGGCCTTCAGACAATGACCCTATTGAAAATAGCGGTACTCGATGACTGGCAAAACGTCGCCAGCGATGTCGTGGACTGGTCCGTACTCGACTCAGTGGGCACAGTCAGCTTTCTGCATGACTACCCTGCCGATACATCGACCATGGCGCAGCGCCTGCAAGGCTTCGACATCATTTGCGTGATGCGCGAGCGAACCCTGTTCGATGCGACGTTGCTCAGCCAACTGCCGACGCTGAAACTGCTGGTCACCGGCGGAATGCGCAATGCGGCGATCGATACCGCTGCGGCGAAGCGTCAGGGCATTGTCGTGTGCGGAACCGAAAGCTATAAGCATGCGGCACCGGAGCTGACCTGGGCGCTGATCATGGGCATCACCCGCAACCTGGTAGCCGAGGCCAACTCGTTGCGTGCCGGCAATTGGCAGGTCGGACTGGGCAGCGACCTGCATGGCAAAACCCTGGGCATTCTCGGCCTGGGCAGTATCGGTAAGTGGATCGCCCGCTACGGACAGGCATTCGGCATGAAGGTCATTGCCTGGAGCCAGAACCTGACGCCAGAGGCGGCTGCCGAGTCAGGCGTCACCCATGTCAGCAAACAGCAACTGTTCGAGCAGGCCGATGTGCTGTCGGTGCACCTGGTGCTCAGCGATCGCAGCCGCGGTCTGGTCGACGCAGAGGCGCTGAGCTGGATGAAGCCCGAGGCTTATCTGATCAACTCGTCACGCGGCCCGATCATCGATCAGGCCGCGCTGATCGACACACTGCAACAGCGCAGAATCGCCGGTGCAGCGCTGGACGTCTTCGACATCGAACCACTGCCGGCCGACCACCCGTTCCGCACGCTGGACAACGTGCTGGCAACTCCGCACATCGGTTATGTCACCGAAAATAACTACCGGACCTTCTACGGGCAGATGATCGAAGACATTCAGGCGTGGCATGCGGGGTCGCCGATTCGGGTGTTTGGCTGACGAGTCCTGCAACATCAGGCTGTAACCTATGGATGCCAGGCTGCGTCTGGCGTTGGATTTCAGCCTCTGTAAAGAGTGGTCACGGGGCCCGCCGCAGGCCCCCGCTTGCATATCAGTAACGATTAGCGCGTCGGACAAAAAAGGTCAGCACAGGATTAATCCTCCGGTTTTTGCCAACATTGAAAATTATATCTAGGCGAACCTGCTCTTCCGATGGACAATGCCCGGAATATAATTGCACCCTGAGCCCGAGTATCAATAAACAACAGAAAAATAGAAACAGTCGCTCAATCGCTCCATCAAGTTTCCGACGTATTTATATGAATACTGTCATTCCATCCGTTATCGCTTGCCTTGAGATTTATTCTCCTGTTTCACCAGGCGCAATCACTTTTCGCACCGATCACTGAGACACCCGATGAATATCCGCTCAGCCAGGCTATATGACAGTCTCATGGCCGCTAACGAGAAACCTGTCATGGCCGACAGGACCGTACAGCCGGCGAGCGCTGGCGCGACTGACACAACTTCAAATGCGCAGGCGAAACTCGATACTTACACGCCCTCCGACAGGCACTCCGCTGAAGCAGCGGAAACCTCTCCGGTCTATACCAGAGCAATGTTCAAGCGAAATGCTCAAGCACTGGCGAGCGAAGCATCCCCGTCGGATACGGCGTTACTTACCAGTCAAAAAACGCGTGTCAATCAGGATGATACCAAGGCCGTGCTCAATGACGTCGCCACTGTCAAAGACAATACGGCCCCTGCCGAGCCAGATAACAAAGTCAAAGACAAAGACAAGATTTCCGCTTCAGAGCCGGTCAAAACTGCCGAGCCCGTCTTGCGCGGGGGAGCCAACGTCAATCCTGATGATATCGCCACACCTGCCGCAGCCACGAAGATGATTCAGGACCTGAAAGCGATTGGAGGCGGAACCTTGCGCTTTCAGATGACGCACGACCAGATTCAGGATAGCAGGCAGTTGGACAAGCTCAGGGCGTTGCTCAATGAAGGGGGCAAACAGGGTGTAAAAGTTCAGTTCACGTTCCGCGACGATGCAAACCAGGGTAGCGGAAACGTGCTGACGGGAGACAAATTGAAGCAGGCCTCGGCCGACATCAGTACCATTGTCAAAAGGTTTGGCAGTCGCACAGGCTTTGTGCTGGATACCTTCCATCAGGGCGGTAAAAGCGCAAGTCAGGAATGGGCTGACATGCAGACCACGTTAATTAAATCTGCGCGCGATGCCGGTTATAAAGGAAGTATTGTTGTCGAGGACAGCAATTGGGGGGGTGGCCTGACCGCAGGTCCGCAAAGCGGCCTGGTCAAGTTTGCGGTTCAATTAAAGGCTGCCAATGGCGACGACAACCCTGCACTGATTGGCAGTTTTCATGTGTATGCCAGGGAAAGCGAAGCCTCTTCGCGACTCGCCAACCAGATCAAGGCAATGAAAGAGGCTGGCTACAAATTCCAGATTGGCGAAGTGGGTAATGCCAACCTGACAGCAGCCAATACCTTCCAGCAAAAGGACGCCGCCACTAATGCCCTGCGGGATAATATGAGCGCTCTCAAAGCAGCCGGAGCGGACATTTTACCCGGCAAGGAACAGTTCCAGGGGGGCAAACTTCGCCACCGTGCCGGCTTTTCAACGGCCGATCAGTACTGATGATGCACGGCTGCGTGTGCACAAGGGCCGATGCCCATGACACACGCTGCTGAACCTGCCCCTGAAAGGATCAGGCTTGCGCTATCAGAACCCGATATCGGCACATGGCATCACAACGTATAGGCAATCCCCACCTGCACCGTCCGTGGTGCCCCCGGATAGGCATAGACGTTGCCGAACGAGCCTTCCTCATAGTCGGTGTTAAACAGATTCTTCAGGTCCAGATTGAGTTTCACGTGCGGGTTGACCTTGTAATAGGCCAGCAGGTCAAACACCGTATAGCTGTCCATCGAGAAAGAAGTGTTGGCTGTACGCCCGGCGCGCTGGTCGACATAGCGACCGCCGCCGCCCAGGCCCAGGCCACGCAGGGCGCCTTCCTGAAACTCGTAGACGTTGAGCAGGCTGAAGGTTTGCTCGGGAATGTTCATCAGCCGTGTACCGGACCGTAGCGTGTTGTCCTTGGTGACTTCGGCGTCCACGTAGGCGTAACTGCCCATTACCCGCCACTCCGGCGTCAGGTTGCCGACTACGTTAAGGTCCAGGCCGCGACTGCGCACCTCGCCCGCCGCCACACTGAACGTTGAATCGACCGGGTCGGTGGTCAGCACGTTACGCTTTTCGATCTGGTAGACGGCCGTGTCGACACTCAACTGCCCGTCCAGCCCCTCCCACTTGGTTCCGATCTCATAGGATTTGCCCTCCTCCGGCTTGAACCCCCCACCCAGTCGGCTGGCACCGCTGTTGGGCTTGAACGAGCGAGCAGTCGTGGCGTAGACGGCAAGGTCGTCGGTCAGGTCGTAGCTCAGGCCGAGGCGCGGTGTGACCGCGTTATCGCTGGCAGTCCAACTGCTGGTGCCGGGCAGAAAAGAATCATAATCATGTTCGAAACGCTCCAGACGCACACCGCCCAGCAGCTTCAGGCGCTCGGTCAGGGCCACCTGGTCCTGCACGAAGGCAGCCCAGGTCTTGAGGTTTTCCTTGTCGTGGGTTGTCGTTCGGGTCAGTGCCGGACGAGCCTGGCCGTAGACCGGATTGAAGATGTCGATCGGGTAGGCACTGACTGCACCGCTGGAGCGTTGAATGATCGACTTGTAGTCATAATCTTCGTACTCGACACCGGTCAGCAGCGTGTGCTCGAAACCGCCCGCAGAAAAATGCCCGGTCAGGTTCAGTTGCACATCGCGATCGGTCCATTCCAGCTTGCGATAGTTGAAGTTGCGCCCCAGGGTGCGGCCGTCCGCCGCCAGCCCGTTGGCCTCGATGGCATCGCCTTGCAGGGAGCCGTCAAGGATCTGCACACCGCCGCCCAGCGTCCAGTCCGGGTTGAGGTCATGCTCGAAGCGCAGTTGTGCCATGTTGTTGTCGTTATGCAGCTTGCCCACACTCTTCTCGCCGAAGAACGTGTCGCGAGAAGCCGTGCCCGTCTGGTTGGCATAGCGAGTCAGACCACGATCCAGTGGCGCGTTATTGCGCATGAAGTCGCCTTCGAAGGTGATCCGCGTAACGTCGTTGACCTGCCAGCTCAATACCGGCGCCACGCCATAGCGCTCGGTCTCGACGTGGTCACGGAACGTATCGCCGCCCTCGCCCACGACATTCAGGCGGTAGGCAAAACGCCCTTCGTCATCCACGGGTCCCGAGGCATCCAGCGTTCCGCGCTTCATGCCCTGATCATTGAGCTGACCGCCCAGCGTGACGGAGGGCTCGGCCAACGGCTGCTTGGAAACCACATTGAAGGTGCCGCCCGGATCGCCACGGCCATAGAGCGTGGTGGCCGGACCGCGCAGCACCTCAAGGCGCTCGATGGTGTTGGCGTCCGGCATGTTCGGATAACCACGATTGATCGGGAAGCCGTTGCGATAGAACTCGCCGGTGGTGAAGCCGCGCACCGTAAAGGTGGTCAGCCCCTGGCCGCCGAAGTTGTTGGCTCGCCCGACGCCACCCGCGTAGTCGAGAGCATCCTGCAAACGTGTGGAACCGATGTCCTCGACGGCTTCACGGGTCACGACGCTGACCGATTGCGGGGTTTCGTGCAGCGAGGTATCGGTACGCGTTGCACTGGCAGACCGTGTGGCCCGATAACCATCGACCGGTCCTTGTGCCGTTTCGGCATTGGCGGCGCCCTGGATATCGATGTTCTGCAACTCCATGGCAGGCTGGACGCCAGCCACCTGATCGGCCCAGGCCGCTTGAGAGATCGCCTGGATAACGCAAAGTGAAACGAGAGTACGACGCATCGACGTGCAGCCCTTGGCAAGAAACCAGGCCTCTTGGGACCCGGCAGGATTTTTTGCGAATAGTACAGATTCGTATTAACGCCTGATACAAATTCCCAAAAAATACTCTTGCACAGGCCAGACATGACGCTTAGCCAATGTGGCGATAAACAGGCAAACTGCGCTCATTGCTCCTTACCAGAGAACCCACGATGCCCCTTTCCCACAAGCCTGCCGATCCTCGTTGCGCCTTGCTGGTGATCGACATGCAATACGACTTCATGCCCGGCGGGCAACTGGCTGTGGCTGACGGCGATGCGCTGCTGCCGCTGATCAATCGCCTGGGTGCGCGCTTTTCCCAAGTGGTCATCACGCAGGACTGGCACCCTGCCGGGCACATTTCCTTTGCTTCCAGCCATGCGCAGCGCCTGCCGTTCGAGAGCATTACCCTGCCCTACGGTCCTCAGACGCTGTGGCCGGATCATTGCGTACAAGGCAGCCACGGTGCTCAGTTGCATGCCGACCTCGATCTGCCTCACGCGCAACTGGTCCTGCGTAAGGGCTGCAATGAGCACATCGACAGTTACTCGGCATTTCTGGAGGCAGACCGCACGACCCGTACAGGGCTGGCCGGGTACCTGACAGAGCGCGGTATCGATACGCTGTTCGTGGTCGGTCTGGCGCTGGACTTCTGTGTCGCCTGGTCGGCGCAGGACGCACGGAGTGCCGGTTTCAATACTTTTGTGGTCGAAGATGCCTGTCGCGCCATCGACATGAACGGCTCGCTGGAGCAGGCCTGGAAGACCATGCTCGGCATGGGTATAGAACGCGTGCAGAGCGCCGATCTGCTGGGCTAGACCGACACATTCTGCCGACTGGCTCAAACATTTCTCGATACGCCCCGCCGCTGGCGAACGACAGCGCGCGGCGCCTGTCTGAACCATCGGCCCGACATTGCCCCGGTCGGGCCATTTCATCACTGGCGCTGAGGACGTTGTATGGATCACGAAGTAGATGGCAAGACCCCCGGCCTTTCCGCCGAGGAAGAGCGCGAGATCGATGAGAATCAGCCGCCCCGCGCGGCAGTGTTGCACGAAACCATTCGCATGCAGGGCGACCACGAACTGGAGCGCAGCGTAGCCGCGCTGTGGTGGTCGGCACTGGCTGCGGGGCTGACCATGGGCCTGTCGCTGATGGCGATGGGTTTGTTGAACTCGCGCCTCGAAGGCATCCCCGGTAGTCATGTGATCAGCAGCCTCGGCTATTCGGCAGGGTTTCTGGCGGTAATCCTGGCGCGCCAGCAACTGTTCACGGAAAACACCATCACGGCTGTACTGCCGGTCATGAGCAAGCTGAACCTGGCCAACATCTGGCGGCTGCTGCGCCTGTGGGGTGTGGTTCTGACCGGCAATCTGGTCGGCACGCTGACGGTGGCCTACGTCATGCTCAACCTGCCGATTTTCGATACCAGCACCGACAAGGCGTTTCTGGAAATTGGCCACAAGGTCATGGAAAACGACCTGGGCCAGATGTTTTCCAAGGGCATTGTGTCGGGCTGGATGATTGCGACCATGGTCTGGATGATCGCGTCGATGGAAAACGCCAAGATAGCGATCATTGTGCTTATCACTTACCTGATGGCGCTCGGCGACTTTACGCACATCGTGGTGGGTTCGGCCGAAGTATCCTATCTTGTATTCGCGGGTGAGCTGGGCTGGAAGGATTTCTGGTTTGCTTTCGCAGGCCCCACGCTGGCGGGCAACATTATCGGTGGCAGTTTTATTTTCGCGTTGATCAGCCATGCGCAGATCCGCAGTGAAAAAGACACCACCGAGAAAATGGAGCGCGATCGCAAAAACAAGGAAGAAAAACGTCGCCTGGAGAAAGCGCAGAAGCTCAAGGAAGAGGATTCCACGGCAAAGCGAGAAATATGATCCCTATCATTAAACTTTCTTTCAGGAAACGCGGCGGATTTTAAAGGCAGAATGACTCTTTGAACGCACCTATTCAGGCAGGGACCATGACCCGAATTCTGGCAATCGAAGACGATGCCATCACTGCAAAGGAAATCGTGACCGAACTCAGCAGCCACGGGCTGGAAGTGGACTGGGTCGACAATGGCCGTGATGGTCTGGCGCGTGCAGTGAGTGGCGATTATGACCTTATTACCCTGGACCGCATGTTGCCGGAGATGGATGGTCTGACCATCGTCACCCACTTGCGTGCCCAGGGCATTTCCACGCCGATCCTGATGATCAGCGCACTCTCTGACGTTGACGAGCGCGTCCGCGGCCTGCGTGCCGGAGGGGACGACTATCTGCCAAAACCCTTTGCGTCGGATGAGATGGCCGCACGCGTCGAGGTGTTGTTGCGACGCAGCAACCCGGTCAGTGCCGCCAAGACGGTCTTGCAGGTTGCCGACCTGGAACTGAACCTGATCACCCGGGAAGCATGTCGCGGCGGCGAACCGCTGACGCTGCTGCCCACCGAATTCAAGCTGCTTGAGTTCCTGATGCGCAACAGCGGACAGATCATCACGCGAATGATGATTTTTCAGGAAGTCTGGGGCTACCACTTCGATCCGGGCACCAACCTGATCGACGTACACATCGGCCGTCTGCGCAAGAAGATCGACCAACCCGGTACCGCACAGCTCATTCAGACCGTGCGAGGATCCGGCTATGTCATTGCCGAACCCGTCTGACGGCTGGCGATCATCCACAAGTCGATTACTGGCGCTGTACAGCTCGCTGTTCGTAGCCTGGAGTGTGATTCTGCTTGGCGTCCTGTATTGGGAGGTGACGTCCTATCTGGACACCCTCGCCCGCCAGTCGCTCACCCATCGCCAGCAACTGTTTTCACGCTTCGAGGGCCAGGGCCTGGTGGACGCTCTGGCCACCAGCATGACCTTCGATACCCGCTCGGTGGATGCCTATGGTCTGTTCGACGAAAACTTCCGCCCGGTTGCAGGGCCTATCACCAGCGTCCCGAAAAACCTGCCTATCGACGGCCAGATTCATGTACTGAACGATTGCATCGAATCGGATGATCCAGGCATGCCGCAAGGCAGTTGCGATGCGATCGTCAATCGCACGTCGGACGGCCGCTGGCTGGTGCTGGTTCGCGAGAACGGTTCGCTGTTTGCGGTGAGCACGCTGATCCTGCATGCCTTGCTGTGGGGCATCTCGCTGACCATCATTCCCGGTGTTGCCGGCTGGCATCTGTTGCGCCGTCGACCGTTGCGACGCATCCGTGCGATCCAGGCCAGCGCCGAATCGATCATCGCCGGCGACATGGCCGGCCGTCTGCCGGTCTCCAACAGGCGCGATGAACTGGACATGCTGGCGGTAATCGTCAACGCCATGCTCGACCGGATCGAAAAGCTCATGAACGAGGTCAAGGGCGTCTGCGACAACATCGCCCATGACCTGCGCACACCGCTGACCCGCTTGCGTGCGCAGCTTTACCGTATTCAACAGCAGTCGGTCCACGATTCGACCCACGCCACGCAGATTGCCCAGGTCATCAGCGAAGCTGACACACTGATGGCACGTTTCCGCGGGCTGCTGCGCATTTCCGAGCTGGAAGACCGTCAGCGGCGCTCGGCATTCGTTGAACTGGAACTGCGCCCGCTGCTGCAGGAGCTGCATGATTTTTACCTGCCGCTGGCTGAGGAAGACCAGATCACCCTGATACTCGACCTGCATGAAACGTTACCCACGCTGGTAGGCGACCGCGCCCTGCTGTTCGAAGCACTGACCAACCTGCTGGGCAACGCAATCAAGTTCACCCCTGGCGGCGGAATCGTCAAAGTCAGCGCCTACCCTGCCCCAGGCGGCACCACGCCGTGCATCGAAGTACAGGATTCCGGGCCTGGCATCCCTGTCGCCGAGCGCGCCGCTGTCTTCCAGCGCTTCTATCGCAGCGAAGCCGGCACCGAGCAAAGCGGTTTTGGCCTTGGTCTCTCGGTAGTGGCCGCCATCGTCAATCTGCATGGTTTTACCCTGCAAATAGGCACCAGCGAATATGGCGGCGCAAGCTTGCTGTTGGAATGCCGCACAGTGAATACGCTGGCCTGAGATTCACGCACTTCCCAAACCCTTGATTGCACGATCGTGCCTGCTTTTTGACGAGATTAAAGCGTCTGGCTCGAGGGTTTCAGCGATTTCGATATTAATCTGGCGCGTTATGCCAAGCGCAAAAATGTAACTGAATGTTACAAATCCGTATCCAGCTTGACCGTTTCAGCACCAGCAAGTTCACCCCAATAAATACGCTTTTCAGGTTCGATATGGCGTTTTTCCCCGATTAAATCCGTCTATTGGTCAAAAGATGATGGCCAAACGCCAAGGTGCAATGTGAACAGCTAGACATTTTTATGACGTCAGTGACTTGTCGCAATGCTGGCACTGCGTTATCTATGTCAGGGCAAGCACAGTTCCTGCGGTAACGTTTTCGCTGCACCCATAATAATAACTCACCGGATTTCGCCACTTACCAGGCGAGGCTTTGGCATGGCTGCCGAAGCAGAGAACACTGTACTAATTGCTGGATCAAATTTTAGCTGGGAGGCTGTTATGGGCGCACAATCGAAGATTCTAACCATCGGTAAGTACAAGGTGTACGCCGAGACTTACTGGAAAGGCAGCGACGCCAAGACCATTCTGCTGGTCAACGGCGCACTGTCGACTACTGGCTCTTTCGGGCAGACGGTCAAATACTTGCAACCGCACTACAATCTGGTGCTGTTCGACCTGCCATTTTCGGGGCAATCCCGAGCGCACAACCCGGACGACATGATTGTCAGCAAGGAAGATGAAGTAAACATTCTCCTGCAACTGATTGATCTCTATCAGGTAAACCACCTGCTGTCAGTCTCCTGGGGCGGTGTATCGGCCCTGCTGGCCCTCTCCGAATGCCCTCCTTCCGTGGAAAAGGCCATCATCAGTTCGTTCTCGCCGGTGCTCAACGAGGCCATGCTCGACTATATCGACAACGCCCAGATCTACCTCGCCGCACGCGAAAAGCGCAAGATCGGCTCACTGCTCAACGACACCGTGGGCAAGTACCTGCCGCGCCTGTTCAAACTTTATAACTACAAGCACCTGATCAGCCTTGCCGAGCACGAATATCGCCAGATCGACTTTCACATCAGCCAGATTCGCCAACTAAGCGCCAGTAACTACGTCGAGCGTTTTTCCTCGATCAACATTCCGGTGCTGTTCATCAATGGTGAAAAAGATGAATACACCACCGTTGACGATGCGCGGATGTTTTCCAACTACATCGCCAAAAGCAGTTTCAATGTCGTTCCGGACACCGGGCACTTTCTGGACCTGGAAAGCAAGGCGGCGTGGCACCACTCGCAAAGAACCGCACTGACATTTCTTGGCACTGAAGCTACCCAGGAGGTTTGGCCCAGCGTCACCGCGATGGCCTGAAGCTCGCTCGCCTGAGCCTGGGAAGCCCTTGCGCTTTTCCGGCCTGACGCTGTGACTCATGGATGATGTTGGCTTCTTTGATCGGGCAGTGCTATTCGTTGATGACTTTTCCCTTTGCAACGCTCCTGCGTTCGTGCTGCCGTGTTTCCGGAAATATCCGGCCGTTGCACTCTCTGTACACTCAGCCCGGCGTGGTGCTGGGGTTCATCTCGCTACTCTCGCTCAGCGCTTGCTCTGCAGGAAAACCCGCAGAAAAGGCGCTGGTGCGAGTCGTCGCGCAACCGGTTGCCCTACTGAACGTCGCCAGCAGTGTGACGCTGACGGGCGATATCCAGGCCCGCAAGGTGACTGAGCAATCGTTTCGCGTCTCCGGCAAGCTGATCAAGCGATATGCGGATGTCGGGGATCGAGTGCGGGTCGGACAGGTTCTTGCCAGGCTCGACGCGCGCGAGCAAAAGACCGAGCTGGCGTCAGCCAGTGCCGAAGTGGCCGTGCGACAGTCGCGACTGTACCTCGCCGAACAAAACTACCAGCGTCAACAAGTGCTGCTGCCCAAGGGCTATACCAACCTCAGTGAATACCAGAAGGCCCGCTCTGGCCTCGACAGTGCGCGGGCGGATCTCGCCGCACTGCAGGCGCAGCAGGCGAACGCGCGTGAACAGGTCGGGTACACCGAGCTGTTCGCCGCAGCCGATGGCGTCGTGACGGCGCGCTATGCCGAAGAAGGTCAGGTGGTTCAGGCCGCCACTACGATTTTCAGCGTCGCTCACGATGGCGAGCGCGAAGCGGTATTTTCCGCGTACGAGTCCTTGCTGCGCGCCGATCAGACCGGTGCTGCAGTGATTGTCAGCCCCCTCGGCCAGCCAGAGATTCAGCTGACCGGCATCATCAGGGAAATCACCCCCATCGTCTCCGCCGCGAACGGCACGTTGCGGGTGCGCGTTGCACTGCAGGGAGCTGCTGCACCGCTTGCGCTGGGCTCCGTGGTCAGCGCTCGCTTGCAGACGCAGTCGCAAATAGCGTTCGCCCTGCCTTGGTCCGTCTTGAGCCGCACACAAGGACAACCGGCAGTCTGGCGGGTGGACGCTGAGGCCAGGGTCAGGCTGACGCCTGTGAAAGTGCTGCGTTACGAGCAGGGTCAGGTCATCGTTTCAGAGGGGTTGTCCGAAGGTGATCGAATAGTTTCCCGAGGGCTGCAGTTTCTCTACCCGGGGCAACGGGTCGAGGTCGCAGAGCGAGCACCGGCCGAAAACCCCGTCTCGCTGGCCTCGTCGGGAGCTGCGCAATGAGCACCTCGTGCGCAGAACCACGAACGAGATCCCGCTGCTGGCTGATCTGCATTCTGATTGTGGCACTGCCGGGCTGCCGCGAAAAACCGCTTCGCGAGGTTGTCGAACGCCCGGTACTGTTCACCGAAATAGTCGACCAGCGCAGCGCCTCTTATGGCCGCTTTGCTGGCGTCATCCAACCGCAGTATGAAGTGCCGTTGGGGTTTCGCGTCGCTGGCCGACTGGCAACCCGGCACGCGGAGATCGGCGATCAAGTGCGCAAGGGCGATCTGCTCGCCACACTGGAACCCGGCGACCAGCAACACCGTTTACGCGCCCGCCAGGCGGAACTCGGCAAGGCCCAGTCCGCCTGGCAACAGGCGCGCGACGAGTTGACGCGCTACCAGCAGCTCTATGAGCGCGGTATCGGCTCGCGGGCGCGAATGGATCAGTTGGACAACGACCTGAGCACTCAGGAAGCGTTGTGCAATCAGGCCCGCGTGGCGGTGCAGCAAGCCCGTGATCATGTGTCCTACACCCGCTTGTCAGCCGAGTTCGATGGCCTGATTACTGGATGGCAAGCGGAGGTCGGCCAGGTCATGGCGACCGGTCAGGCGGTAGTCAGCCTTGCGCGCCCCGACAGCCGTGAAGCGGTCGTCGACTTGCCACTCGGTTCGCTGGATGAACGCCACCGCATCAGAGTGGTTTCGCAACTGAACGATCAGCTTTCAGTGGCTGCGAACGTCCGCCAGCTTGCACCGCAAATCAATGCCGAGACCCGCACTCAGCGCGTCCGCCTGGCCTTGCAGAACCCTCCGGACAGCTTTCGCCTGGGCTCGACCGTCACGGTAGAAATCAGTGGCGACGCGCCGGCGTTTCATGAGCTGCCCGGCAGCGCAGTGCTGCAGCGTAACGGCTCCTCTCAGGTGTGGGTGATCGACCCAACGACATCGACACTGATCCCGCGAGCGGTGCAGGTATTGGCGAGATCGGGCTCGACGGTAAGGGTCAGCGGCGAGCTGCACGAGGGCGAAAAGGTAGTGACTGCCGGCGTCAACGGCATGCAGTCCGGACAAAAGATCCGCCTGCAGCGAGAGGTCAGTTTGTGAAGGAGCGCTTCAATCTGTCGGCCTGGGGGCTCAGGCATCGCACGCTGGTCTGGTACATGATGTTCGTTTCATTGCTGATGGGCAGCTGGTCATTCCTGAATCTGGGGCGCGAGGAAGACCCTTCATTCGCCATCAAGACTATGGTCATACAGGCGCGCTGGCCGGGCGCGACGCTGCCCGATACCCTGCAGCAGGTGACTGATCGGCTGGAAAAGAAGCTCGAAGAAATCGACGCGCTGGATTACGTGAAAAGCTACACGCTGGCTGGCGAATCGACGCTTTTCGTCTTCCTCAAGAGTGAAACCCGAAGCGCCGACATCCCTGCGGCGTGGTATCAGGTGCGCAAGAAAATCAGCGATGTGCGCAGTGAGCTGCCCAGCGGCATTCAGGGCCCTGCGTTCAACGACGAATTTGGCGACGTGTTCGGCAGCATCTACGCGTTCACCGCCGATGGCCTGTCTTTCCGCCAACTGCGTGATTACGTCGAGCAAGTGCGCGCCGACATCCGCAGCGTACCCAACCTGGGCAAGATCGAGTTGCTCGGCGCCCAGCGCGAAGTCATTTATCTGAATTTTTCGATCCGCAAGCTCGCGGCGCTGGGCATCGATCAACGCCAGGTGCTGCAAAGCCTGCAAGCGCAAAACTCGGTTACGCCTGCTGGCGTGATGGAGGCCGGCCCTGAACGCATTGCCGTGCGGGCCAGCGGGCAGTTCAGCAATGAACAGGACCTCGAGGCCGTCAATCTGCGCTTCGGCGACCGGTTCTTTCGCCTCAGCGATCTGGCGACTATCGAGCGCCGTTATGCCGATCCGCCCTCCTCACTGTTCCGCTTCAATGGCCAGCCAGCCATTGGCCTTGCGGTGGCCATGAAGCAAGGTGGCAACATCCAGGCATTCGGCACCCAGTTGCAGCAGCGCGTCGACGATCTGACCACTGAATTGCCGCTGGGCATCGACGTACACCTGGTCTCCAGCCAGGCCGATGTGGTCGAAAAAGCCATCGGCGGCTTCACCCATGCACTCTTTGAAGCGATCCTGATTGTGCTGGTCGTCAGCTTCATCAGCCTCGGCATTCGTGCCGGTCTGGTAGTGGCCTGTTCGATCCCGCTGGTGCTGGCGCTGGTCTTCGTGTTCATGGAGTACAGCGGCATCACCATGCAACGTATCTCGCTGGGCGCATTGATCATCGCTCTGGGGCTGTTGGTGGATGACGCGATGATCACAGTCGAGATGATGGTCACCCGCCTTGAAAGCGGCGATTCATTACCGCAGGCCGCTACCTTCGCTTACACCTCGACCGCGTTCCCGATGCTGACCGGCACATTGGTCACGGTCGCCGGTTTCGTGCCCATCGGCCTTAACTCCAGTTCGGCAGGCGAATACGTGTTCACCATGTTTGCCGTCATTGCCGTGGCGTTGCTGCTGTCCTGGCTGGTGGCGGTACTGTTCGCGCCCCTGATTGGCGTGCACATCCTCAAAGCCTCGGCGCAACATGCCGCGCCGGGGCGCTGGATGCGTGGTTTCAGCCGCCTGCTGGTCAAGGCACTCGAGCACCGCGGGTGGGTGATCGGCATCACGTTGCTGATGTTCATCGGATCGCTGTTTGCAGGCAGGTTGCTGCAGAACCAGTTCTTCCCGGACTCCGACCGACCGGAAATCCTCGTGGATATCTACATGCCGCAAAACGGCTCCATCGAAGGTACCCGCCAGACCATGGACCGCTTTGAAGCAGCGCTCAAAGGGGATGCCGATGTGCTGCGCTGGAGCTCTTACGTGGGCAAGGGCGCGGTGCGTTTTTACCTGCCACTGGATCAACAATTGAGCAATCCGTTCTACGGGCAACTGGTGATCGTCAGCCAGGGTGGCGAAGCGCGTGACCGGCTGATCGAACGCTTGCGTCAGCGCTTTCGTGACGATTACGTCGGCGTGGGTGGCTACGTTCAGCCACTGAACATGGGGCCGCCGGTGGGCTGGCCGGTGCAATACCGGGTCAGCGGACCGGACATCGAACAGGTTCGCAGCCAGGCCATGGCGCTGGCGGCGATTCTCGATGCCAACCCGCATATCGGTCAGGTCATCTATGACTGGAACGAGCCGGGCAAGGTGCTGAAGATCGACATCGCGCAGGACAAGGTACGCCAGTTCGGCCTGTCTTCTGAAGACGTGGCGCAAATCCTCAACAGTCTGGTCAGTGGCACCACCATCACTCAGGTGCGTGACAGCACCTATCTGATCGACCTGGTCGGACGTGCAGACAGCGACGAACGCAGCTCGGTGCAGACCCTCGCCAACCTGCAGATCCCGATACCTGGCGGTGCGAGCGTGCCGCTGCTGGCGTTCGCCACGCTCAGTTACGAGCAGGAACAGCCGCTGGTCTGGCGCCGTGACAGGCTGCCGACCATCACCCTGAAGGCCAACGTGCTCGGCAAGCTGCAGCCGGCAGCGCTGGTCAGGCAATTGAAGCCCGACGTCGATGCCTTCAGCGCCGGCCTGCCGTTGCGTTACTCGGTCGCCACCGGCGGCGCAGTCGAGGCCAGCGCGCGCTCACAGGGTCCGATCCTGAAGGTCGTACCGTTGATGCTGCTGTTGGTGGTCAGCTTTTTGATGATCCAGTTGCACAGCGTGAAAAAACTGCTGCTGGTGGTTAGCGTAGTGCCGCTGGGCCTGATCGGCGTGGTCGCAGCCTTGTTGATGTCCGGCTATCCGCTGGGGTTCGTGGCGATTCTGGGCGTGCTGGCGCTGATCGGCATCATCATCCGCAACTCGGTGATTCTGGTCACGCAGATCGATGAATTCATCGCCGCAGGGGAAAGCGCCTGGACATCGGTGGTCAAGGCCACAGAACATCGCTGCCGACCGATTATGCTGACCGCAGCGGCCGCGAGCCTGGGCATGATCCCGATTGCCCGCGAAGTGTTCTGGGGGCCGATGGCCATCGCCATGATCGGCGGCATCGCCATCGCCACCCTGCTGACCCTGTTTTTCCTCCCGGCGCTGTATATGGTCAGCTATCGGATCAGGCCACATGTCGTTTAGCAGGTCAGATTTCCACCGGCAGGAAATCGAACAACGCCTGCGGGGCCTCGACCAACATAATGCGCTTGAGCGGGTCAGGGCATTCGAGCGCGCGGAGCTGCTCGACCACACCGGTGTAGCTGACCGCTTGCTCATGCTGGGTGTGCGGCCAGTCGCTGCCCCATACCAGCCGGCGCGGCCCAAAGCTTTGCAACAGCAAAGGCCATGCAGCGCGAGCAAACGTCGCGTTCTGCTCGACACTGCCGCCCAAACGATAGATTGCCGAAATCTTCATCCACAGCTGCCCGCTCAGGCCCAATTCCAGCAAGGCCTGGAACGCCGGATCGTCAACGCCAAGACGCGCATCGGGCCGCCCGAAATGATCAATCACCAGCTTGCAGCCAAACGGCAGCAACTGCCGGATCAGCGCCGGCAGGTCAGCGACCTCGCGGTGCAGTTCGACATGCCAGCCGAGCGTCCAGATGTGCTTGAACAGCGTCTTCCATTCCGGCGCGGCGAAGTCTGGCAGCGGCTTGCCGATCAGGTTCAGGCGGGTGCCGACAATGCCCAGCCCGGCCATACGCTGTAACGCACCGCGACTGATGTCCGTGTCGACCACCGCCACGCCGCGCAACCGGTCAGGAGCCTGCGCCAGGGCGTCGAGCAGAAACCGGTTGTCAGTGCCCAGAAAACTGGGCTGGACCAATACGCCGTGGCTCAGGCCGTGTTCGCTCAGGTTGGCCAGATAGGCGTGCACCGTTGCGTCATAATCCGGGCTGTAACGTCGTCCTGACGCCAGGCTCAAATCCTTGCTGAAGACATGCGCGTGGGCATCGATGCCCAGTATGGGCGTGGTACAGGAATCAGTCATGGGATCGTCTACAAAAAGTCAATGCGGCGCCGCAACACCGCGAATGAAAGGATTTTCAAGCCTGCTGCGCTGCGTCCTTGTCCAGTGGCTCGGCAATCGGCGGCATGGCCTCAAGGTTGCGCCCACGGGTTTCCGGCAGACAGAAAGCGGCGATCATTGCCACGCCGTAAGCAATGCCAGCGTCGATTCCGATGGCGCTGCCGAGCGACATTGACTGGCTCATATGCCCCACCAGAAACGGAAACACCGCCGACAGCACGCGCCCGAAGTTGTAGCAGAAGCCCACCCCGGCACCCCGCACCTCTGCCGGGTACAGCTCGTTGAAAAACGAACCGAGGCTGGCCGGAATGCCTGCGGCGAAGAAACCCAGCGGAAAGCCGAGAAACAGCATCTGCGTGTTGCTCAACGGCAGCATCAGGTAGCACTGCACGGTGACTACGCAACACAAGGCGAATAGTATGATGTTCTTGCGTCGACCAATCCGGTCGATCAACAGACCGCTGCACACGCAACCGCACCAGAACGCAACGATAATGACCGCCAGATAGCCGCCGGAACTGAGCACAGAGAGGTTGCGCTCGGTTTTGAGAAAGGTCGGCAACCAGGTCATGACCGCGTGATAACCGCCATGCGCACCAAGCCCCAACAAACCGCCGAGCAAGGTAACGCGCAGCAGCTCGGGGCGAAAAATCCCGGCCATCGACTTGAAGAAATTGCCCTTCGGCGCTGCGCTTTTCTGCATGCGCTGAAAGCTGTCCGGTTCTTCGACGTTGCGTCGCACCCAGATGATCATCAGGGCCGGCAGCAGGCCGACAAAGAACATCACCCGCCAGGCAATATCCTCCGGTACAAACGAGTAAATCAGGGTGAACAGCACCACCGCCAGGCCCCAGCCTACGGCCCACGCACTTTGCACGGTGGCCATGACCTTGCCGCGGTAGCGGGACTGGATGGTCTCGGCCATCAGCACTGCGCCTGCCGCCCACTCACCACCGATGCCAAAGCCCTGCAGTGCCTTGACGATCAGCAACTGGTTGAAACCGATCACGAACGCAGACAAAAAGGTAAAGAACGAAAACCACAGGATCATCCACTGCAGCGTGCGCACCCGGCCATAGCGGTCGGACAGCGTCCCGCCCACCCAACCTCCCAACGCCGACGTCACCAGTGTTACCGCGCTGATCAGCCCTGCATCGCCCTTGGTCAGGGCAAACGCAGCAATCAGGGCCGGAATGGCCAGACCGAACATCTGCACTTCCAGCGCGTCCAGCGACCAGCCGCCAAAACAGGCCCAGAAAGTCTTGCGTTCTTTGGGGGTGACGTCGCGATACCAGTTGAACATGGCTTTTATCCTTAAAGACGTTGAACGGCTCGGGCAGACTGCAGCGCTGTCAGCGAATTTCCACGCTGTAGCGGAAATGACTGGCGTGCCCTCGCGAGCGGCGCCACTCCAGAGGCTCACCGGCGTAGTTGCGCGCCAGGCGTTCGATGACCACCACCGCACTGCCGACCGGAATCTGCAGCAACCGGCCGTATACGTCGTTGACCGTCTCGGCCGTCAGGCTTTCTTGCGCACAGGCGACCACCTGACCGCAGACGTCTTCGTAGATCGGATAAAGCAATGGCCCCTGCGTATCGAGGTCAAGCTCCAGCAATGCCTGAAACCGCGCACGTGGCAGCCAGATCTCCTCGGCCAGCACCGGCTGGCCATCCAGCAACCGCAAGCGGACCATACGAATCACCGGCGCACCTGCGCCCATCCCCAGCGCCTGAGCGACCGACGAAGGCGCGTCCACAGGCTCGACGGACAAAATCCGGCTTTCCGGCACCCGGCGTTCACCCGCTTCGGTTTGAAAACGGAAAAAACGAAACAGCGAAGACTGAAACTGCGCACGACGAATGAACGTGCCACGCCCCTGCTGGCGCTCCAGAATGTTGTCGCTGACCAGCAGATCAATGGCCTTGCGTACCGTACCGGTGGACAGGCCATACTCTGCAGACAACGCCGCTTCGGTAGGAATCGCCTCACCCGGACGCCAGCGATTATTGGCAATCTGCTCCGCCAGGCTGTCGCGCAGGCGTTGGTAAAGTGGTAGACGTTCGTCGCTGGAAAGCTTGTTCATTATTTTATTCATCCAGTCATCTATATGAATTTTTGAAAAGAGTATTCATCCGTGGCAAGCGAAGGTCAATAGTCCGCGAGCGTGCGTGACTATACCGACACATCGCAGTGCTTCGCCGATCATCATTCCCGGAAATATCCTGTATCAACTCGCCGCACCTACTTAATCGCCGACAAAACCGTTAGCCTGCGCTGCATCGATCAAAAACCGTCTGACAGACACGTTTCCAGTGTCTGACAGTCCCTGCTCAAGCGAGATTTTCATGCCCCACTCGTCCCAATCCGCGCATAACGCTGTGACCATGACACCGGCCATGGTCATGCTGTTTGCCTTCTGCTGCGGCGCAATTGTCGCCAACATCTACTACGCCCAGCCGATCATCGAGCTGATTGCCCCGGACATCGGGCTGTCGAGCACGGCGGCCAGTCTGATCGTTTCGTTGACGCAGATCGGTTACGCACTGGGGCTGTTTTTTCTGGTGCCGCTGGGTGATTTGCTGGAGAACCGCAGGCTGATGCTGGTAACGACTGTCGTCGCGATTCTCAGCCTGCTGGGTGCCGCTTTCGCCGAGCAGCCGAATGTGTTTTTGCTGGTTTCGCTGCTGGTGGGCTTCAGTTCGGTGTCGGTGCAGATGCTCATTCCGCTGGCGGCGCATCTGGCTCCGGAGGAGTCGCGTGGGCGGGTCGTTGGCGGGATCATGGGCGGACTGCTGTTGGGGATTCTGTTGGCGCGGCCGATTGCCAGTCTGGTGGCTGACCATTTCGGCTGGCGGGCGGTGTTCGGCTCGGCGGCCGTGGTGATGATCGGCATCAGCGTGGTACTGGCGACCACCATGCCAAAACGTGTCCCGGATCATCGTGCGTCCTACGGACAATTGCTGTTCTCGCTATGGACTCTTCTTCGTACCCAGCCGGTGCTGCGCCAGCGTGCCTTTTATCAGGCCTGCATGTTCGCGACTTTCAGCCTGTTCTGGACCGCCGTGCCGCTGGAGCTGTCGCGCAATCACGGGCTGTCGCAAACCCAGATCGCGATCTTTGCCCTGATCGGCGCGATCGGTGCCATTGCGGCGCCCATCAGCGGCCGTCTGGCAGACGCCGGCTACACCCGCATCGCCTCACTGGGCGCACTGCTGTTCGGCGCACTCAGCTTTCTTCCAGGCCTGGTCCACCCTGCCTACAGCGTGATTGGCCTGGCCATAACCGGCGTAGTGCTGGATTTCTGCGTACAGACCAGCATGGTCCTGGGTCAGCGCACGGTCTACGCGCTGGATGCCGCCAGCCGCAGCCGGCTCAACGCGCTGTACATGACCAGTATTTTTATCGGTGGCGCCATTGGCTCGGCAGTCGCCAGCCCGCTGTTTGATCACGGTGGCTGGAGCTGGGTGCTGATCGCAGGCACGGCGCTGCCACTGATTGCGCTGCTGGCGTTTCTAAGGGACCGCTCGAAGCAAGCTAACGGCTAATGATCCTTAACGGTTTGACTGTTTCAACCAAGCCGCCAGATCCATCACTTCAGCCTCGTTGATGCTGTGCCCCATGCCGTCATAGGCATGCAACTGCGGCGTCAGGCCGAGCGATTTCAACGTCGCTTCGGCTTGCGGTGCGCTGGCATAGGCCACCTGGCGATCCTGCGTGCCGTGGCCGATGAATACGCTCAGAGCCTTGAGGTCGTCGGAGGCTTTGACCTCGGACTTCAAGACCGGCAGCAGCCGCCCGCTCAATGCTGCAAAACCGCCGACCAGTTTTGGCTGTCGCAGCGCGACTTCGTAACTCATCATGGCGCCCTGGCTGAAACCGATCAGGAAGACCTTGCCTGGCTGGGTATGAAACTTCTCAGTGGCTTTGCCGATGAACGCAGCCAACCGGGTACCGCTGCTTTTCAGGTCTTCAGTCACACCGTCGTAATCCGCGACGCCGGGCTTCTGGGTGAACCATTTGTAGCTGTCAGCGCGCAACTCCATCGGCGCCTGTACCGACACGTAGTTGTAGTCGGCCGGAAGCTCTTCCTTGAGCCCGAACAGGTCGGCCGCATTGCTGCCGTAACCGTGGATGAAAATCACCAGCGGCTGGTCAGGCTTGTCGACATTGGTCTGCGCCAGGTAATCCAGTGGCAGATCGGTGTGCAAGGTGTCCTGCGCCTGTGCCATTGCGGTAAAGGCGAACAGCAAGGCAGCGAAGAATTTCAGCATGTTCATGACCTCTGTTTGACGCTGCCAACGGGCAGCGTCGTGAGTGGGCGTGGTGGCGGAAGCCAGCACAGCGTCAGTTCTGCATGCTGGTCCGCGAAACTTCCGGCTTGATCAACTGCATCTGCTGACGGTAATCATCCGTCACCTGACGTGCCTGGCTGCTGCTGGTGATGACTCGCGGCGTGATCAGCACGATCAGTTCGGTACGGTCCTTGGACTTGCTGGTGTTGCCGAACAGCCATCTCAAACCCGGGATGCGTCCCAGATAAGGTACGGCGCTGACCGACTCGGCGTTATCCTGCTTGATCAAACCGCCCAGCAGCACGGTCTGACCACTCTGCGCGGCCACTTGCGTGGCCACCGAACGGGTGGAAATACGCGGATTGCCGTTGGCATCGTTGTTGTTGGCATTGGTGTCGGCACTGCTGACCTGCTGCTGAATGTCCATGTACACCAGGCCGCCCGGATTGATGCGTGGCACGACATCGAGAATCACACCGGTCTGCACATATTCGACGCTGCTCAATGTGGTGTCGGTGGAGGTGTTGGTGTTGATCGAGGTCTGGCTGATCGGGATGTTGTCGCCGACCTGAATCTGCGCCTGCTGGTTGTTCATCACCACCAGCGAAGGTGCCGACAGAACCTGGGTGCGGCCATTGGTTTCCAGCGCCCGCAAGGCGACTTGCAGATTGTTGCTGACGAAGGAATAGAAGAACGCGTCAGTGGAGGCCAGCGCAGCCCCGCCAGTACCAATCGCCCCCTGACTGCCTGAAGTGTTGGTCACGTTGCCGGTGGTACCCGAGTTGCCCGCCAGACGCCCCAGGTACCACTGCACACCCATGTCCAGCTCGCCCGTGAGCTGAACTTCCAGAATGCGCGTTTCGATCTGCACTTGCAGCGGCGGATTATCGAGGCGTTTGATGGCCGACTCGATCTCCTTCCACTGCGCCGGACGGGTGCGCACCAGCAACTGGTTGCTGCTCTTCTGCGCAGTGATGCGCGTGCCGGCGTCCAGAGACTTGTTGTTGCCGCCAGACCCGCTGCCGTCCTGACTGGCCGAATCCGAATCGCCGCCGCTCTGATCGTCGCCTTCCGATTCGCTGTCGCTATTGGTCTGGCTGTTGTTCATGCCCTGACTGTTGCCAAAACCTCCGCCATTGCTCAGGCCGCTGCCAGTGCTGCCCAGGCCGTTGGAGCTGCTCATGCCGCCGACACCGCTGCCGCCACTGGAGTTGAGCGATGACAAGGTGGTGGTGCGCAGGCCCGGTGCAACCTTGGCCGCAGCGTCTTCCTTGATGGCACCCGTACCGTAGATCTGCCGCAGGTATTTGGCCAGATCAGTGGCCTTCATGTTGCGCACGTCATACACATACATCTGCGGCTCGTTGCCACCCCCTTCATCGATGGTGTGAATCCACTCGCCGACCTCGTGCAGGTATTCAGGCTGCGAGGAAATCGCCACCACCGAGTTGGTCCGCTCGATCGGCAGGAAACGCACCATGCCCGCCAGCGGCATACCGCTTTCCGGGCCGAACATTTTCTGCAGCTCGGGCATAAGCTCGCCGACCGAGGCGCGTTGCAGGCCGAAGACACCGACCGACATGCCTTTGAGCCAGTCCACATCGAAGGTGTCGATGGTGTCCTGATAGTTGGCCAGCTCTTCCGGCGTACCCGCCAGGCTGAGCACGTTGCGCGCCGGATCGACCAGCAGGAAAGCGTTTTCCCGGGCGAACGGCTTGAGCAGCTTCTGCATTTCCGTCGCCGAGATGTAGCGCAGCGGAAACAGCCGCGCCGACATGCCTGCCGAAGGTTGCGCGACGCGCATTTCCGGGACCAGCTTGCCCGCCACCGCCTGATTGGACGGCAGAATCACATAGCGGTTGCCCTGCTTGATCATCGCGTTGTCGGTCCAGGACAGCAGTGTCTCGAGAATCGACAGCGCCTGCTGTTTGTTGACCGGCTTGGACGTCGAGAAGCTCACATCGCCTTTAACACCTTGGGCAATGCTGTAGTTCTCGTGCAGCAGATCGCCCATGATGCTGTTGATCACCGCCTGAATCGGCTGGTTGGTGAAGTTGAAGACGATGTCACCGGTCTCGGCCTGACGCGCTGCCGGAGCTGCGGCGGGCTGCCGGATGAAACGCTGGTTGCCTTTGATGATCTGCCGCTGCGGCGAGCTGGTCGCCTGCTGGGAAGGTGGCTCGACGGGCGGTCTTTCGCTGCGCGGGTCCACCGGCGGGCGTTGTGAACCGGTTCCCTGGAGCGCTTCCTGCAGCATGCCATTGTCGGGATCGAGTGTGTCTGACTGTGACGCGCAGCCGCCAAGGGCGACGGCGGTGGCCAGGCAAAGCAAGGGTGTGCGCAAGGTAGCGATGGCAGGAACTCCAGAAAAGGTACCCATCACAGGGTGGAATCGTTGGTTAAGGTAATCGGCGGTGTATTCGACGGCGGCGGCAGACGCAGCGCGGGCAGGCGCAGGACTTGCGAGCGGTCATCAAGTTTGAACGTGGCCTGGGTGGGCTCCAGACGGTCCAGCGTCCAGCCGTTGGGCAAGCGATCGCCCTGACGGACTTTCAATGCCGGACCGCTGGCCTGCTTGAGCAGTGCCACGCGCAACGAGCCGTCCATGATTACCCCGGTCAGGGTCAGGCCAGCCAGATTGGTGGCCTGCGCATCGGCTTTGCGAACGGCCACGTCAGGGCTGCGATCAGGACTGAACAGCGGGGTTTTCCAGGTATTGGCGAGGCTGTCGAGTGTCGCCGAAGGCGCGCTGTGGACCTGCGCCCTCTGATCGACCGGGTCGCGCGGTGCCTGCTCGGGCAGCCAGTCCGGTGAGTGCGCGGCGCCGCTGACAACCAATGCGATCAAGGCTGCCAGGACTGCGGCGAAAGCCAGCAGTGCCCACTCCAGCGGACGCAGTGAACCGATCATTGCTCGCCCTCGCCGGCACTGGCCGGTTGCAGGTAGCCACGCACCAGCAGGTGCACCACCAGTTTGCCGGCAGCACCGCTGGCCGGAGCGTTGGCGTCGCGACGCATACTCATCTCATCAATAAACAAAAACGGGCGCTGATACTCCAGCGCATGCAGGATCGCAGTCAATGGTTCGATGGCGCAGTTCAGGGTCAGGCTGACCTTGACCTGCCGATACGGCTCGGCGCTGTCCTGCTCCGGGGTGATCGGCATGCGCTGGGTCAACTCGCAGCCACCGCCGGTGCTGGCCTGGCTGCTGATCAGGTCGGCAATGCGTTGCATCAGATCAGCGGCCACGGCACTGGGATCTTCGCCCGGCAGGAGGCTGGTGCTGCTGGCCGGATCACGACGCGCCTGCTCCAGTTGCTCGCGCAACGAGCCACCCTGCTGCAGAAGGCCAGCGTAGCGCTGCTGCTGTTCGCGCAGCTGGTCGGTCTGTTCGTTGATGTCACGCAGTGGACCGGCGAACCAGCTGTCTATCAGCAACCAGTAAGCCAGGCACAACACCAGAGCCAGGATCATCAGGGCAGCGCCCCGCCGCTCACGGCTTGTCAGTGGACGGCGCATCGGCGTTCTCCTGCTGCTGGTTCTGGTGCAAATGCGCGCGCAGGGAATACTGATCCTTGCCGGTTTTGGTGTCGGGCTGGATCACCCCCTGAAACTGCGCATTATCCAGACTTCGGCAGTCCTTGACGCGGCCGATCAGCGCACTGGCCTTGGCGCTCTGCCCTGAAAAGGCCACCTCGGCACTGTCGCTGATTTCCAGGTGCTCGATCCAGGTGTCCGAAGGCAGGCAGGCGGTCAGCTCGCTGAGCAGCGCCGAAAGCGGCGGTTGAGCAGCCTTGCGGCGCAACAGGTAGTTGGCAGCGCCCAGAGTGTTGGTCAATTGCTGGCGCAGTTGTTGGACCTCGCCAACCTGAGCCTTCTGCGCCTTGACGCTGGCCTGCATGTCATCGAGCAGGCTCTGGCGGTCGTTCAGCCACAGCAACATGGCGCTCAGCAGCAGGCCGGCACATAGCCAGATCAGCCCGCGCTGCAAGCGATGGCCGGAGCGCGACTGTTGCGGGCGCAACGGCATCGGCAGCAGATCGACACCCATGCGCTGCCCTGTAGTCAGGTTGTCAGCGCACACATCAGTGCCCACATCGACAGCATCGGGACGCAACCCACGCTCGGCGCACTCACGGAGTATCGCGTCCAGCCGCTCGCGCAGTATTGCCACCAGCGTGACCTGCACAAAGCTGGCGCTGCGACTGTCCTGACGGGCCACGAAGTACAACTGCCCAGCGTCAAATGGCGTGAAACGGTCAAGCTCGTAGCCGACCACAGTCGACAGATTGCGTGCCGCAGCCGCAGGAAGCTGCAAGGTCTGCAACAGCACAGCCGACGGCGGCAGCAGCAACACCCGCCGCACCTGAGGCGATGCATCGGGCAGCGGCTCGACCAACGGCCAGACAAGCGTCTGCTCCACGGTCTCGCGGCCCAGCCATCGACGCACACGCGGCGGCAGGCAGGCGCGAAGCTCCGTCACCCACCACTGCCAGGCGTGTTGCGCCGGACTGCCACGCCACTGCCGGGCGACCTGTTCGCGTAACGCATAAACAGGCGCCAGACGTGCAGAAACTGATGAATTCATTCTTGCCAACGCAACACCCTGTAGGGCTGTGCGCCTCCCTCCGATGGGCTCAATAAAACAGTGGTCTGTAACAAGGCGGTCACACCGCCCGGTCGTTCTGCGCGCGTGTCGATGGCCAGTACCTCACCGGGATCGGCCCCGACCGCGCTCTGGTTCGGCAGGTTCAAGGCCCGGCGCAGCAACGCCGAAGCGAATGCCGGGTCGGGCCGATCCAGACCGCTCCATAATGTTATTTCCGGTAGCAACCGGGCATACAGCGCCTGGCTCATGCCCGGCAGTTGGCGAACTTCCTCTACCACCCGCAACGGTGACTGACCGCCATTGCGCTGCGACTCCAGCACCTGGGCGATACCGCTGGCCTGATTCTTAGCCGCGCCACAGGCCTGCAGCAGACGCGATATATCAGCAACCGGTGCGCTGTTGAGGTCCAGCTTGCCCCGCTCGCTTCTGATGCTCACCAACAGTTGCGTGTCATCCATCCGTAACGAGACCACACGCCCGTCGGCAATCCAGCGTTTGCGCTGTTCAGGATCGAGCAAGCCCTGTACAGCCATATTCATGCCAGCTTCGGCAGCCATCAGCGCCTGGGTATTTTGCCGTAACCAGAGCGACTGCCGGCTCTCCAATTGCACCCACCCGGCCAGCCCGCCGAGCAACAGGCTCAGCAGTGCCAGCACCCAGAGCACCACCAGCAGCGCAACACCGCGCTGCGATTGGCCGGTCACATTCATTCGCCGCCCGCCCCGCCGGACAGGTCCAGACGCAAGGCCACCACTTCAGAGACCCATTTCACCGCGCCATGGGTCTGCATATCGATGCGCACCGCGCCCGGCAAGCGATTCGGCCAGGGCCATTCGGCCATCCAGCCGGTCGGCTTGCCCTTGGGCGTCAGCCCGCGATAACTGAACGTCAACGACTCGACGTTTTGCAGCAATACCTGAGGCTCACCCCAGGGTTTGAGGGCAATGCCATTCGCACTGGACAGAACCTGAGCGAACGACACTTGCAAAGACCGATGGTCTTGCGGCCCCTTGAGCTCCAGACTGTGAACCTGGATACCGCCGCCTAGCTCGCCCGGCAGCGTTGCGACAAACCGCAACTGCTGCGCCGAGCCTTCAAAAAAACCGCTGTTGACGTCATCTTCACCAGACGTGTCCAACGGCAGCGCCTGAGCGATCGAGCTACGCAGAAACGCTTGCGCGGCGCGGATCTCGTCCAGGTTAACGGTGTAGCGCTCAGCCTTGAGCACGGCACGATTGGCGCCCAGCAACGCCCCGGCAACCAGTACCAGCAACACGCCGAGCAGGCTTATCACCAGCAGCACTTCCAGCAGCGTGAAGCCACGCTGGGTACGCATCATGACCCCGCACCGCTGACAGCGCCGCGTAATTTAAACGTGCTGAACTGCGCCTTGCGCTGATGTTCACTGAGCATCAGGTCGAGGCGAAACATCCTCGCCTGACCATTGGCGCCCGGCAACTGACGGATATCCAGTGTCCAGTCGATGCCTGCGAGTTCGCCCTTTCGCGTACCGTTTTCCAGCGGACCGGCGCTTTCCTGATCCATTATCGTGCGTGCCGCATGGCTCAGCCGGTCACTGCGCGACACCTGCTGCAAGGAGCGCGCGCTTTGCCCGAACGCCACCAGCAGAACACCGCTGCACACCGCCATGACGGTCAGTGCAGCAAGCATTTCCAGCAGGGTGAACCCCGACTGCGATGTTTTCATTAAAGCGTCCGGACCTGGACGCTGCCGGTCAGCCAGCCAATATCAATACGCCAGCGCCGGTCGCCGTCAGCGACCACCACGTTGCCACCGCTGGAGCCGCCGTCCGGATAGAACTCCACGGCGGAGCCAAGATCGGACGCAGTCTGCATGGTCACGCGCAGGTTTTCCGGCCAGTGCATCTCGCGCTTGCCCGGCGCCTTGAAGGTCGCCTTGCGCAGGTTGAACTCGGTGCGCGCCGGCTGACCGGTCACAATTGCACGCACTCTGGTTGCCCGCAGCGCTTCGACCATGTCACCGACCGCGCGCCGTTCACTGGCGGTACTCAAACCCTGTTGCAGACCGAAACCCACCAGACCGACAGCGATGCTCATCAACACCAGCACCACCAGCATTTCCATGAGGGTAAAACCCCGGCTTGCGACAGGCGTTCTCATGCCGAGCTTTACTCCCAGTTGCCCAGGTCGGCGCTGTAGCCTTCGCCGCCCGGCTGACCGTCCTGGCCGTAGAAGATCAGGTCGAAGCTGCCGTGCTGGCCCGGGAAGCGGTAGCCGAATGCATGACCGAACGGGTCCTTGAGGTCCGAAGGCTTGGCATAAGGGCCGTTCCAGTTCGACGCATTGCCCGGTTTCTCAGTCAATTGCTGCAAGGTTTTGGGCGGCGAACCAACGTCCAGCGCGTAGCTTTCGATCTTCATGCCCAGGCTGGCCAACTGAGCCTTGCCTGCGCCGTATTTGCCCTTGTCGACGTTGCCGCCCACCTGACGTACGACGATGGTCGCAACGATGCCCAGCAATACGATAACGGCGAGCATTTCCAGCAACGTGAAACCGCCCTGTCGACGTGCGGGTTTGAAACGTGTACGGCTAAAAGTCATCGGAATGGTTTCCTCTTTCATGAATTCAGATATTGCTGGTCAGACTCATCAGCGGCAGCATGATGGCCAGCATGATCACCGCGACCATGCCCGCCATCACCACCGTCAGCGCCGGGACGAGCGCGGCCAGCATGCGGTCGATACCGCGCTTGGCCTCGACGTCGAACACATCGGCGACCTTCATCAGCATGGTGTCCAGTTCGCCCGCCTGTTCGCCGACCTCGATCATTTGCAGCGCCAGATCCGGCAACAACGGCTGCGCGCCAAACGCGCTGGCCAGCGTGCCGCCACCCTTGACCGATTCGGCCGCCTGCTCGACCTGCGCTTGCAGGGCACGATTGGTGCAGACCTGGCGAGCGATCACCAGCGCCTGCAACAACGCCACGCCATTGGTCAAAAGCGTACCGAGGGTTCGAGTCAGGCGTGCTGCCTCGATGCGTTGCAATAAAGGACCGATCACCCGAATGCCCAGCAATCGGCGGTCACGGCGCTCGCGACGCTGCGGGTCGCGCATGCGAATGGCCATGCCCCAGATCAATGCGATCAGGCCCGCCAGCACAGCCAGCCCGTAGTCGCTCAAAAACTGTCCGAGGTTGAGAATGACCTCGGTGATCAATGGAATCGGCACGCCCAGATCCTTGAAGATCGGTACGAATTGCGGCACGACATAGGCCAGCAACAGGGCCAGAGAACCCAATACGCCTACCACCAGAAAGGCCGGATAGATCAGCGCGTTAATCACTTCGCCACGCAGCAACTGGCTACGCTCCAGGTAATCGCTCAACTGGCGCAGCGTGCTTTCCAGTGCGCCACCGGCTTCACCGGCGCGAACCATGCTTATATAGAGGGGCGAAAACTGGCTACCCTCTTCCTCAAGCGCCACGGACAGCGGCTTGCCAGCCTTGACCTGTTCGCGAATGCGCTCGATCAACGCCTTGGTCTGCGGTTGTCCAGGCTGTTTGAGCAAAATTCCAAGCGATCGTTCCAACGGCTGCCCCGCGCCGAGCAGCGTTGCGAGCTGCTGGGTGAAGCTGACCAGCGCCGCGCCATTGAGCAAGCCGCTGCCCAGCGCACGGCGCAAACCGCCCATACCGGCGGCATCGACCTGCAAGACCATCAGGCCACGCTTCTGCAACGCGGCAATGGCGGCATCCTGATCGCGGGCTTCCAGAGTGCCATTCTGCGGCGCGCCCTGAGCATCCAGCGCTCGGTACTTGAACAGACTCATGTGCCTTCACCGCGGGTGACGCGCAGCACTTCTTCCAGCGAAGTCACCCCGGCCACGGCCTGACGCAGACCTTCTTCATGCAATGTGCGCAAGCCGCCACGTCGGGCAGCCTCTTCCAGCGTCGAAGCGTCGGCATGACGCATCAAAAGACTGCGCAGTTCTTCGTTCATCACCAGCAGTTCAGTGATTGCACTGCGCCCGCGATAGCCACCGCCGGGCGCATCGGCACGCGGGCGATACAGACGGATGGGGCGCTCGTCAGTGAAGCGCTCCAGCCCGTGTTCGGCGATCAACTCCGGTGGCGCATCAAAGGCTTCCCGGGTTGCAGGATCGAGGCGACGGACCAGGCGCTGAGCCAGAATCCCGTTGACCGTGGACGCGATCAGGTAGCTTTCAACGCCCATGTCCAGCAAGCGGGTAATACTCGCCGCCGCGCTGTTGGTGTGCAGGGTCGAGAGCACCAGGTGACCGGTCAATGAGGACTGGATGGCAATACGGCAGGTTTCCAGGTCGCGCATCTCACCGATCATGATGACATCCGGGTCCTGACGCACGATAGAGCGCAGCGCTCCGGCGAAATCCAGCCCGATGGATGGCTTGACCTGAATCTGGTTGATACCTTCGAGCTGATACTCGACCGGATCCTCAACGGTGATGATCTTGCGCTCGGCCGTATTGAGCCGTGACAGCGCGGTGTACAGCGTGGTGGTCTTGCCAGAACCGGTCGGCCCGGTGACCAGCAGAATGCCGTGCGGACGCTCCAGCACGTCGAGAAATTCGTCCAGCCGTTCGCCATCGAAACCCAGGCTCGGGAAATCGAAGTTGATGGTCTGCCGGTCCAGCAGACGCATGACCACCGATTCGCCAAAGCTGGTGGGCACTGTCGATACCCGCAGGTCCAGCTCCTTGCCCTGGATGCGCAGCATGATCCGGCCATCCTGCGGCAGACGACGCTCGGCGATGTCCAGCCGCGCCATGATCTTCACCCGGGAAATCACCGCGGCCGAAGAACTGGACGGCGGTGCTTCGGCTTCGTGCAAGACACCGTCGATGCGATAGCGCACCTTCAACTGGCTCTCGAAGGGCTCGATATGGATGTCGGACGCACGCTGTTCGACCGCGCGTTGCAGGATCAGATTGACCAGACGAATGACCGGCGCTTCGGAAGCCAGGTCCTTGAGGTGCTCAATGTCTTCCAGCGAGCCGCCCTCTTCATCCAGGTTTTCGATCAAGGTGCCCATCGCCGAGCGGCCCTGGCCGTAGTAGCGTTCGATAAGGGTCTCGACCTCGTTGCGCGGGCCGATGGAAAGTCGCACGGGCACCTCGCAGGCATAGGCGATGGCCTGAAACGGGTACAGCGTGCCGGGGTTGGCACTGAGCACTTGCAGGCCTTGATCGCTCCAGCCGACTGGCACGACTTGATAGTGGCGCATGAAGCGTTCGGTCAGCGGCGGCAGAGGATCCAACAGTGGCGGCACGGCATCGGCGAGCAACAACGGTGCCTGCAGCAATGCCGCCCATGCGCGGGCCAGTTCGAATTCGGAAACCAGGCCCAGACGCGTCAGCAGCCCGAGCAACTCAGTGCCTTCCGACTCCTGCTGCAAACGTTGCGCGCGCTCCAGATCGGCCGTTTTCAGACCAGCATTTTCTATCAGCCAGGCACAAACCTGCTGGGCATCCGGAATGAGCAGACTGGAAACATCGACGGGAGCTGACGGCATGAATGAGGGCATTTTGCTACTTCGGAGGGACATATTACAGCACTCTCCGACTGGAGAGTGCTGCGCTCAAAGGCTTCAAACGATCAGTTTGACTGCTTTTGAGTGGTTGCGTTCTGCGGGCGACCACCTTTTGTCGTTTCGGTCTTCTGGTTTTGCGCCTTCTGCGCTGCCTTGGCGTCCTGGGTCTGGGTCATCACGGTCTCGTCGCCGGCACCGGAAGTCGCGTCTGCGTCTGTCGCGTCGTCAGCAAAGACCGCACCACTCAGGGCAAGACCCAACACCACACCGGCACTCATCATGGAAAACTTCATCGTATTAACTCCTCGAAAAACAAAAAGAGCCCCGCAAAAAATCGGGGCAGTTGTAGAAACCGGGCAAGAACTAGCGCACAGCAAACGTCGCAACTTGCGAGCTGTCTTTCTTCGTCCTGAAAAATCTTAAACCCATCGACCAGTAGGTTTAACAAGAGTTCCTCATTTGTAAAGAAAAAATACAAAATCGAAGAAAAATACGCTTTTATTTGACATTTATGCCTTGTTTTAGACTTAATTGTACCGTTTTGTAGATTCAAAACGCCACTACGTGATGTCACTTTAGTGGCGCACCACAAGTAAAAAAAGAAACGCCAAACAAAACTAATACGGCAACTAAGGAGTCCTAACTCGCGCCCTGACAACAGGGAATAAACGCGACGATGGGAAACTGTTGCCGAAAGAAAAAGTTGGCGGAAAGCGGTAAATAAGAACGCAATGATCCTGCGCACGTGCGCAGGCAGACAGATATTTGAAACGCAGTTGGAGAGCAATATGAACAAGCGAAAGATGATAGGCGCGCACTCGGCGCTGGCCTTGCTGGCATTGGCAGTATCCCAGGTGCACGCCGCTGACCCTACCGTGCAACAAGGGCGTGAAGATCGCGCCGAAAAAGCCGCACAGAAAACCCTGGCCAAAATGACCATGGAAGAAAAGCTGGCCTACATCGGCGGCACCGGCGGCTGGGACGTCAAGCCGCTGACCAACTACGGCATTCCGCAGATCCACGGCGCTGACGGCGGTGTCGGCGTGCGCTACACCAGCGAAGGCAACGATCAGGGTGTTGTTTACCCGTCCGGTCCTAACCTGGCCGCCACCTTCAACCCGCGTCGTGCCATCGACCTCGGCCGCGCGCTGGGTTATGACACTGCCGTCGGCGGCTACCAGTTCATCACTGGTCCCGGCGTCAATTTGTATCGCATGCCGTACGGCGGCCGTGCGTTCGAATACCTCTCCGGTGAAGACCCGTTCCTCGGCGCCAGCCTGGCACCAGGCGTCATCAACGGTATCCAGTCTCGTGGTGTATGGGCCAACGCCAAGCACTACGCGGCCAACGATCAGGAAAGCAACCGCTTCAATCTGAACCAGACAATGCCAGAGCGCGTTCTGCGCGAAATGTCGCTGCCTGCGTTCGAATCGTCGTCGAAAAACGGCAATGTGGCGATGATGATGTGTGCCTTCCAGAAGGTGAACGGTGATTTCGCCTGCGAAAGCGACCACCTGATCGCCCAGATCCTGAAGAAGGAATGGGGCTTCAAAGGCTTCGTACAGAGCGACTACAACGCTGTCGTTCACGGTTTCAACGCTGCCCGCGCCGGTACCGATCTGGACATGATGGGCTACCAGATGAACAGCTCCGTGCTGAAGCCGCATCTGGACGCCGGCGACCTGAGCGCTGCGACCATCGACGACAAGGTCCGCCGCATCCTCAAGCAGATCTACCTGTACAAGTTCGACAGCAAGACGCCGCTGACCACGCACAACATGAACAGCTCGACCAGCAACAAGGTTGCTCTGAACGCTGCGCGTGAAGGTATCGTCCTGCTGAAAAACCAGGACAATCTGCTGCCGCTGGACAAGCAGAAAGTCAAGAAAATCGCCGTTGTCGGCACCCTGGCCAAGTACTCGCCACCAACCGGTTTCGGCAGCGCCAACGTTATGGCCAGCCATTACGTCAGCGAATTGAGCGGCCTGCAACAAATCGCGCCTAACGCCAAGGTCGACTTCATCGAAGGCCTGTCGCTGGACCCAAGCACCAGTGCCTGGACCACCACCGACGCAACGGGCAATGAAGTTCAGGGCATGAAGGTCGAGTACTTCAGCAACACCAACTGGTCTGGTGATGCAGCGGTCACCCGCACCGAGAAGCATGTTGACCTGGACTGGGCCAACGACAAAAACCTGCCGTTCGAAAGCAACACGTCGACGTCCGATCCGTACACCAGCAAAGGTTCGACTGCTGGCGAACTGAACGGCGATACATCGTCGACATCGATTCGCTACACCGGCAAGGTCACCCCGACCCAGAGCGGCGAGCAGGTGTTCAAGGTGCGTGCCGACGGCGCCGTGCGTCTGTGGGTCAACGGCAAGAAAATCATCGACAACGGTGACGGCAAGCCGCTTCCGGGCAACAGCATTCCGCCAACCATTCCAGAGTTCGCCAAGATCAATCTGGAAGCAGGCAAGTCTTACGACGTGAAGCTCGAGTACTCGCGTCGTGCCGGCTACCTGTCGACCATGGGCGGCCTGGTAGGTGTGCAGTTGAGCTCCGCTTCGCTGAACGCTCCTCAGGACCTGTCCGGTTATGACGCCGTCGTGGTTGCCGTGGGTAACAGCAACGAATACGAAGGTGAAGGTTTCGACCACAGCTTCGATCTGCCTGAGTTCCAGAACGAGCTGATCCAGAACATCGCCAAGGTCAACCCCAATACCGTGGTGACCATGTATGGCGGTACGGGTCTGAAGATGAGCGACTGGATCGAACAGGTTCCAGCAGCGCTGCACGCTTTCTACCCAGGTCAGAACGGTGGTCAGGCCCTGGCCGAGATCCTGTTCGGCAAGGTCAACCCGTCGGGCAAGCTGCCGATCAGTATCGAACGCAACATCGAAGACAACCCGGCTTACGCTTCCTTCCCGAAATTCGACAATCAGAACACTCTGACCGAAATGGATTACAAGGATGACCTGCTGCTGGGTTATCGCGGATACGAGAAGAAAGGCATCAAGCCGCTCTACCCGTTCGGCTACGGTCTGTCGTACACCACGTTCGGCTACAGCAACATCAAGGTCACGCCAGGTGTCGCGGTCGGCAATACGCCGATCAAGGTGTCCTTCGACCTGAGCAACACCGGCAAGGTCGGTGGTTCGGAAGTCGCTCAGCTGTACGTTGGCCAGCAGAACCCGAAAGTCGAGCGTCCGATCAAGGAACTCAAAGGCTACAAGAAGGTGTTCCTCAAGCCGGGTGAAAGCAAGCGTGTGACCATCGAGTTGAATGACCGCTCGCTGGCCTACTTTGACGAGAAGAGCAAGCAGTGGGTGGTCGATGCCGACACCTTCAACATCTCGCTCGGTTCGTCGTCGCAGGACATCCGCCTGAACGCCAAGCTGGTCAACTCGTTCCGTCAGGAACTGTCGACCACCACCAGCAACCCGCTGCCACGCTCCGCTCTGAACTCGGTTCTGGTCGAGAAACCACCGGTCAAGACCGGCGGTGTATTCAAGCAGACCGTCGAGTAAGCATTAGCTGACTGAAGGGTAAACGGACAAATAAAGGCTCAGGGACGAGCCCTTACCGCTGCATCGACCTGCGCAATGTAGGTATCGAAACACTCGACCAGGTCCACCTGATCGGGAAAGCGTAACCACTGAATCTGCAAACCATCCATCATCGCCAGAATCTGCCGGATGATCTTGTCCAGATCCACATCCGCACGTACCTCCCCGCGTTCCACCAAGGCCGAAAACTGTCCCAGCAAGTGCGCGTGAATGCGCTCGTAGCGCGTCTGGAACCATTCAAAGGCAGGCTGGTTTTCCAGCAGACTTTCCGCATTGAGGATCGAAAACGCACGTACCACGCCGGGCGCCGTAGCGTTGGAGCGGTTGATCGCGCGCAAGCCGCCGAGCAGACCGGTCAGGGTGTTATCGGTGCGGACTTCAGCAGCAATTCGGCCGTTGACCTCATCGCGTCGCTCCAGCACGCCCATCAGCAGCGAGATCTTGCTCGGAAAATGGTGCAGCAGTCCGGCGACGGAAATACCGACGATGGCTGCCACCTTGGCCACTGAAGCGCCGGTGTAGCCTTCAAGGGAAAACACTTGCAGGGCCGCATCGAGCAGTTCTTCGCGGCTCTTCTCGCCCTTTGGCGCGCGTCGCTGTCGAGTGACTGCCGTGCCCGTTTCCGTGGGGTCATGCCGAGTCATATCAGGCTCCTTCTTGAACAGCCGCGTACCCTAACGATTCAGGCAAGCGCTGGCAACGCTATTGAGCCAGATTGTTCGACAATTTAATTTTGTACAGCAGAGCCATGGCAGGGTCAGGTGCGCTCCACCGGAACACTGGCCCAGCCCTCGCCCAGCATGCGCTGCATCAGTACCGTGTCTACCCAACGGCCATGCTTGAAACCGACCGATTCGAACACGCCGACCCGGCGAAAGCCAAGACGCTCATGCAGGCGCAACGAAGCGATATTCTGGCTATTGCCGATAACCGCAATCATCTGCCGCCAGCCGCCCGCTTCACAATGCTGCACCAGGGTGCTCAACAACGCCTGGCCGATCCCCTGACCGCCGAGTCCGTCGCGCACGTACACCGAATCCTCCACAGTAAAGCGGTAGCCTGGGCGAGGTCGATACGGCGTGACATAGCCATAGCCGACAACTTCTCCGGCGCGCTCGGCGACCAGATACGGCAAGCCTTTGGCGAGGACCATGCGACGACGCTGCAGCAATTCGGCCAGATCGGGCGGCTCCAGTTCGAAGCTGGAAATCCCGTGCAGCACGTGGTCAGCGTAAATCGCCTGCACGGCGGGCATGTCATCGTCGCGGGCGTCACGCAGGTCAAGGGTTGAAGTCATGTCCAGGCTCTGTACGAATGTGTGTGAAGGCCGTAATGATGCAGCCCGTCACAGCTTTAAAAAAGCTATGATTTGTCATCCACAGTATAAGAAATACTTTGTCATGCGTCGGCTGAACCTCAATCACCTGCACACGTTTTCGCTGGTCATCGCTCATGGCAGTTTTTCCGCGGCGGCAGAGCGTTTGCACCTGACCCAGCCAGCGGTCAGCCTGCACGTGCGACAGCTGGAAGAACAACTGAAGCTGCAACTGATCGAACGGGTCGGCAAACGCCTCAAACCCACCTCCGCTGGCAATGTACTGCTGGAGCATATCGCGCGCATCGATGCCGTGGTCGAAGACGCCCTGCAGGAGTTGTCCAGCCATGCCAGCGGCATTGCCGGGAAAGTCGCCATCGGCACCGGCGCAACAGCCTGCATCCATCTGCTGCCGCCCATGTTGCAGGCGCTGCGTCGGCGCTTCCCCGAACTGGATGTGCGCGTCAGCACCGGCAACACCGACGGCATCCTCAAGGCGGTCGAAGAAAACCTTCTGGACCTGGCACTGGTCACCCTGCCCGCCTCCGGCCGCAGCCTGCACATCACACCGCTGCTCGAAGATGAGTTCGTGGCGATTTTCGCCAGCAGCCAGCGACCGATGCCGGCACACATGACCCCGGAGCGCCTCAGCGAACAGCCACTGGTCGTGTTCGAAGCAGGCAGCAGCACGCGCCTGCTGATCGATGAATGGTTCCTGCAGGCAGGGATCCGGGTAAAACCGGTCATGGAACTGGGCAGCATCGAAGCGATCAAGGAAATGGTCGCTGCAGGCCTGGGCTACAGCATCGTGCCGCGGATGGCCGTTGCTGCGCTGCACCATCGCCGCGGCTTGCAAATGCTGCCCCTGGCAACACCGCTGAGTCGCACGTTGGGAATTGCCTTGCGCCAGGACAAACCGATCAGCAAGGCGCTGCGTCAGGTGCTAGATGCGCTGCAAGACCTCAAAAGGTCATGAAGGCGCGCCACGATAGAGGCTTGATTGCGCCCATGCACTATAAAGAGCAAAGGCACTCGGCCTGGCAAATAAGGTCGACAGTTGCACAGGCAGCGAATCAGGTTGTACGATGACTGCCCACTGATAACTGAAAACATGATGGCTGGCCTGCTTTTAGACGCCCCATCACTGACAATCTGTAAAGCAACTCGGCAACCCATAAGGAGCGCCGGTCCGGATACCTTCCCTGCCGACCTCCAACCTCAAAACAACAGGAGATACCGATGCCTAACATTCTCGGCCAGAACTTCATCGCTGGCGGCCGCAGCGCTTTGGGCCAGAGCCTGCAAAAAAGCCTGGATGCCACCACCGGTGAAGAGCTGCCTTACAGCTTTCATCAGGCCACCGACGGCGAAATCGACGCCGCGGCACTGGCTGCCAAGGCTGCATTCCCGGAATATCGTCAACTGAGCCCGGCCCGTCGCGCCGATTTCCTCGACGCCATTGCTGATGAGCTTGACGGCCTGGGCGATGACTTCGTCGCCATCGTCTGCCAGGAAACCGCCCTGCCCCAGGCGCGCATTCAGGGTGAGCGCGGTCGCACCAGTGGCCAGATGCGTCTGTTTTCCAAGGTTCTGCGTCGCGGTGATTTCGTCGGTGCCCGTATCGACCTGGCGCTGCCGGATCGCAAGCCGCTGCCACGCGTCGACCTGCGCCAGTACCGCATCGGCGTGGGCCCGGTTGCCGTGTTCGGGGCGAGCAACTTCCCGCTGGCGTTTTCCACTGCGGGCGGTGATACCGCAGCGGCACTGGCCGCCGGTTGCCCGGTGGTGTTCAAGGCGCACAGCGGTCACATGGCGACTGCCGATCTGGTGGCCAGCGCCATCATTCGCGCTGCCGAGCGTACGCAAATGCCGAAAGGCGTGTTCAACATGATCTTCGGCAACGGCGTCGGCGAAGGTCTGGTCAAGCACCCGGCCATCCAGGCGGTCGGTTTCACCGGCTCGCTGAACGGCGGTAACGCCCTGTGCAAAATGGCCGCCGAGCGTCCACAACCCATTCCGGTGTTTGCCGAAATGTCCAGTATCAACCCGGTCGTGCTGCTGCCAGGCGCCTTGCAGGCACGTGGTGAAACCGTGGCCAAGGAGCTTGCCGGCTCGGTGGTCATGGGTGCCGGCCAGTTCTGCACCAATCCCGGCGTGGTCATCGGCTTGCGTTCTCCGGCGTTCTCGACATTCATCGAGCAACTGACCGAACAGATGGGCAGTCAGGCTCCGCAGACCATGCTCAACGCGGGTGGCCTGCGCAGCTATAGCAAGGGTGTGGAACATCTTCTGGCGCATCCTGGCGTGACACATCTGGCCGGCAAGCCTCAGGAAGGCAAGCAGGCTCAGGCGCAGTTGTTCAAGGCTGACGTCAGCCTGTTGCTGAACGGTGATCAGTTGCTGCAAGAGGAAGTCTTCGGCCCGACCACGCTGCTGATCGAAGTCGCTGACGATGCGCAGTTGAAGGACGCGCTGCAAGCCTTGCGTGGTCAGCTGACTGCGACCGTGATCGGCGAGCCTGCGGACTTGAGCCAGTACAGCTGGCTGCAACCGATTCTCGAAGAGAAAGTCGGGCGCATTCTGTTCAACGGCTACCCGACCGGTGTCGAGGTCTGTGAAGCCATGGTTCACGGCGGTCCGTATCCGGCAACTTCGGACGCGCGCGGTACTTCGGTGGGCACCCTCGCCATCGACCGTTTCCTGCGCCCGGTCTGCTATCAGAACCTGGCGGACAGCCAGTTGCCACCCGCGTTGCAGAACGCCAACCCGCTGGGCCTGCGTCGTCTGGTCAATGGCGAATGGAGCGATCAGCCTGTCGCTTGATAGCCGCCGGTTGAACCCGCAGCAAAGCAGCGCGACCTGATCAGGGTCGCGCTTTTTTTTGGAAAATATTTCTTTTTTGTGCCCAAATTCGCTTACAGCGGACCGGTTTTGTACCCGGACGACAGCACCATAGAAGTGCAAAACATGGGCTGTTCATAAAATAACCACACAGCTGTAAGCCACGTGTAACAAGGGTTTCAAAAAGTTACCCACAGACATACCCACGATTTCCGTGGACAACTTTTCATCGATTTCGGACCTTAAAAACCCTGAGCAGTGCAAGCGTAAATTTTTGACGGGTGCCTGCAATCCCGGTGTGATGGCATCTGTAATGGCCCACGAGGTCGCCTGACATAACCTTATGCACGTTTGGCGGTTGATTCGACAGGCTGTCCATAGTGAGATAGACCATTTATCGAGGCTCCCCTATGCAACAGCGTTGTAAAGTGGCCGTACTGGGCCTGGGTGCCATGGGTGCAGCCACTGCCTATCAGCTGGCAAAGGCTGGAGTCGATGTGATTGGCATCGACCGCTACGACCCTCCGCACACACAAGGCTCCAGTCACGGCGATACACGCATCACGCGGCTATCGGCCGGTGAGGGTCCGCAATACCTGCCCTTGGTACGCAGCTCGCAGCGCATCTGGCGCGAACTTGAAGCATTGAGCGGCGAATCGCTGTTCGAGCAGTGCGGTGTGCTGGTGATGACCTCAAGCCCGGCCTACGATCCCGAGGACGTCAACGACTTCACCCATCAGACCATCGCGCTGGCCCGTACTTATGGGGTGAAGCACGAGGTACTGGCGGCCGCAGCGATTCGCGAGCGCTTCCCTCAGTTCGCTCCTGTACTGGACAGCGCTATCGGCTATTTCGAACCCGAAGGCGGATTCGTTCGGCCCGAGCGCTGCATCGCCGTACAGCTCAAGCTGGCAAGGCAACATGGCGCGCGTTTGCTGACCCATGAAACGGTCACGCACTTACAGGCGCATGGCGATCAGGTACGAATCACCACCGACAAGGGCTCGATCATCGCCGACAAGGTCGTGGTCAGCGCGGGCATGTGGTCATCCGGGCTGCTCGGCGCACCGTTCAGCGACCTGCTGCGGGTGTGCCGGCAAAAGCTGTTCTGGTTCGAGTTGCAGCACGAGGCTGCCTTTGCTGCGCGGTCGCCAAGCTTCATCCTGAGTCACGGGCCGGGCGACGCCGATGTCAATTACGGCTTCCCGCCGCTGCCCGGTGAAAACAGCATGAAGGTCGCCACCGAGCAATACAGCGAGACGTCAGCGGCGGACCAGCTGGACCGCACCATTTCCGCGCGGGAAGAACAGGAAATGTTCCGTACCCAGGTGCAGGGCAGGATAGCGGGACTGACGCCAAAGGTGGTCAAGTCTTCGGTGTGCGCTTACACAGTCACGCCGGACTGCCACTTCATCATCGATGAACATCCGCACCTGAAAAATGTGACGGTGGTCTCGGCCTGTTCCGGCCACGGCTTCAAGCATTCGGCCGGGCTCGGACTGGCGCTGGCGCAACGCTGTATTGATGGCGAGAGCGATATGGATCTCTCGGCCTTTTCATTACAACGCTTCGCCAGGCAGGCTTGATCAGCGCGCCACCACGAACGCCTCGTCGATGCGCGCCAGATCGGTGTCGCGCAAGGTGCCCGCGTAGTAATGCAGTTTGATCCAGGCCATCAAATAGTCGTAACGGGCTTTTGCCAGATCGCGACGGGTACTGTAGAGCTGCTGCTCGGCGTTGAGGGCATCCAGGCTGATGCGCTCGCCACCCAGAATGCTCTGGCGGGTCGACTCGACCAGTGCCTGCGCCGAGATCAGCGCCTTCTGGTAGGCGCGTAACTTGCCCACCCCTGACGCACAGGCGTTGAACTGGCGACGCAGCTCGATCAGGGTTTCGCGGGTCTTGCCCTCCAGCTCGTATTCAGCCTGCTCGCGCTTGCTGTTGGCCTGGCGCACCGAGGCACTGGTGCCACCTCCGGCGTACAGCGGAAGACTGAGCTCGATGCCTATCGTGTTGGTGTCGTAACGCTGATTGTAGGTGTTGCCGCTGTCCGATTCATTCTGACGGATACTTGCGTAAGCATTCACCGTCGGCAGATGCCCCGCGCGATTGCGCTCCACCTCGTATCGCGCCACTTCCAGGGACTGACGCTGCGAAGCCAGAATCGGGCTGTTGGCCATCGCCAGCGCATGCCACTCGGTAAAGCTGGACGGCGCCAGGACCAACGCCTGAAAGCTGTCCCTCAACGGCTCCAGTTGCGTAACATCGATACTCGGCTCGCCCAGCAACGCGGCAAGCTCGCGCAAGGCCGCGTCCTGCTCATCGCTGGCTTCGATCTGCTCGGCAATCGCCAGTTCGTTGCGCGATTCGGCTTCGAGAATATCGGTGCGCGTGCCCTCTCCCTGCTCGAACATCTGTCGGTTCTGCGCGAACTGGCGTTCGAACGCCTGCTGCTTGGCACGCGCGATATTGATCTGGTCCTGGGCGAAGAGTGCCTGGGTGTAGAGGGTCAACACCCGCACCAGTAATTCCTGGCTCTTGCTGCGAAAGGTCTCGTCGGCAAACAGCGCCTGGGCCAGCCCCTTGCGGTAATTGGCGTACGCCTCGTAATCGATCAATGGCTGCTGAACCGTCAGGCTCGAACCAAAACTGTTGTAGTGGCGATGGTCAGTGGTGTCTTGAGCGCTGCCTTTGAGGGTCGCCTTGGAATCGTTGCGCCCCTTGTTGTAGCTGTATGACACGCGAGGCAACAAGCCGGCACGACCGATCACCCGGTTTTCCAGGCCTGCGTCGCGCTCCTTGAGTGCGCCCAGATAAACCGGGTCATTGCGAAGCGCCAGTTCATAGACCTGAAACGGGCCCATGGCCTGGCTCAAAGGTGCAATGCCCAGCAGGATGGCCGTCAGCAAAGCGGCTTTCAGGGGATGACGAGACATCCTATTCCTCCGTCAACGCGGAGCCGGCACGGTCCAGCAAAGGTTTGAACAGATAATTGAGCAGCGAGCGTTCACCCGTGCGCACGAACATTTCAGCGGGCATACCGGGTTTGATCACCAGCCCGTTGAGTTTTTCCAGCGCCGCGTCGCCCACCGAGGTGCGCAGCACGTAATACGGCTGGCCGGTTTTTTCATCCTGCATCTGGTCGGCGGAAATCAGGCTCACTTCGCCGGAAACCCGTGGAGTGCGGCTTTGATTGAACGCAGTAAAGAGGATGTCGACCGGCAGATGGCTGGCGACCTTGTCGATCAGTTGCACCGGCAGCCGCCCTTCGACTTCCAGACGTGTACCCTGCGGGACGATTTCCAGCAGGGTTTCACCGGCACGCACCACAGCACCTTCGGTGTGCACGCCCAGATTGACGGCGATGCCATCAGCCGGCGCAAGGATTGCGCTGTGTTGCAGACTGAAACCGGCCGAGGCCAGTTGCTGCTCAAGGGTAAGCGCCTTGACCTGGGCATCGGCCCATTGGCTGCGCACCTCTTTCTGGTACTCCTCGCGCTGCTGCTGAAGGCGCAGGCGCGACTCGACGATACCTTGCTCTATACGTCCGGTTTCGCCTGCGTTTTGCGCCAGGCTCTGTTGCACCTGAGAAAGCTGACGCTGGAACTCCAGCAGGCGATTGCCGGGAATGAACCCGTTCTGCGCCAGCGGCTCCAGGTTACTCAGTTGCTTGCGCAGCGAGTCAGCCTGAGCCAGCAAGTCCGAGCGGGCACGGCGCATGCCGGCGAGCTGCAGTCCGGCACCTTCGATACTCGCCTGCAAGCCGGATTGCTCGCGCGCCAGGGCCTGGCGTCGGCTGCTGAACAACTGCCGCTGCCCTTCAAGCACCAGCGCCAGCCGTGGGTCGGGATCTTGCCCCTGCCCGGCGGCAATCAGTTCTGCAGGAAAGCGCACCTCGTCAAGGTTGTCGCGCTCGCTTTGCCAGCGCGCCAGGCTGGCCCAGGCCATTCGATACTGGGCTCGCAGCGATTGCACGTCGGCTTCGACCTGAGTCTGATCGAGGCGAAACAGCGGCTCGCCCTCTTTCACCAATTGGCCTTCACTGACCAGGATTTTGCTGACCACACCGCCATCCAGCGACTGCACGGCCTTGCGCTTGCCAGAAACAACTACCGTCCCCTGCACGGCAATACCCTGATCCAGAGGAGCGAGACTGGCCCACAAAAAGAAGCTGCCCGCCCCTGCCAGCATGAGAATCCAGCCCGCGCGAACGAAGAACTGCACGCCGCGCTCCTTGCCCGGCACGGCGTAATGACTGTCGATAGGGCTGTTCATACGTCGGACTGCCTGTTCTGCGTGCCGTACTGACGGCTCATGGAAAGCCCGGCAGGTGCCGGGCGAGATTGCGATTGGGGGTGTGCTTGCGGTGCTTGCGCGGGTGAGGTCTGCCCGGACAAGGCCTGCAACACCTGAGCCGTGGCGCCGAATGCCTGCATGCGACCTTCGCTCAGCACCAGCAGACGATCGGTCTGGTTCAGAGACTGTGTGCGGTGGGTGACGAGCACAACGGTGCAGCCGCGGGTCTTGAGTTCAGCAATCGCCTGAGTCAGCGCCGCTTCACCTGCGGCATCCAGATTGGAATTGGGCTCATCGAGCACCACCAGTCGTGGATCGCCATACAACGCGCGGGCCAGCGCGACGCGCTGTTTCTGACCTCCGGACAAGCCAGCGCCATCATCGCCCAGCCGCGTGTCATAGCCCTGCGGCAGGCGCAAAATCAATTCGTGTACGCCCGCCAGTTGCGCGGCAGCAACCACAGCGCTCGCATCACCCTCGCGAAAACGCGCGATGTTTTCTGCCACGCTGCCGCCGAACAGCTCGATGTCCTGCGGCAGATAACCGATGTAGGGGCCCAGCGCCTCTCGGTCCCAGCGATGCATGTCAGCACCATCAAGACGTACCGTTCCGCCCAGCACTGGCCAGACACCGACCAACACGCGTGCCAGGGTCGATTTGCCGGAGCCGGATGCGCCCAGCACGCCGAGCACTTCACCGGCCTGCAACTGGAAGCTCACTTGCTGAATGGTCGGCGACGTTTTGCCGGGAGGCGCAGCACTGACCTGTTCCGCGCTGATCTGACCGCGCGGTGCCGGCAGTGGCATGCGCGGCGCGGGCTCGGCGTAGGTCTTGAGCAACTGGTCGAGGCGCCCGTAAGCCAGGCGTGCAGAACTCCATTGTTTCCAGACGGCGATCAATTGATCGATGGGGCTGAGGACCCGCCCCATGAGGATCGAACCGGCGATCATCATGCCGGCGGTCATGTCTCCGTTTATCACCAGCAATGCGCCCAAGCCCAGCACCAGCGACTGCAGACACAGACGCAGGGCCTTGCTGATCGAACTGATCACCGCGCCAGTGTCACTGGCCCGGTTTTGCAGGGCCAGAAAGCGCCCATGCACATGGAACCAACGGCGCCGCAACACTTCGAGCATGCCCATCGCCTGGATCGCCTCGGCCTGTTGCAGGTGTCGGGTCGCCAATTGTGCGGACTGCTGCGAGTAACCGCTGGCTTCGGCCAGCGGTTTGCGGGTCAGCCATTCGTTGAGGCAGGCCAGTCCGACCAGCAACACCGTGCCCACGCTGGCGAGCACGCCAAGCCAGGGGTCGAAAAGGAAGATCACCGCCAGGTAGATGGGGAACCACGGGGCGTCGAAAAACGCGAACAACGCCGGCCCGGTGAGAAACTGGCGGATGAAGGTCAGGTCACCCAGCGCCTGTCCGGCCTGACGCTGCCCGGCGTGCAGATTGCTCTCGAACGCGGCCTGATAGACGCGCAGATTGAAACGCTTTTCCAGCTCGCTGCCGATGCGGATCACCACAAAGCTGCGGATCATCTCCAGCAAGCCGATAAACGCAAAGAACCCGACTACCATCAGCGTCAGCATGGCCAGGGTGGTCTGGTTCTGCGACGTCAGTACGCGGTCATAGACTTGCAGCATGTAAATCGATGGGGCGAGCATCAGCACGTTGATCAGGGCGGTAAAGCAACCGACACCAATCAACGCGCTCTTGTAATCAGCCAGCGCTTTATAAAGCGGCGGCCGGGCGCTTTGGGGCAACGCACTCATGGTTGTTCCTTGATGGTCTTGCCTGTGACGGAGTGACATCCCTGGGTTTTGACAAACAACTCGCGCATATCCATGAAACGCTTAATCGGCGAGCCGTCCAAGGACCAGCACCTCACCGTCGGGCAGACTCGCCTGATAGATCTGCTCCCCCATGTTATTGAGGTGAATCAGGCGATTGCCTTCCTTGTCGGTGAACGCCAAGCCATCCGGAGTCGGGAACCAGCCAGTGGGTGCTTCGTGCAACCACTTCACTGCGCAGGCGAGATCGCCCGTCAGTTTTGGTACATCGATATTGAGGTGCAATTCACAGACTTCGTTCGTCTTTCCCTGAAGAGAAAGTCGCCATTTGCCGCTGAGTTCAGCAGGATCGGGCAGTTTCAAACTCATGGCCATGCTTGCTCCAGAAATACCCGCCAGCAACGCAAAGGCGGCCGGCACGATTCGAAAAACGTGTTTGATCTTCATGACGGGGTACTTTCCAGATCATGGACGACCGCAGGGTCGTCCATGATTGTTACAGATTAAACCACGATATCAGTAGCCAACGCTTGACCAACGGTCCCCACGAGGAAGTCCCCCAAGCCCTGTCCAGTGAAGTCGATCGCCAGACTGCCCAGATTGCTGCTCTGGTTATAGTTGAGGATCGCCTCGCCAGCGTGGCCGCTGAATGCGTTGACGAACTGCAGCGCGCTCAGCGTGGAAATGGCCGATACGTCGATCTTGTCCTGACCGCTGACGAAATCACGAATCGTATCCTGGCCCGCACGGTTGGAGTCGGAGCTGGCGCCAAACACGAAGATGTCGGCACCCGCACCACCGGTCAGGCTGTCGGCGCCGCCACCACCGTAGATGATGTCGTTGCCGGCACCACCCTTGAGGTCGTTGGCGGCAGCATTGCCGATCAACAGGTCATTGCCCGAACCGCCCACCGCGTTTTCAACCACCACACCCTTGGCGATCGAAACGTTGCCCACCATGCCACCGACATCCGAGAACGACGCGGCATTGAGGTTGATCTTCTGGTTCTGGGTGAAGCCGGAGAAGTCGAGGGTATCCTTGCCCCCGCCATCCCACACCGAGAACACCACCTTGGAAGAGGCGGACGTGGCGCTGTAGAAATCGCGCCCGGCAGTGGAGTTGAACCCATAGACCGTATCACCGGCACGGGTGCTCATGTTCGCCCCATAGAGCTGCTGAACGGCAGTGATGTCATCCAGCAACGGTGCCGAAGAGTACGACGGAGCGCCGCCCTTGACGAAGTTCTGGTCAGTGTTGGACTCACTCCAGTAACTCATGACGCTGTAGCCACGGGTGTCTTCTGCGTAAGTGGCGTCCTTGTAGCTCGGATTGCCCTCGCCCGCGTTGTAGTCACCCGGGTGAGAAAGGCCCAGGGTATGGCCGATTTCATGAGTGAGGGTCTGACGGCCGTAGTTGCCATTGTCCGGGGTGGTGTTGACCTTGTAGCTGTTATCGACAAGGTACCAGGACTGGCCGTCAGTGCGGCTGTTGCCGCTGGGCAGGTAGGCAAAGGCTGCCCCGCCCGCGCTGCCGTTGCTGTAGTTACCGAAGGTCATATGCCCGTCGCCGCCGGAAGCCGCCTGGGTAAAGCTGACCTTGGCGACGTCTGCCCAGGATTGCATCGACAATACCGCCTGTGCTTTCTGCTGCGCGTTGAACGCACTGAAAGTCCCCAGCGAATTGTCGAACCCGGCAGGCTTGGCCGTCAGGAACGTGTAAGTGAGGTTGATGGTGCCGTTGCCATCGCGATCCGTCCAGGCGGCGTTGTCGCGAAGAATATAATCAGCGGCCTGATCGACCGAATACGAGGGCTTGCCATTGATCGTGAGGTTGCCGCCACGGTCATACTGGTGCGCGAACGCATTGATCTGGTCGAAAGAGGTGCTGGTAGCAGCGGAAAGTTGGATTGCAGCATTTTCTTTGACTTTCGTCATGACACTTCCTTGTTTGCTGTGTGACAGGTTAGGTACGACAGGACTCTCCCCTGTAGCGAGAGAGTCCAGTCACTCGCTTTGCGAAGCGTAAAATCGCGTTGCGTAACAAAACTGACACATCTTGAAATCTTGTGTCCAGCGCTGTTCGATGATGTCAAGTGGCCCCAAATGGGCAAGCACCTACAGCCATTGGGGAATCGCCTGATATTATTTTTTGTGATGACGAGATAGCCGATAAACGCCTGAGCAGACTGTAACAAGGTTGATAAATATGACTGATAGGTCAGGATTTTACGGTGCTGACGGAGCACGAATGCCATGGGGTCGTTACCCTCGCCAGCCAATCGCAGAGAACGGCACTTTCGCCAGCATTATCATTGGCCAAGGCTGACACTTTTGCGTACCTCAGAAACGCAAAAAGCCCCGACGAGTCGGGGCTTTTTTCAAGCAGAGCGGCCTGATTAGTCAGGCCTTGTTGATCAGTCGTCGCGGCTCATGATGCCGAAGATCTGCAGCAGGCTGATGAACAGGTTGTAGATCGATACATACAGGCTGACCGTCGCCATGATGTAGTTACGCTCACCACCCTGAATGATCGCGCTGGTCTGGAACAGAATGCACACCGACGAGAACAGTACGAAGCCCGCGCTGATAGCCAGCTGCAGACCGCTGATCTGGAAGAACATGCCGGCCACTACCGCACCCAGCAGAACGAAGAAACCTGCGGTGATGAAACCACCCAGGAAACTCATGTCCTTGCGGGTAATCAGTACGTAGGCTGACAGGCCGCCGAATACCAGAGCCGTCATCGCAAAGGCGGAGCTGACCACTTCAGCACCACCGGCCATGCCCAGGTAACGGTTGAGGATCGGGCCCAGCAGGAAGCCCATGAAACCTGTCAGGGCGAAGGTCGACACCAGGCCCCAGACCGAATCACGCAGCTTGTTGGTCAGGAAGAACAGACCGTAGAAGCCGATCAGCACCACAAAAATGTTCGGGTAGCCGACGCGCATCTGCTGAGCGACGAATGCCATGACACCACTGAAAGCCAGTGTCAGGGCGAGAAGACCGTAAGTATTGCGCAGGACACGACTAACCTCGAGCTGGTCGGCCTGCATGCCGGTTTTAAGGCTGTAATCCTGTTCGCGCATGGCGAAACTCCTTGCTGTTGAAATGTTGAGTTGCAAAGATCATAACAGAGGCGCTGCAACTGGCTAGTCACAGAGTTTGACAGCTTGTTTCATTCCGGTATTATGGCGCCCGCAACGAAGTGGAGGTATGGCCGAGTGGTTTAAGGCAGCAGTCTTGAAAACTGCCGACTGTAACAGGTCCTAGAGTTCGAATCTCTATGCCTCCGCCATATTTGGCAGCGCAAAGCCCTGATTATTCAGGGCTTTGTCGTTTCTGGTGCCAACGAAACCCTCCCGCCTCCCCGCCTTGCGAGCTGACGTGCGCAACCTGATATATTGATGTCCAGACCGAATCAATCATCCTGGTTACGCAATGCCCATCAATTTCGACCTCAACGACCTCCAGGCATTTCGTGCCGTGGTCGAGAATGGCAGCTTCCGCAAGGCCGCTGAAACCGTACAGATCACCCAGCCTGCGCTCAGTCGGCGGATAGAAAAGCTCGAATCTGCGCTGAATGTGAAGCTGTTCGAGCGGACCACCCGCAGGGTCAGCCTGACCACGGTTGGCCGCGCATTTCTGCCTCAGGTCGAGCGCATTCTGGACGATCTGGACAGCGCATTGATGACCATCGACGGCGTCGGCTCCACGCGAATGGGCAGCGTGACGATTGCCTGCGTGCCTTCAGCCGCCTATTACTTCATGCCTCAGGTGATCAGCGCCTTCCACCAGCTGTTTCCGAAAATCAGAATTCGGGTCATGGACGCCAGCGCCAATGAGGTCAACAGTGCGGTTGCCTTGGGCGAAGCCGATTTCGGGGTGAGTTTCAGCGGCAATCTGGCGCCGGAAGTGGATTTCGAACTGCTGCTGCAGGAACGCTACGTGATGGCCTGCAGACGGGATCACCCGCTGGCAATGTGCGAAAGCGTCAGTTGGGAGGAGATGTACCGCCACGATTACATCGCCCTGGACATCACTTCAGGTAATCGTCTGGTGCTGGATCAGGCGCTGGCCCCGTCGCGCCCGCATAAGGAAAGCATCTGCGAAACCCGCCATGTCACGACCATGATCGGCCTGGTGGAGGCCGGACTTGGCGTGGCTGCGGTGCCGTCGATTGCCATGCCAATAACCGCTCACCCGTTTCTGGTGAGCGTGCCATTGGTTGCACCCGAGGTGATGCGCAATGTGGGGCTGCTCAAGCGTCGTGGCAGGACCTTGACACCGGCAGCCCTCGAGCTGGAACAGCTGGTCAGGAAAATGCCGTCACGCTCAGCGGGGAACTGAATCCAGCCCGGTAGACTGCACCGTGGCCTGGACTTTCGGGGAGGCCAGGTAATCCAGCAAGGCCTTCGCCTCCTTCGGGTGCTCGGCATTGACCGGGATGCCCGCGGCATAACGGGTGACCGACTGAACGTCTTCCGGGATCTTCGCCACGAACGTCACGCCGGGAATCGGCAGCAGCTCGGCAACTTGTTGAAAGCCCACTTCGTAGTCGCCCTTGGCAACTACCGAAGCAACCGGGATGCGCTCGATCATCTTGCCCTTCGGCGCGAGTTCCTTCTCGATACCGAGCTTTTTGAAAAGCTCTTTTTCGATGTACACGCCACTGGCGCTGTCGGAGTAAGCCACCGACTTGGCCTTGAGCAAGGTCGCCTTGAGCTCATTGTCGGTGCCGATCGCAGGCTTGGCCGCGCCCTCCTTCACCACCATTCCGATCCGCGAGTCAGCCAGCTCGACCCGCGATGCCGGGTCTACCTTGCCTTGCTTGATCAGATCATCCAGCGCATAGCCGACCATGATCACCACATCGGCGTGCTCGCCACGGGCCAGACGATTCGGAATGGCCTCGGGCGCCTTGCCCATCGATGGGCCGAGAATGGTGTCCAGCGAGTCCCCGGAAGACGCCGCGTATTGCGGTCCGAGCAGTTTGTACGCAGCCGTAAAGCCGCCGGAGGTCATGACCTTGAGCTGTTCAGCCTGCGCCGCCGCACTGACCGCGATACAGCCGAGAAACAGCGCGGCCAATTGAGTTTTGTATAACGATTTCATAGTGATTTTCCTTGATTAAACAGCCAGTTGCGGGCGGGTCGAGATGTGCCGGTAGAGCACCAGTGTGGCACCCAGCGCACAGGCTGCAGCGAACGTCATCCAGTAAGCAGGTGCAGCCTTGTCGCCGGTGAGGTGGATCAACCAGGTCGAGATCGCCGGAGTGAAACCACCGAAAACCGCCGTCGCCAGGCTGTAGGCCAGAGAAAAACCGGCAACACGCACCTCTACCGGCATGATTTCCGTCAACGCTGGAATCATCGCGCCGTTATACAACCCGTAGAGGAACGAGAACCACAACAGCACTTCCAGCATATGAGCGAAGCTGGGCGCCAGGGCGAGGAAAGACAGCGCCGGGTAAGCACTGATGATGGTCAGCAGCGTCATCGCGACCAACAGTGGCTTGCGCCCGAAACGGTCGCTCAACATGCCGCCGACCGGCAGCCAGATAAAATTGGAGACACCGACCAGCAACGTCACCAGCAGCGCATCGGAGGTACTCAGATTGAGTACGGTTTTGCCGAATGTCGGTGCATAGATGGTGATCAGGTAAAATGTGGTGGTGGTCATCGCCACCATCAGCATTCCGGCAATCACCACGCGCCAGTTTTGCAGCAGCGTCGCGAACACCTGTCGCATGGTCGGACGGTGAGCGCGCGTGGCGAACTCTTCGGTTTCCTGCAGGCTGCGGCGCAGCAGGAAAATGAACGGGATGATCAGGCAGCCGATGGCGAACGGAATTCTCCAGCCCCAGTCAGCGACAGCAGCAGGTGCCATCCATTGGTTCAAGCCGTAACCCAGTGCAGCGGCGACAACAATAGCCACCTGCTGGCTACCTGACTGCCAGCTGGTATAGAAGCCCTTGCGGCCGGGTGTCGCCATCTCTGCCAGATACACTGAAACGCCACCCAACTCGGCACCGGCAGAGAAGCCTTGCAGCAAGCGGCCGACCAATACCAGGGCCGGCGCCCACAGGCCGATGCTTGCGTAACCGGGCACCAGAACGATCAGCAACGTGCCACTGGCCATGATCGACAGGGTCACGATCAAGCCTTTGCGCCGGCCGACGTCATCGATGTAAGCGCCCAGAATCACGGCACCCAACGGACGCATCAGGAAGCCCGCACCAAAGACCGCGAAGGTCATCATCAGCGAAGCAAACTCACTGCTGGCCGGAAAAAAGGCGGAGGCGATCTGGGTGGCGTAGAAGCCGAACAGGAAGAAGTCGAATTGCTCGAGGAAATTACCGGAGGTAACCCGAAATACCGCGCCTGCCTTCGACCGGGAGGATTCTTTTCGTAATGAGGATGAGCCGTGCATCAGTGTTCTCCAGCGATCTTATTAGAGTGTTGTAAGCGCTTGTGAGGAAGGAGTCTGCCGGACACACTTTGAAACGATAAGTGCTATGTTTTCATCGATTGATGCCTAGTGGGCATCAATCCAGGCGCAAACCGTTGCATCCCGGCCCAGCGCTTGCAGGTCAACACGCGCCAAACTCACACGCCAGCCCTTGAATTCTTTATCATTGCGCATGTTTTGTTGGCAGAGCCGATCATGAAATTCGCCATCTCCCTTTTTTCCGCCGCCCACGCGCCCTCCTCTCGGCGAGCCTTGCAGTTCGCCAGGGCGGTGCTGGCAGGCGGGCATGAAATTGTCCGGTTGTTCTTCTACCAAGACGGCGTACACAGCGCGTCGGCCAACGTCGTAACGCCGCAGGACGAGCAGGATATGGCACTGCAGTGGCGTGACTTCATCGTCGAGCACAAGCTGGACGGCGTGGTGTGCATTGCCGCCGCGTTGCGTCGCGGTGTGCTCGACACGCAAGAGGCCGAGCGTTATCAGCGGCCGGCGGCAAACCTGCGCGAGCCATGGGAATTGTCGGGGCTGGGCCAGTTGCACGATGCCGTGCAATCGGCTGATCGCCTGATCTGCTTCGGAGGGCCATGAGATGCCCAGGTCACTATTGGTTATCAGCCGTCAGTCGCCGTGGTCCGGTCCAGGTGCCCGCGAAGCACTGGATATCGTACTGGCGGGCGGGGCATTCGATCTGTCGGTAGGCCTGCTGTTTCTGGACGACGGGGTTTTTCAGTTGTCGCCACAGCAGTCGCCCGACGCCCTGCAACAGAAAGACCTGACCGCAAACCTGAAAGCCCTGCCGATGTTCGGTGTCGAAGACCTTTACGTCTGCGGACAGAGCCTGGCCGAGCGCGGCATCTCTCCTGGCGTATTGAGCGAAGAGATGAGCCAATTGACTACGCGCGCGGAATTGTCAGCGCTTTTTGACCGGTACGACGAGGTGATCACAATCTGATGGCTACTTTGCACGTTCTCTCTCACTCGCCGTTTGCCGACACCCGGCTGGACAGTTGCCTGCGCTTGCTGGGCAATCAGGATGGCGTACTGCTCTGTGGCGATGCCACCTATGCGCTGATGCCGTCCAGCACGCAACTCAAAGCCCTTCAGTCGTTGGTCGACTCATCGCAACTGTTCGCCCTCGACGAAGACATTAGCGCACGCAATCTGCCCCTCCCTGCCGGAGTCAGCAGCATCGATTACCCGGCGTTCGTGGAACTGTCGTTGCGCTTCGACAAGGTCAATACCTGGTTATGAAACAGTTGAACATTGACGGGCGCAGCATCGAACTGGACAAGGATGGTTTTCTGCAAGACCTCAGCGACTGGTCGCTGGACGTCGCCCACGCCCTGTCCGCCGAGGAAGGTATCGAGCTAAGTGCAGAGCACCTTGAAATCCTCGAACTGCTGCGCGGCTTTTACGCCGAGTTCCAGCTTTCGCCCGCGACGCGGCCGCTGATCAAATACACCGCGCTGAAGCTGGGTGCGGAAAAAGGCAACAGCATGCACCTCAACCGCCTGTTCAACGGCACTCCCGCCAAACTCGCCGCCAAGCTGGCGGGCCTGCCAAAACCGACCAATTGCATATGAATGATTACGCTGCGCTTGTCACTGAAACACCTGAAGAACATCCTTTTGCGACCTTCGTTCGCATTTTGGGCAAAGGCAAACGTGGCGCGCGCAACCTGACTCGCGAGGAAGCACGGGAAGCCATGGGCATGCTGCTCGATGAAAAAGTCGAGGACACCCAGCTCGGGGCTTTTCTGATGCTGCTGCGCCACAAGGAAGAAAGTCCCGAGGAACTGGCGGGGTTTACCGAAGCGGTGCGTGAACGTCTCAACGCTCCCGCCACGCAGGTCGACATCGACTGGCCGACCTATGCCGGGAAAAAGCGTCATCTGCCCTGGTATCTGCTGGCAGCCAAATGCCTGGCGCAAAACGGCGTCAGGATCCTCCTGCACGGCGGCGGCGCGCATACCGCAGGGCGTCTGTACACCGAGCAGTTGCTGGACCTGCTGAAGATCCCGCTGTGCCGCAACTGGTCAGCGGTCAAGACCTCGCTTGAGCAAGAACATCTGGCGTTCATTCCGCTCGCCGACTGGGCACCGCAGTTGCAGCGCATGATCGATCTTCGCAACACGCTGGGGCTACGCTCGCCCATTCATTCGCTGGCACGCATTCTTAATCCGCTGCAGGCGCACTGTGGCTTGCAAAGCATTTTTCACCCGGGCTATCAAAGCGTACATCGCGATGCCAGCAGCCTGCTCGGTGACAACGCCATCGTGGTCAAAGGTGATGGCGGCGAAATAGAGATCAACCCTGACACCATCAGCCACCTGTACGGCACCACCGGCGGTCAGCCGTGGGATGAAGAATGGCCAGCGCTCTCACCGCGCCGCCACGTAAAACCGGCGACGCTCGACCCGCAGCAACTGCTGGCCTTGTGGCGAGGAGAGATCGAAGACAGTTACCCGCAATTGGCATTGATATCGACCATGGCGCTCGCCTTGCGCGGCCTGGGCGCTGATCGTGACGAAGCCTTCGCCAAAGCGCAGGTGTTCTGGGATCGCCGCGACACGAATCTATGACCCATCGGCCTTTCTACGATGAAAGGCCATAATCCAGTCGAACCGATGCACCTGCGCTGACCTCCAAGCTCTATAACCTGGAAATGGGAGTCAGACATGGGCCTTCTGGTCGAAGGACACTGGCAAGACCAGTGGTACGAAAGCAGCAAAGATGGCGCATTTCAGCGCGAAAATGCTCAGCGACGCAGTTGGGTCACCCCCGATGGACAGCCGGGACCGTCAGGTGCAGGCGGGTTTGCTGCGCAGGCGGGCCGCTATCACCTGTACGTGTCTCTGGCTTGCCCGTGGGCACACCGCACGCTTATTTTGCGCAAGCTCAAGGGCCTGGAAAGCCTGATCGATGTTTCGGTGGTCAGTTGGCTGATGCTGGAAAACGGCTGGACCTTCGATCAGCAGAAAGGCTCCAGCGGCGATGCACTGGATGACCTGCAGTTCCTTCACCAGCGCTACACCGCCGACGACCCTAGATACACTGGCCGCGTCACCGTTCCGGTGCTGTGGGACAAGCAGCAGCAATGCATCGTCAGCAACGAATCTGCGGAAATCATCCGCATGTTCAACTCCGCATTCGACGAGCTGACCGGCAATACGCTGGATTTCTACCCGCAAGCGTTACGCGCGAGCATTGACGAACTCAACGAGCAGATCTACCCGAAGGTCAACAACGGCGTGTACCGGGCTGGTTTCGCCACCTCGCAGGGCGCGTATGAGGAGGCCTTCGACGATGTGTTCGCTGAACTGGACGTGCTGGAAAACCTGCTCGGCGAAAAGCGCTACCTGACAGGCAAACACCTCACTGAAGCCGACATACGCCTGTTCACCACCATCGTGCGCTTCGATTCGGTGTATTACAGCCACTTCAAATGCAACCTGCGGCGCATCGCGGACTACCCCAATCTCAGCAACTGGCTACGCGAGCTGTATCAGTGGCCGGGAATCGCAGAGACAGTGAGTTTCGAGCACATCAAAGGGCATTACTACGGGAGCCATCGCACCATCAACCCGACCGGCATCACACCGAAGGGGCCAGCACTCGATCTGCAGGCAGATCACGATCGTGAGCGACTTTCCGGTGAAGGTGTATGGAGCAACTGAAGTATCCGGAGAAGTGGTGGATAGCCCGGACGGGCTACCCACCAATGGCATCAGAGAGTCGCCTGAGCGCCCTCGAACCACGCCAGCTTTTCACGCAATTTGACCACCTCACCAATGATCACCAGCGTCGGCGCATGAACATCATGCTCGGCGACCAGTTGCGGCAAGTTTGCCAAGGTACCCGTGAACACACGCTGATTGACGGTGGTGCCCTGCTCAACCAGCGCAGCAGGCGTGTCGGCAGAGCGACCGTGCCGGATCAATTGCTCACAGATAACCGGCAAACCGATCAGCCCCATGTAAAACACCAGTGTTTGCGCAGGCGCTACCAGGTCTGACCAGGGCAGATCTGTCGTACCGTTTTTCAAGTGCCCGGTGATGAAGCGCACCGATTGCGCATGATCACGGTGCGTCAACGGTATACCCGCATACGCCGCGCAACCGCTGGCAGCGGTGATGCCAGGCACCACCTGAAACGGAATGCCATGCGCCGCCAGCTCTTCGATTTCCTCGCCGCCACGGCCGAAGATAAACGGATCCCCGCCCTTCAGACGCACCACTCGCTTGCCCTGTTTTGCCAGTGCCACGAGTTGCTGGTTGATCTGCTCCTGCGGAACGGCATGCTCCGCACGGCGTTTGCCAACGTAAACACGCTCGGCATCACGACGGCACAGGTCAAGAATCGTTGGCGCGACCAGGCGGTCATACAGCACCACATCCGCCTGCTGCATCAGGCGCAAGGCGCGAAAAGTCAGCAAATCCGGATCACCGGGACCCGCACCCACCAGATAGACCTCACCGGTCTCAGAAGGCGGCTCGCCGGCAATCTTGGCGATCAGCATACGTTCGGCTTCAGCACCCTGCCCGGCCAGCTGGCGGTCGGCAATGGCGCCCTGAAAAACATCCTCCCAGAACGCTCGGCGCTGCTGCACATTCGGAAACAGGCCTTTGACCTGATTGCGAAAGCGCGCAGCCAGTCCGGCGAGCTGCCCGTAGCTGGAGGGAATCCAGGTTTCCAGCTTGGCGCGAATCAAACGGGCCAGCACCGGCGCATCGCCGCCACTGGACACGGCGATCACCAGCGGCGAGCGGTCGACGATGGCCGGGAAGATCACCGTACACAACGCCGGGGCGTCGACTACGTTGACCGGAACGCAACGCAAGCGGGCATCGCGGGACACCTGAGCATTGAGCGGCTCATCGTCCGTCGCCGCAATGATCAGCACGCAACCATCGAGGTCGCATTCGCTGTATCCGCGCAGGATCATCTCACCGCCGCTCTGGACAACCAGTTCGCTCAGTTGTGCCTCGACTTCCGGCGCAACCACGCGCAGCACTGCACCGGCGTCGGCAATCAGGCGTGATTTGCGCAGGGCAATTTCACCGCCGCCAACCACCAGCACCCGGCTGCCACGCAGGTTATGGAACAGCGGCAGAAATTCCATTTAACCGATGACCTCAAGGCCGCCCATGTACGGCTTGAGCACCTCAGGCACACGAATCGAACCGTCCGCCTGCTGATAGTTCTCCAGCACTGCCACCAGTGTGCGACCTACCGCCAGGCCCGACCCGTTGAGGGTGTGGACCAGCTCCGGCTTGCCGGTTTCCGGGTTGCGCCAGCGAGCCTGCATGCGCCGCGCCTGGAAATCACCGCAGTTGGAGCAAGAAGAGATTTCGCGATATTTGTCCTGGCTCGGAATCCAGACTTCCAAATCGTAGGTCTTCACCGCACTGAAACCCATATCGCCGGTGCACAGCGCCAGCGTGCGATAAGGCAGTTCAAGCAGTTGCAGCACGCGTTCGGCGTTGCCGGTCAGCGACTCGAGCGCGGCCATGGAGTCGTCAGGCGCAACGATCTGGACCATCTCGACCTTGTCGAACTGGTGCTGGCGAATCATGCCGCGGGTATCACGCCCGGACGCGCCCGCTTCACTACGGAAGCAAGGGGTGTGGGCAACAAACTTGAGAGGCAGCTGTTTGGCATCGAGAATTTCACCCGACACGATATTGGTCAGCGATACTTCGGCAGTCGGGATCAGGTACAGATCGGCTTCGCCTTCGCGGGAGATCTTGAACAGGTCTTCCTCGAACTTGGGCAACTGACCTGTGCCCTGCAACGCTGGAGCCTGCACCAGATACGGCGTGTAGGTCTCTTCGTAGCCGTGCTCGTTGATGTGCAGATTGATCATGAACTGTGCCAGGGCACGGTGCAGACGCGCGATCGGGCCACGCAGCAGCGCAAAGCGCGCGCCGGACAGCTTGGCGGCAGTCTCGAAATCCAGCCAGCCGAACTTCTCGCCCAGCGCAACGTGATCCTTGACCTCGAAATCAAAATGCGTCGGCGTACCCCAGCGACGCACTTCGACGTTGCCCTCTTCGTCGGCACCGACCGGCACGGATTCGTGAGGCAGGTTCGGGATGCTCAGCACCAGCGCATCCAGCTCGGCCTGAATGCCGTCCAGCTCGACCTTGCCTTCGCTCAGCTCGTTGCCCATGCGCTCGACATCAGCCATCAACGGCGCAATATCTTCGCCGCGCTGCTTGGCCTGACCAATGGATTTGGAACGTGCATTGCGCTCGGCCTGCAGCTGTTCGGTGCGGGTCTGCACTACCTTGCGCTGGGCTTCCAGCGATTCAATGCGCGCCACATCCAGTGTGAAACCACGGGAAGCCAGGCGATCCGCTACGTCCTGAAGTTGAGTACGTAACAGTTTGGAATCGAGCATATCGTTCTCTCGTCTATCAAAGTCTGGTCAGGGACAGGCCAGCCCAGGTTGCGAGCAGCCCGCCGAATACGCTGATACCGGCATAGCCGAGGGCCAGCGGTACCTGCCCGCTTTCCAGCAGGCGCAGCGTATCCAGTGAAAAGGATGAAAAGGTCGTCAGACCGCCTACAAAGCCGACAAGCAAGCCGGCACGAATTTCGATGGGCACTTCCGGACGCAGCAGGAACAGTCCGTACAGTACACCGATGATCAGGCACCCGACGATGTTGACCGCCAGCGTCGCCGCGTAAAAATAACGTGGCCAGTTGGCGCTGACCCAGGTGCCAGTCTCAAAGCGCAATAATGTACCAGCGATCCCGGCAATCGACACCGCAAGAATAGTCTGAATCATCACTTTCTCCGCTTACGAGGACTGGCATCGTCCAATGCGTTCAGATGCCTGAGCTTTTCGCCGATCTTGAGTTCCAGACCGCGAGGTACAGGCTGGTAATACTGCCGTGGCTCCAGCTCGTCTGGAAAGTAGTCTTCGCCAGCCGCATAAGCATCGGGCTCGTCATGGGCATAGCGATATTCTTCACCGTAACCGAGCTGCTTCATCAGCTTGGTAGGCGCATTGCGCAAGTGCAGCGGAACCTCCAGCGAACCGTGCTCGCCCGCTTCACGCATGGCCGCCTTGAACGCCATGTAGACCGCGTTGCTTTTCGGCGCACAGGCGAGATAGACAATGGCCTGCGCGACCGCCAGTTCGCCCTCGGGACTGCCGAGGCGTTCCTGTACATCCCAGGCGGACATGCACAACGGCAGCGCACGAGGATCGGCATTACCGATGTCTTCACTGGCCATGCGCACCACGCGGCGCGCCAGATAAAGCGGATCACAGCCGCCGTCGATCATCCGCGCAAACCAGTACAGGGCCGCATCGGGATTGGAACCGCGAATCGACTTGTGCAGCGCCGATATCTGGTCGTAGAACGCCTCGCCGCCCTTGTCGAAGCGGCGTCGACTGTCACCCAACAGGCTCTGCAGCAGCCCGACATCGATTTCGCTGCCGTCTTCGGCCAGATCCGAGGCGTTCTCCAGCAGGTTGAGCATGCGCCGACCGTCGCCATCGGCGGCGGACATCAGAATCGCAAACCCCTCATCGCTCAGGGTCAGCTGCCGCTTGCCCAGCCCGCGCTCTTCGGTCAGGGCACGGTTGACCAGCTTGCGCAGCGCCGCCTCGTCCAGGCTTTTGAGCACGTAGACACGCGCCCGGGACAACAGGGCGTTGTTGAGTTCGAACGACGGGTTTTCGGTGGTCGCGCCGATAAAGATCAGCGTGCCGTCCTCGACGTAAGGCAGGAAGGCATCCTGCTGTGACTTGTTGAAGCGGTGCACTTCGTCGACGAACAGGATAGTGCGCTTGCCGTACTGTCCGGCCTGTTGACGGGCGACTTCGACGGCCTGGCGGATTTCCTTGACCCCGGCGAGCACTGCCGAAACCGTCTCGAAGTGCGCGTCCGACACTTTGGCCAGCAGCTTCGCCAGGGTAGTTTTACCGACGCCGGGCGGGCCCCAGAAAATCATCGAGTGCAGTGCGCCCTGCTCCAGCGCCTCACGCAGAGGCTTGCCGTGGGCAAGCACATGTTCCTGACCGACATATTCATCCAGGTTGGTAGCACGCAAACGTGCAGCCAGAGGCTGAGCTATCGGTTCGCGGCTGAACAGATCCATGGTCAGAAATCGGCCCTTTTATTCTTGAATGACATCAGCGCCCTTGGGAATCTGAAACTGAAACTTGCTGGCTGCGATCGACTCGTTGGCCTTGACCCCGGTGAACAGGATATTGGTGCGCTGACCCACGCTATCGATCAACTGCATGTCGTTGATGATACCGTTGCGAAACGACAGGCGCAGGCTGTCGAACAGCGTGTCCTTGGTCTTGGGCTTGAGCACGAAATCGATCACGCCACCCGCCTCTTTCGCGGTGATGTCGAAGCTTTCGCTGATCTTCGACACATCACCGGACAACAGCAAGGCTGGAGTCTGGGTCAGGCGCTGGTCGAGCTTCTTGATCGTGACCTGCTCCAGATCAGGGTCCCACAGCGAGACTTTCTTGCCGTCCGAGACCATCAACTGCTCCTGTGGCGCATCGGTATGCCAGTTGAACAGGCCTGGGCGTTGCAGGGCCATTTCGCCGGTGGTTTCCTGCAACTGAGTACCGCCACCGTCCAGCGTCAGTTGCGAGAAACGAGCGGTCAGGGTCTGGGATTTCTCCAGCAACTGAGTCAGGCGCGCCACGTCTTTGCTGTCGGCATGGGCGGGGATCATGGAGAAGGTCAGTGCGGTGGCCAACAGCATGCGGATAAGGCGCATTGGATTCCTCTTTGAAGTCGATGATGATGCGACAGCGTGGCGTGCACGCCGTCGCCGCAATACGGGGTGATAAAAATCAGTCGCGCACCGGCCCGGGGGCCAGGACTTCGCGCGAACCGTTGGTATTCATGGAGGTCACGACCCCTGCCATTTCCATCGCTTCGATCATGCGCGCTGCGCGGTTATAGCCGATCTTCAACTTGCGCTGTACGGCAGAAATCGAGGCGCGACGGCTTTCCAGCACGAACTTGACGGCCTCATCGTAAAGCGCGTCGCTTTCGCTGTCTTCACTGCCTTCGCCGCCACCGCCATCAAAGCCGCTGCCGGGCTCTTCGACGCCAGCGAGAATATCGTCGTTGTAGTCCGGGGAACCTCGCAGCTTCCAGGCTTCTACCACACGATGCACTTCTTCGTCGGAAACGAACGCGCCATGCACACGGATAGGCAGGCTCGTGCCCGGCGGCATGTACAGCATGTCACCGTGGCCCAACAGTTGTTCGGCGCCACCTTGGTCGATGATGGTCCGCGAATCGATCTTGCTCGACACCTGGAACGCCATACGCGTCGGAATGTTGGCCTTGATCAGACCGGTGATCACATCCACCGACGGACGCTGGGTCGCGAGGATCAGGTGAATCCCCGCCGCACGCGCCTTCTGGGCGATACGCGCGATCAGCTCTTCGACCTTCTTGCCGACGATCATCATCATGTCGGCGAACTCGTCCACCACCACGACGATGGTCGGCAGTTTGCTCAGCAGCGGCGCTTCGTCATGAATGCTTTCGCGCTTGTAAAGCGGATCGGCAAGCGGCTCGCCGGCATCCTGAGCTTCCTTGACCTTCTGATTGAAGCCGGACAGGTTACGTACGCCCATCTTCGCCATCAGCTTGTAGCGGCGCTCCATCTCGGCAACGCTCCAGCGCAAGGCGTTGGCGGCGTCCTTCATGTCGGTGACCACCGGACACAACAGGTGCGGAATACCTTCGTAGATGGACAGCTCGAGCATTTTCGGGTCGATCATGATCAGCTTGGCGTCTTCCGGGCCGGACTTGAACAGGATCGACAGGATCATGGCGTTCACACCCACCGATTTACCGGAACCGGTCGTACCGGCCACCAGCAGGTGGGGCATCTTCGCCAGATCGGTAATCACCGGCTTGCCGCCGATATCGTGGCCCAGCGCCAGGGTGACGGGCGACTTGGCGTTATCGTATTCGGGTGTGGACAACACCTCGGAGAAACGCACGATCTGGCGGTCTTCGTTAGGGATCTCGATACCGACGGTGGTCTTGCCCGGAATCACCTCGACCACACGAACGCTGGTCACGGCGAGCGAGCGCGCAAGGTCCTTGGCGAGGTTGGAAATGCGGCTGACCTTGACGCCGGCAGCTGGCTGGATCTCGTAGCGAGTAATTACCGGACCGGGATGGATGGAGTCTACCGACACCTCCACACCGAATTCCTTGAGCTTGATTTCCAGCAAATGACCGACGGCCGCCAGAGACTCCGGGGAATAGTTGAGCTGCTTCTTCTCTGCCGGGTCGAGGATGGAAATCGGCGGCAGCGTGCCTTCCACTGCGCTGTCCACGAACAGCGGGGCCTGCTTTTCCTTCATGACACGCTTGCTGGGCTCTACAGGCTTCGAAGGCGCTGGCGCGATGACCGCAGGCACGTGCTTTTCGCGCTCGGTCATGTGTTTGCTCAACGACGCTTCACGCTCGACCAGGCGCTCTCTGGCCTTGGCCTGCTCGCGACGATCGGGCGCCACAGGCGCCACCACATCGTTGACACGCATGTCCACCTCACGCAACTGCGCAACCATCTGCTTGCGCTCGGCACGGGCGGTCCACCAGCGGTTCGCAGCGCCTTGAAACAGTTCGAACAGATCGAGGGTGATCTTGCCGGTGACATCCATCACCTTGAACCAGGACAGGTCGGTAAACACCGTCAGGCCAAACAGAAACAGGGCAATGAACAGCAAGGTGCTGCCTTGAATATTCAGGGCTTTCTTGGCCAGATCGCCGAGCACTTCGCCCAGCACACCGCCTGCCGAACCGGGGAAACCGGCCGAAAAATGGAAGTGAATATGCGCCAGCGCAGCACCCGCGAGGATCAGGAACACCAGTCCGATCAGACGCCAGGAAAACAGCCAGCCGCTCCATTGCCAAGGCTCATGGCGATGGCGAAACACCTGCCAGGCCTTGATCGCCAGCAACAGTGGGAAGATGTAGGCGAAGTAGCCCAGAACCATGAACAGAATATCGGCACAGAACGCACCTGCACGCCCTGCGGCATTCTGAACCTGCGCCGCATTGCTGCTGGTGTGGCTCCAGCCGGGATCGCTCTGATCGTAGGTCAGCAAGGCCATCATCAGATACAGGCACAGTGCGCCAAAGGCGATCAGGGCCCCTTCCTTGAGCCGGTAGTGCAATTGCTGCCGCCAAAGCGGGACAGCGCTGGGTGCGGGGGTGGATTTCTTCAAAACGCTTTATTTCCTGCGCGGTAGCGCGAACATCTCGTTGATTGACCAGAAACGGCTGTCGGACGGCACTGACGGCTCCCGAATGGACAGGGAGTGCAGACAGCGGGAAAGCCTGTCGACAGACGCTTGAATGATAACGCCCAAAACAGGCATTGTACGGCTTTACAGCCACTTGAGTCTGTACGAAAACACACCATCTCCACTTCAGACGGCTCCGCAAGACACAACATGCTTTCACCTTCACTGATGATGTTCAATTTGAGCATGCATTACGTTTTGTGACAAAGGCTTATGGCGTGTTTCTATCAACGGCCCGCAACTTGAACGACCATACGACCGCTGGGAGACTCGCGCCCTACCGCATGCACAAGGTACGCGCCATAATGACAACCGCTTGTGACCACGCCTGTCGCACAGAGTTGCACTTACAGACAGGTGCGCCCTCCCCTTCCGCAAAGTTGTGATGCCATGCTGACCTGGTTGAACCGCAACAGCCTCGATTTTCCGCCACTGGAAAAAGCCCTCCGCGAACCCAACGGCTTGCTTGCCGCAGGCGGAGACTTGTCGGCCGATCGCCTGATCAGCGCCTATCGACACGGCTGCTTTCCCTGGTTTCAGGACGGTCAGCCGATTCTCTGGTGGTCCCCCGATCCGCGCACTGTGTTATTTCCCGAAGAACTGCACGTCTCGCGAAGTCTTGGCAAGGTTCTGCGCCAGTTGCGCTATCGGGTGACCTTCGATCAGGACTTCGCCAGCGTGATCACGGCCTGCGCCGCCCCTCGCAGTTATGCCAACGAAACCTGGATAACCGGCTCGATGCAGGAGGCCTATATCGAGCTGCACCGCCGTGGACATGCGCACAGCGTCGAGGTCTGGGATCAGGATGAGCTGGCCGGTGGGCTTTATGGCTTGGCAATGGGCCAGCTGTTTTTCGGCGAATCGATGTTCAGCCGGGCAGATAACGCCTCCAAGGTCGGCTTTGCCACCCTGGTAGAGCATTTGACTGAATGGGGATTTGTGTTGATCGACTGCCAGATGCCCACTCAGCATCTGCACAGCTTCGGCGCGCGCGCCATTCCTCGGCAGACTTTCGCCGATTACCTGTCCCGCCATCTTGATCAGCCGACCGACGCCGACTGGTCAGCTAGGCGAGTTTGACAGGCTGGCATACACTCATGGGTAAGGATTCACCATTAGGCGACGACCATGACAGAGCTGGCGAGGCTGAAGTTTTATGCCACTCAACCGCACACCTGCAGTTACCTGCCCGAAGAACAGGCGACGACCCTGTTTCTGGACCCCAGCCAGCCGATGGATGTACAGGTCTATGCCGACCTGTCGGACATGGGTTTTCGCCGCAGCGGTGATCACCTTTATCGCCCGCACTGCCAGAACTGCAGCGCCTGTGTACCCGCACGCATTCCGGTAAGCCTCTTCGTTCCCGACCGTCAGCAAAAACGTATTCTGAAACGCAATGCCGACATTCAGGTGCAAAGCGCCAAACCTGTTTTCACTCAGGAATACTTCGATCTTTATCAGCGTTATATTGAACAACGTCACGCTGACGGCGACATGTTCCCGCCGAGCCGGGAGCAATTTTCGACATTTCTGGTTCGCGACCTGCCTTTCTCGCGCTTTTACGAATTTCGTGTCGATCAACGTCTGCTGGCAGTTGCCGTCACCGACCTGCTGCCCAACGGGCTTTCGGCGGTCTATACGTTCTACGAACCCGATGAAGAACGCCGCAGTCTGGGCCGTTACGCCATTTTGTGGCAGATCGCCGAAGCGGCCAGGCTGCAACTGCAGGCGGTGTACCTCGGCTACTGGATCAAGAACTGCAAAAAGATGAATTACAAGACTCAATATCGCCCCATCGAGCTGCTCACCAATCAAAGATGGGTCACTCTGTATTGAACCCCTTGGCTTAAACTGGTTTTTTCGGGCACAATGCACGCCGCTTTTGCCTGGCGCCACTTGCACCGGGCCACTCATTTGTATACCGAGGGCTTTACTGCATGTCGAAAGAAGACAGCTTCGAAATGGAAGGCACTGTCGTCGACACCCTGCCCAACACCATGTTTCGCGTGGAGTTGGAAAACGGGCACGTCGTAACCGCGCATATCTCCGGCAAGATGCGCAAGAATTACATCCGTATTCTGACCGGTGACAAAGTGCGTGTAGAGCTGACGCCCTACGACCTGAGCAAAGGGCGCATCACCTACCGCGCTCGCTAAACAGGTATTAACGAAAACGCCCGGCATAAGCCGGGCGTTTTTGTATGCCTGTTTTTTACAATCGATGTCCTCGACCTGCCCCGCATCCGTCAATGATGCGGGGCGAGGCGTCGGCTATCAGGCCATTTCTGCCGTGGTTTCGAAATCGAAGGTGATCTCGCCATCCTTGATATCGATGTGAACCACGCCGCCATGTTCTGACAGTTCGCCGAACAGGATCTCTTCGGCGAGAGGCCGTTTGATCTTGTCCTGAATCAGGCGAGCCATCGGTCTGGCACCCATTGCCGCATCGTAACCACCCTGCGCCAGCCAGCTTCTCGCCGCCTCGGACACTTCGAGCAGTACGCGCTTGTCTTCCAGCTGGGCCTGAAGCTCGGTGAGGAACTTGTCGACCACGCTCTTGATGACTTCGTGGCTGAGGCGACCGAACTGAATGATGGTATCCAGACGGTTGCGGAACTCTGGCGTGAAGCTCTTCTTGATCACTTCCATCGCATCGGACGAGTGGTCCTGATGCGTGAAACCGATCGAAGCGCGCGCAGCAGACTCAGCTCCGGCGTTGGTGGTCATGATCACGATCACATTGCGGAAGTCCGCCTTGCGCCCGTTGTTGTCGGTCAGCGTACCGTGGTCCATCACCTGCAGAAGCAGATTGAAGACTTCCGGGTGAGCCTTTTCGATTTCATCGAGCAACAGCACACAATGTGGCTGGCGGGTAATGGCCTCGGTCAGCAGACCGCCCTGGTCGAAACCGACGTAACCCGGAGGCGCACCGATCAGACGGGAAACGGTATGCCGCTCCATGTACTCGGACATGTCGAAACGAATCAACTCGACGCCCAGTGCCTTGGCCAACTGACGCGCCGCCTCGGTCTTGCCGACGCCCGTAGGACCGGCAAACAGGAACGAACCGACCGGCTTGTCAGGCGATTTAAGACCTGCACGGGACAGCTTGATCGCAGTCGACAACGAATCGATGGCCGCATCCTGCCCGAAGACGGTGAGCTTGAGATCACGCTCCAGGTTACGCAGCAGTTCCTTGTCGGAGCTGTTGACGTGTTTTGGCGGAATGCGCGCGATCTTGGCGACAATGTCTTCGACCTGAGGCACATCGATGCGCTTGACGCGCTGCTCGACAGGCTGCAGACGCTGATAGGCACCTGCCTCATCGATCACGTCAATGGCCTTGTCAGGCATATGACGATCATTGATGTAGCGCGAGGCGAGCTCGGCGGCGGCGCGCAGGGCTTCGTCGCTGTATTCGATGCTGTGATGCTGCTCGAAACGGCTTTTCAGGCCGCGCAGGATGCCGATGGTGTCCTCGACCGAAGGCTCGGACACATCGACTTTCTGGAAGCGACGCGCCAAGGCACGATCCTTCTCGAAAATCCCGCGAAATTCCTGAAAGGTCGTCGAACCGATGCAACGGATCTCGCCGGAAGAAAGCAGTGGCTTGAGCAGGTTGGAAGCATCCATTACCCCGCCGGACGCTGCGCCAGCACCGATGATCGTGTGGATCTCGTCAATGAACAGGATCGCCTGAGGACGCTTGCGCAGTTCATTGAGCAACGCCTTGAAGCGCTTCTCGAAATCGCCGCGGTATTTCGTCCCGGCCAGCAACGCGCCCAGATCGAGCGAGTAGACGACGCTGTTGGCAAGCAGGTCAGGCACCTGATTGTCGACGATGCGCTTGGCCAGGCCTTCGGCGATGGCCGTTTTACCGACACCCGCTTCACCGACCAGCAAAGGATTGTTCTTGCGGCGACGAGCCAGAATCTGTGCCACCCGCTCGACTTCGCTTTCGCGGCCGACCAGTGGATCGATGCGCCCCTGACGCGCCAACTCGTTCAGATTGCTGGCATAGGCATCCAGAGGATTGCCTGAGGAAGATGCTTCACCGCCCTCGTCATCCTGCATATCCTGTTCACCTTCAGAAGAGTGTTCGCCATGCCCTGGAACCTTGGAGATACCGTGGGCGATATAGTTGACGACATCAATCCGGGCCACGCTCTGCTGCTTGAGCAGAAATACGGCCTGGCTTTCCTGCTCACTGAAAATCGCAACCAGCACGTTGGCACCGGTCACTTCGCGCTTGCCGGAGCTCTGCACGTGGAAGACTGCCCGTTGCAGCACGCGCTGAAACCCGAGCGTCGGTTGTGTCTCGCGGTCCTCGTCATGAACGGGGATCAGCGGAGTGGTGGAGTCGATGAACTCCTGCAGATCATGCTTGAGTTTATCGAGGTTTGCGCCGCAGGCACGCAGTACAGTGGCTGCAGCCTCATTGTCCAATAGAGCCAGCAGGAGATGCTCGACCGTCATGAACTCATGACGCTTCGAACGTGCCTCCTTGAAGGCAAGATTGAGGGTGACTTCGAGCTCACGGTTTAACATAGCTTCACCTCATACCCAAGTGGTCGGCGTTTAACCGTCCTTCTCGATCTCACAGAGTAGCGGATGCTGGCTCTCCCTGGCGTATTGATTGACCTGCATTGCCTTGGTCTCGGCGATGTCGCGGGTAAACAATCCGCAGACTGCCCGTCCCTCTGTATGGACGGCCAGCATGACTTTGGTAGCCAGCTCACGATTCAGGTTAAAAAACACCTCGAGCACTTCTACGACGAAATCCATCGGGGTGTAGTCATCGTTGAATAAAACCACCTTGTACATCGGTGGCGCCTGCAGGGTCGGCTTGGCGTCCTGCACCGCAATGCCCGCCGAGTCGTCCTCGTGCGACTGCGGATCATCCTGATTGAATGTTAGTCGAATCTTGCTGAATGCATGCATGGAAAGAAATGTTCGTTTGAGGGCGGATTGAGCAATTTAGTCGCAGTCTGGACGGTTTTTAAATGGGCTGCCACATGACCTTGACTATCAGCTAAACGGTGTTACAACCAATAGAGCCCACATTGGGTAAAAAGGGTCCGCACAGTCAACCAAAATTTTTTGGGTGGGTAGCGGATTGAAGTGGATGATACTCCTGACGGAGCCCTTTGCAGAGGGAGATGGTGATGATTGAAGGAAAAGTCAAGTGGTTCAACAATGCAAAAGGGTTTGGGTTCATAAACGCTGAAGGCAAGAGTGACGAGGACCTGTTCGTTCATTTCTCGGCTATCGAAATGGAAGGTTACAAAACCCTCAAGGCTGGCCAGAAAGTCAGATTTGAAGTCGCCCACGGCCCTAAAGGGCTGCAGGCAATAAAAATCAACAGCTCGGAAGAGAAAAAGCTGGATCCGGCAAAGGACACGCAGCCGCTGCTTCAGCAGGACCACGCTCACGCGGACGCCTGATGCTCGTGTTGAAAAAGTCAGTTGATGTATAACGGCAGCCATCAGAGCAGCCGAACTGCCAGAAGCACGCAATGAGCTTTGCCGGACACATAAAGAGACAGCTATGTTGGTCTGCTTTATACCCGTCGCGCTCCACAGGGTATCGAATTAGCGGTTGTTGCACCGCGGATGCCCAGACTCCAGGACGTTCATATGGCCTGCGCAGCCCAGCCCGTACAATGGAAGTTCGCCCCTCTCCCATCGAATTCGCCCTACCTTCAGGCCTGCTGGGGCCGATGCGCCAGCCACTCCGAGTGCCTGTCTGGCAAACCGCACGTTCGACCAACGGCGGATATTCATTTTTCGATAGCTCGCATAGCATTAATGCTTGGTGCCAATGGTTTGATATACTCGCGCCGTGACCGCAGAGTCATCAAGGCCGACCCGTCCGAATTCTGACCCTCGGCCTTCCTTATGCGTCGGGCTGCTACCTGACCCGACAGCTTGACGCTCGACTGATGCACCCAACATCACCGCGAATAAACCTCGACCTGGCTCATGGCCGAACCGTGGGCAAGCGCGCTTAGAATGCGCGTATCGAGATTTTGTGCATGCTCAGCAAAAGAGAGTTAATACGAATGTCCAACCGCTCGAAGATCATCTACACCTTCACCGACGAAGCTCCAGCCCTCGCCACCTACTCCCTGCTGCCTATTATCGAAGCGTTCACAGCGACCTCCGATATCGACGTGGAAACACGCGACATTTCTCTGGCGGGCCGTGTTCTTTCCAGCTTCCCGGAATTGCTTGCCGACAAAAAAGTGCCGGATCATCTCGCCGAGCTGGGCAAACTGGCTACCACGCCAGAAGCCAACATCATCAAGCTGCCTAACATCAGCGCCTCGGTCCCGCAATTGAAGGCGACCATCAAGGAGCTTCAGAATCAGGGCTACAACATCCCTGACTACCCTGAAAATCCTGCCACTGACGCGGAAAAAGAAACCCGCGCACGCTACGACAAGACCAAGGGCAGCGCCGTGAACCCGGTTCTGCGCGAAGGCAACTCCGATCGCCGCGCCCCGCTGTCGGTCAAGAACTACGCGCGCAAACACCCGCACAAGATGGGCGCCTGGTCAGCTGACTCCAAGGCTCACGTTGCACACATGAGCAACGGCGACTTCTACGGCAGCGAAAAAGCCGCCGAGATCGCGGCCGACAATACCGTCAAGATCGAACTCGTCGCTCAGGACGGCACCACCACCGTCCTGAAGGAAAAAACCGCCGTCAAGGCTGGCGAAGTCGTCGACTGCTCGGTCATGAGCGCCAAGGCCCTGCGCAGCTTCATTGCTGCCGAAATCGAAGACGCCCGCAAGCAGGGCGTGCTGTTTTCGGTGCACTTGAAAGCGACCATGATGAAGATCTCCGACCCGATCATGTTCGGCCAGATCGTCGACGAGTTCTACAAGGATGCGCTGACCAAGCACGCTGATACGCTCAAGCAGATCGGCTTCAGCCTGAACAACGGCATCGGCGACCTGTACGAGCGCATCACTAGCCTGCCCGCTGACAAGCAGGCAGAAATCAAGGCTGATATCGAAGCGGTCTACGCCGTTCGCCCACAGCTGGCGATGGTCAATTCCGACAAGGGCATCACCAACCTGCACGTGCCGAGCGACGTCATCGTCGACGCCTCAATGCCGGCAATGATTCGTGACTCCGGCAAGATGTGGGGCACAGACGGTCAGTTGCACGATGCCAAGGCCGTGATTCCGGATCGCTGCTACGCCACCATCTATCAGGCAGTCATCGAAGACTGCAAGAAAAATGGCGCATTCGACCCGACCACCATGGGCAGCGTACCGAACGTCGGCCTGATGGCTCAGAAGGCCGAAGAGTATGGCTCCCACGACAAGACGTTCCACATTCAGACCAACGGCGTTGTTCGTGTAACTGACAGCCAGGGCAACCTGCTGATGGAACAGAAGGTCGAAGCGGGCGATATCTGGCGCATGTGCCAGGCCAAGGACGCACCGATTCAGGACTGGGTGAAACTGGCCGTCAATCGTGCCCGCGCCAGCAATACCCCGGCTATCTTCTGGCTGGATTCGTCCCGCGCCCATGACAGCGTGATGATCGAAAAAGTGCGCAAGTACCTGGGCGACCACGACACGTCGGGCCTGGATATCCAGATCCTGTCACCTGTCGACGCGATGAAGCTGACCCTGGAACGCACTCGCGCAGGCAAGGACACCATTTCGGTCACCGGTAACGTACTGCGCGACTACCTGACCGACCTGTTCCCGATCATGGAACTGGGCACCAGCGCGAAGATGCTGTCGATCGTTCCGCTGATGAACGGCGGCGGCCTGTTCGAAACCGGCGCAGGTGGTTCGGCTCCGAAGCACGTGCAACAGTTCGTCGAGGAAAACTTCCTGCGCTGGGATTCGCTGGGTGAATTCCTGGCTCTGGCAGCGTCCCTCGAGCATCTGGGCCATGCCTACAACAATCCGAAAGCACTGGTTCTGTCCAAGACCCTCGACCAGGCCACTGGCGAGTTCCTGGACCGTAACAAGTCGCCTTCGCGCAAGGTCGGCGGTATCGATAACCGCGGCAGCCACTTCTACCTGACCCTGTTCTGGGCTCAGGCACTGGCGGCTCAGAACGACGATGCAGACCTCAAGGCGCAGTTCGCACCTCTGGCGAAAACCCTGACCGACAACGAAGAAAAAATCGTTGCCGAGCTGAACGCGGTTCAGGGCAAGCCGGTAGACATTGGCGGCTACTACTTCCCTAACCCGGAAGTCACCAGCAAGGCCATGCGCCCGAGCGCCACGCTCAACGCGGCTATCGCCGCGCTGTAAGAGGCAATCCGAGGCGGTGCATAAAAATGCACCGCCTCGCAAAAAAATCCCCGGCCTGTTGCCGGGGATTTTTTTTACCCATGAAAAATTTCAGTTACAGGTGTGATCTCGCAAGCCTGGGAGATCCCTGCTCAAGAACATGATTACCCACTTCAGCTTTTCAGCGCGCGCGAAAGAAAGTCGCGAATGTATTCAGCGACCTCCGGCGCGTGCGTTTCCAATGCAAAGTGGCCTGCATCCAGCAGATGCACTTCAGCCGCCGGAACGTCTTTGCGAAAAGCATGCGCGCCCGGAGGTATGAACGCAGGATCGTGCTTGCCCCAGACCGCCAGCAAGGGTGGCTGATATTTGCGCAGGTACTCCTGAAACGAGGGATAAGCCGCTACGTTACTGCGGTAGTCGAGAATCAGATCAAGCTGGATCTCTTCTGCGCCCGGCCGCGCCATATACAGAATGTCGAGGTTGCAGCCATCGGGAGAAAGCTTTTCAGGATCGGCTCCCGTACCGTATTGCCAGTCCCGGATGACTTGCGGTGAGAGCGAGGCGCGACAGGCTTCGCGATTGGCTGCCGAAGGCTCGCGCCAATAGGCTTGCCACGGGCCCCATTGATCGCTGAATCCCTCCAGGTAGGCATTGCCGTTCTGACTGATGATTGCGGTGACCTTCTCCGGGTTCGCCGCTGCGAGCCGCAAACCTGTCGGTGCGCCATAGTCGAATATGTATAACGCATACTTCTTCAGGCCCAGCGCCTCGGTGAAGCCCTCGATTACCTTGTAAAGGTTTTCGAATGTGTAATCGAACTGCCCGCGCGGTGGTGCTTTGGTATTACCGAATCCGGGCAGATCGGGAGCGATCAGGCGGTACTGACTCGCCAACAATGGCATCAGGTCACGAAACATGTGACTGGCACTCGGGAAACCATGAAGCAACAGCAGCACAGGGGCGTCCTTGGCTCCGATTTCGCGATAGAACACATTGACGTCCCCTACCTGCTGAGTGTGAAACGTCACGCGGAAGGCATCATCAATGCTCATTGCACTTTCCCTGGATAGAGGTTTATTGCTTGCAGAAGCGGCGCTCACCAACGACGCCCCGAGAGCAGAAGCAGCGCCTAACGCTGACGCCTGTAAAACCTTGCGCCGACTGACACCGGATGCGGCATTTTCAGCGTCGACTGAACCGGAATTTTTCATAGCAGAGTCTGACCGGGCTGGATGAATGAGTCGCCATCCTAGTCATTGCAACTGGACTGCAGAATTACCGAAAAAATCAATTCACCCTTTCAATTTCTGAAATGCTGATACGATTTCGCATCTTTCGTGGCAAGCAGGCTGCCTATGGACCGTATTCAGGAAATGACGCTTTTTGCCGGACTTGCCGAGCAAACCAGTTTTGCCGGGGTAGCCCGCCATTTTGGCCTGTCGACCGCCACGGTAACCCGGGCTGTCGCGAGTCTGGAGAGCCGCCTGGGCATCCTGCTGGTGGTGCGCACCACTCGCAACATGCGGCTCACCGAGGCGGGCCAGCGCTTCGCCGCTGATTGCCGCCGACTGCTTGCCGACCTTGATGAGGCTGAAAGCGCGGCAGGCGGCTTGCATGCAGTGCCAGGCGGCCTGCTGACGATCACCGCACCCCAGATGTTCGGCGCGCTGCATGTCGTGCCCGTAATGACGAGCTTTCTCGAGCGTTTTCCGGCTGTGGACATCCGTGCCATTCTGGTCGACCGAGTAGTGTCCATGCTCGATGAGGGCGTCGACGTGGCCGTCAGGATCGGTGCCCTGCCCGATTCGTCTCTGACCGCAATCCCGACAGGTAGCGTGCGGCGCATGGTTTGCGCATCCCCGGCCTATCTCGAAAAGCATGGAGTTCCGCAGCATCCCGACGATTTGCGACAGCATTCGACGGTTTCAACCACCACCGCCGAACGCCCGCCTCAATGGCTTTTCCGGATCGATGACAATAATTATTCGGTCGATGTCGCCTCGAGACTCAGCCTGACGTCTTATCAGGCGGCGATCAGCGCAGCATTACAAGGCTGGGGGCTGACCCAGGTGCCGTACTATCAGATACGCGATCACCTGCAGGAAGGCAGGCTCAAGTGTGTTCTGGAAACGTTCGAAATAACGCCGGAACCGGTTCACGTTGTTTACCTGGAGGGCCGTCGTCGCTCATCCAAAGTGCGAGCCTTTGTGGACTTCTGCGTCAGCGCCCTGAGGCATGACCTGCAGTTCGAGCACCAATAAGCTGTTACGGCTGACCCAATCCCCTGCAAAGAGACCATTACCATGACCTGGCAAGCCCACGTTACCGTCGCCACCATCGTCGAAGATCAAGGCCGCTTTCTTTTCGTCGAGGAAATCAAAGGCGGACGCGCCGTACTCAACCAACCCGCCGGGCACCTGGACCCGAACGAAAGCCTGCAACGTGCCGCCGTGCGTGAAACCCTGGAAGAAACCGGCTGGGACGTCGAATTGACCAGCGTGGTGGGCATCTACCTGTACACCGCGCCGAGCAATGGCGTGACCTACCAGCGAATCTGCTTTGCCGCCAAGGGCCTGCGCCACCACCCGGAGTATCAACTCGATGAAGGCATCGTCGGCGCAGTCTGGCTGACTCGCGATGAACTAGTGGCCCAACAGGAGCGCTGGCGCAGCGAGCTGGTATTGCGTTGTCTGGACGACTACCTCGATGGCGAACATTTCAGTCTCGACCTGCTGCGCGACAAGGCGTGAGACTCGACGCCCTCAGCCTGATAGAATCGCGTCCTTTTACAGGTCAGCCGTTGAACCCCCATGCGTGATCCAGCCCCCTCGAACTCAGAAATGAAGCGCGTCATAGTCGGCATGTCCGGCGGCGTGGACTCTTCCGTTTCCGCCGTACTGCTCATGGAGCAGGGTTATCAGGTGGAAGGCTTGTTCATGAAGAACTGGGAAGAAGACGACGGAACGGAATACTGCACCGCCCGCGAAGACCTGGCGGACGCCCAGGCCGTGTGCGACAAGATCGGCATCAAGCTGCACACGGCCAACTTCGCGGCCGAGTACTGGGACAACGTCTTCGAGCACTTCCTTGAAGAGTACAAGGCCGGGCGCACCCCTAACCCGGACATCCTGTGTAACCGCGAAATCAAGTTCAAGGCGTTTCTCGACTACGCACTGATGCTGGGCGCTGACCTTATCGCTACAGGCCATTACGTGCGCCGCCGTGATATCGATGGACGTACCGAGCTGCTCAAGGGCCTGGACCCGAACAAGGACCAGAGCTACTTCCTGCACGCCGTTGGCGGCGAGCAGATCGCCCGGACGCTGTTCCCGGTTGGCGAACTGGAAAAACCGGAAGTCCGGGCCATTGCCGAAAAACACGGCCTGGCCACTGCCAAGAAGAAGGATTCCACCGGAATCTGCTTCATTGGCGAGCGCCGCTTCACTGATTTTCTGCGCCAGTACCTGCCCGCCCAGCCCGGCGAAATCAAGACCACCGAGGGTGAAGTCATCGGTCGTCACAGCGGCCTGATGTACCACACCATCGGCCAGCGCCAGGGCCTGGGCATCGGCGGCCTCAAGGACGCCAGTGATGATCCGTGGTACGTGCTGGTCAAGGACCTGGACAACAATGAACTGATTGTCGGTCAGGGCAATGATCACCCCTGGCTGTTTTCCCGTGCGCTGGTTTCTTCGGAAATCTATTGGGTCAACCCGATCGACCTGAGCAGCCCGCGCAAGCTCACCGCGAAGGTCCGTTATCGTCAAGGCGACCAGCCGTGCACGCTGGAAAAGACCGCTGACGGTTACCGCGCCACATTCGATGACCCGCAGCGCGCCGTCACCCCCGGCCAGTCCGTGGTGTTCTACGACGGCGAAATCTGTCTGGGCGGCGGCGTGATCGAAATTGCCGAACCCTGGACCAGCAAGGACAAGCGTTGATGAGCCCGACTCAGGAACAACTGATCGCTCTGGGCGGTGTATTCCAGGCCGCCGTGCTGGTCGACCGGATCGCCAAGACCGGTCAGATCAGCGAAGCAGCCCTGAGCTGCATGCTCGGCAGCCTGCTGGTGGTCGACCCCAAGGATACGCTGGACGTTTACGGCGGCGACGATCTCAACCTGCACGAAGGCTATCGCGCCATGGCCAGCGCCTTGGAACGTGACCCGGCAACCTTGCAACGCGAACCGTTGCGCTACGCCCTGTCGATGCTCGGCCTCGAGCGCCAGCTGGCCAAGCGTGATGACCTGCTTGAAGTGATCGGCAAACGCATTCCGGTGATTCAGTCCCAGGTCGAGCATTTTGGCATCGCCCATGAGAACGTGATTGCCGCGACCGGCGCGCTGTACCAGGACACCCTGAGTACCTTGCGCCAGCGCATTCAGGTACAAGGCGACATGCGTAACCTGCAGCAGCCGAACAATGCCTCGAAGATTCGCGGCATTCTGCTGGCCGGTATACGCTCTGCCCGCCTGTGGCGGCAAGTTGGCGGTCATCGCTGGCAACTGGTGTTCAGCCGCCGCAAGTTGTTGAAAGAACTCTACCCATTGCTGCACGGCTGACCCGCCGCGCGCCAATGACCTTCACCACCCCAGGCACGACGCTGTCTACGCTGGTCGGCGGGCTCCGGTCCGACTGACTTTTCATGTATGATATGCGCCCTTTTCGTCGCCCGACTGTCCGAGAGCATCCCATGCAGCTTTCTTCGCTCACTGCGGTTTCCCCTGTTGATGGCCGCTACGCCGGCAAAACCCAGGCCTTGCGCCCTATTTTCAGCGAATACGGCCTGATCCGTTTCCGCGTGATGGTTGAAGTTCGCTGGCTCCAGCGTCTTGCGGCTCACCCGCAAATCACCGAAGTCCCGGCCTTCTCCGCGCAAGCCAATGCCATCCTGGATGCCCTGGCTGAAGACTTCTCCGTGGAACATGCCGAGCGCGTCAAGGAAATCGAGCGCACCACCAATCATGACGTGAAGGCTGTGGAGTATCTGCTCAAGGAGCAGGCTGCCAAATTGCCAGAGCTGGAAAAGGTCAGCGAGTTCATCCACTTCGCCTGCACCAGCGAAGACATCAACAACCTGTCTCACGCACTGATGCTGCGCGAGGGTCGCGACACCGTAGTGCTGCCACTGATGCGCCAGATCGCCGACGCCATCCGCGAGCTGGCGATTCGCTTTGCAGACGTGCCGATGCTGTCCCGCACCCACGGCCAACCCGCCTCCCCGACCACACTGGGCAAGGAGTTGGCAAACGTCGTTTACCGCCTCGAGCGCCAGATCAGTCAGATCGCAGCAGTCCCGTTGCTCGGCAAAATCAACGGCGCAGTCGGCAACTACAATGCCCACCTCTCTGCCTATGCAGACATCGACTGGGAAGCCAATGCGCGGGCCTTCATCGAAGACGAGCTGGGCCTGGGTTTCAACCCCTACACCACGCAGATCGAACCGCACGACTACATTGCCGAGCTGTTCGATGCCATTGCCCGCTTCAACACCATCCTGATCGACTTCGACCGCGACATCTGGGGCTACATCTCGCTGGGCTATTTCAAGCAGCGCACCATTGCTGGCGAAATCGGCTCCTCGACCATGCCGCACAAGGTCAACCCGATCGACTTCGAAAACTCCGAAGGCAACCTGGGCATCGCCAACGCACTGTTCCAGCATCTGGCGAGCAAGCTGCCTGTCTCCCGCTGGCAGCGTGATCTGACCGACTCCACCGTACTGCGCAACCTGGGCGTCGGCTTTGCCCATAGCGTCATTGCCTACGAAGCCAGCCTCAAGGGCATCAGCAAGCTGGAACTGAACGAGCAGCGCATTGCCGCCGATCTGGACGCTTGCTGGGAAGTTCTGGCAGAGCCGATTCAAACCGTCATGCGTCGTTACAACATCGAAAACCCGTACGAAAAACTGAAAGAGCTGACACGCGGCAAGGGCATCGGCCCTGAAGCGCTGCAGACTTTCATCGACGGCCTGGACATGCCTGCCGAAGCCAAGGCCGAGCTCAAGAAGCTCACGCCTGCCAATTACATCGGTAACGCAGCCGCTCAGGCCAAGCGCATCTGACACGCAAAAAAATTGCACACGCCCGGCTGTGCCGGGCGTTTTCATTTCAAGGGCTTACACATGAATCCTGATATTCCTCTACAACTTCTGGGCGGCATCACTGCTCGCGTTTTCCTGCGTGACTACTGGCAGAAAAAACCGCTGCTGATCCGCCAGGCTCTGCCGGACTTTCAAAGCCCGATCGACGCGGACGAGCTTGCCGGCCTCGCCCTGGAAGAAGAAGTGGAGTCGCGCCTGGTCATCGAAAACGGCGAGCGCCCGTGGGAGCTGCGTCGTGGCCCGTTCGCTGAAGACGAATTCAGCAAACTGCCCGAGCGCGACTGGACGCTGCTGGTCCAGGCCGTGGACCAATTCGTTCCGGAAGTCAGCGAGCTGCTGGAAAACTTCCGCTTTCTGCCCAGCTGGCGGATTGACGATGTGATGATCAGCTACGCAGCCCCTGGCGGCAGCGTCGGTCCGCACTTCGACAACTATGATGTGTTCCTGCTTCAGGGGCATGGCAAACGCCACTGGCAGATCGGCCAGATGTGCGATGCGGAAAGCCCGCTGCTGCAGCATGCCGACCTGCGCATTCTTGCCGAATTCGAGAAGACCGAAGAGTGGACGCTGGAACCGGGCGACATGCTTTATCTACCGCCGCGCCTGGCGCACTGCGGCGTCGCCGTCGACGACTGCCTGACCTACTCGGTCGGTTTCCGTGCACCAAGCGCCGCCGAAGTCCTGACTCACTTCACTGACTTCCTCAGCCAGTTCATACCGGACGAAGAGCGCTACACCGATGCTGACGCCCAGCCGGTCAGCGATCCTCATCAGATCCAGCATGAAGCGCTTGATCGCCTGAAAACGCTGCTGGCCGAGCACATGAGTGACGAACGCCTGCTGCTGACCTGGTTCGGCCAGTTCATGACCGAACCGCGCTACCCGGAACTGGTGACCGGCCCAGAGCTCGACGAACAGGACCTGCTCGACAGCCTTGAGCAGGGCGCGGTGCTGATTCGTAACCCGAGCGCACGGCTGGCGTGGTCTGAAGTCGATGACGATCTGCTACTGTTTGCCAGTGGCCAGAGCCGCCTGCTGCCGGGCAGCCTGCGTGACCTGCTCAAACTGATCTGTGCCGCCGATGCATTGCACAGCGAAAACCTTGGCCAATGGTTGGCCGATGACGAGGGGCGCAATTTGCTTTGCGAACTCGTAAAACAAGGAAGCCTGGGATTTGCCGATGAATAAAGTCACTGTAACTGTCGCCCAATGGCAGAAGAACAACGCCGATATCCGGCGCATACGCGATTCGGTATTCATTGCCGAACAATCGGTGCCGCCGGAACTGGAGTGGGATGCCGAAGACGCAGGTGCCGTGCATTTTCTTGCGTACGAGGGTGAATATGCGGTGGGCACTGCCCGACTGCTGCCCGATGGCGAGATCGGTCGCCTGTCAGTCCTGAGAGACTGGCGTGGCCTGAAGGTCGGCGAGGCTCTGCTGGGTGCAGTGATCCATGAAGCCGAACAGCGTGGGCTCAAGCCGCTCAAGCTGAGCGCTCAGGTGCAGGCCGTCGAGTTTTATCAGCGCTTCGGCTTTTCGGTTATCAGCGACGAGTTTCTCGAAGCCGGCCTGCCACACGTTGATATGCTCCGCGAAGCGTGATCAACGCAGTTATGTAGGCGCTTTCAGCGGCACTACATGATGATCGCCCTGCTCTTTTTCGCTCGCCCCCTCAAGGTCGAACCGAAAAGCCGCAGGGCATTTTTATGCCTGACCATTCAGCTTGATTGCCTGCAGCCGACACAGTGGCACAATCATGCTTTACGCGCTCACCGCGGAGAATGAACATGTCAGTACGCAACTTGCTCAATGCAGCGCTCACCTCGATGCTGATCGTCTTCAGCGCTCAGGTCTTCGCGGCGACCGAAGTCGTCCCGCTCAACTACCGCACCAGTGCCGATCTGTTGCCGGTCGCCAAATCCTTTCTGGGGGACGAAGGCACCGTCAGCGCCTACGGCAATCAACTGATCGTGAATGCAGAGTCACGCAAGATCGAAGAACTTCGCGCCTTGATCTCGCAGCTCGATACGGCACCGAAACGCTTGCTGATCAGCGTCGACACCAGCGACAGCGCGACCCGCAGCAGCAGTGGCTCGCGGGTTATTCAGTACGGTACCGCCAGCCGTGAAGGCGGCGTGCAACAAGTGCAGACCAGCGAGGGCACCCCTGCACTCATACAGGTTGGCCAGAGTGTGCCGCTGACCTCTTCATCCACGGACGCGTACGGATATTCCCGAAGCGACACCGAGTACCGCAATGTAACCCAAGGTTTTTACGTCACGGCCAGCGTAACCGGCGACACGGTTCACCTGAGTATCAGCACCAATCATGACCGCATAAGCCAGGAGCGACCCGACGCTATCAAGGTGCAGAGTACTGACAGCCAGGTCAGCGGACGGCTGGGAGAATGGATCACACTGGCGAGCAACAGCAATGAATCCGTCGCGGATCAAAGTGGCCTGGCGCAACGCTATTCCACACAGGGTCGTGACGATATGATTTTGCGTGTAAAGGTCGAAACCCTCGAATAGCCTGCACGGGCTGAAAACCCAATACTTACGGGCCTTTTGATGACTGTCCGGTCTACTTTTCACAAATATGTAGTGATTTAAAAAAAGCACTACAAAACGTTTGACGCCCCCTGAAGTGCGAGGCATGATTGCCTCGCTCCCGCTAATCAGAGGCTTTGCAAAAAGCCTTCGAGTCGCCGCTCTCACACACCCGCAGAGCCGATTCGTGTCCGCATCGCCCACAAGGCAGTTTGACGAGGTTGCGACTGGAACGAAGTTGTCCCGAGGGACGGAAGCGTAAACGGTAACCCGGCAAGGCCGACGGTGATGCACAATGCCACTGCAGGCCCGACTGTCCATCTGACAGCCTCATGTCCGGACACCCGCTCTTCCCTCAAGCACCTCGTTCGCCCGTCGCGCCACTCATAACATGCGGCTTCAGGCAAAACCCCTGATCAGCGAGCAGCCATCTACCGTGCCTTCGATAAACGAGGCGTTTTGGCGGAGCAGGACTTTCCAACGAGACCTACTTCTAGAGGTTTATCACCATGGCACTGACACGCGAACAACAAATAGCGGCTCTCGAGAAAGACTGGGCTGAAAATCCGCGCTGGAAAAACGTGACCCGTACTTATTCCGCTGCAGATGTGGTCCGCCTGCGCGGCTCGGTTCAACCCGAACACACCTTTGCACGGCTGGGCGCGGACAAGCTGTGGAACCTGGTGACCCAGGGTGCCAAACCGTCCTTTCGGCCGGACAAGGATTTCGTCAATTGCATGGGCGCCCTCACCGGTGGCCAGGCTGTGCAGCAGGTCAAGGCTGGCATTCAGGCCATCTACCTTTCCGGCTGGCAGGTCGCCGCCGACAACAACTCTGCCGAGTCCATGTACCCGGATCAGTCGCTGTACCCGGTTGACTCGGTGCCTACCGTGGTCAAGCGCATCAACAACTCGTTCCGCCGTGCCGACCAGATCCAGTGGAAAGCCGGCAAGGCGCCGGGCGACGAAGGCTACATCGACTACTTCGCTCCGATCGTGGCAGACGCGGAAGCCGGATTCGGCGGTGTACTCAATGCCTATGAGCTGATGAAAAACATGATCGAGGCCGGTGCCGCCGGGGTGCACTTCGAAGATCAACTGGCTTCAGTGAAGAAATGTGGCCACATGGGCGGCAAAGTGCTGGTCCCGACTCAGGAAGCCATACAGAAACTGGTCGCTGCACGCCTGGCCGCCGACGTGGCCGGTGTACCGACCATCATTCTGGCCCGGACTGATGCCAACGCTGCCGACCTGCTGACTTCCGATTGCGACCCCTATGACAAGCCGTTCGTGACCGGCGAACGGACTCATGAGGGGTTCTACAAGGTTCGCGCCGGCCTCGATCAGGCCATCGCACGCGGTCTGGCGTACGCGCCTTATGCCGATCTGATCTGGTGCGAAACCGCCAGGCCGGATCTGGACGAGGCACGCCGCTTCGCCGAAGCGATCAAAAAGGAATACCCGGATCAGTTGCTGTCCTACAACTGCTCGCCGTCCTTCAACTGGAAGAAAAACCTCGACGACGCAACCATTGCCAAATTTCAGCGCGAGCTGTCGGCGATGGGGTACAAGCACCAGTTCATTACCCTGGCAGGCATTCACAACATGTGGCACAGCATGTTCAATCTGGCGCATGACTACGCCCGCAACGACATGACCGCCTACGTGAAGCTGCAGGAACAGGAATTCGCCGACGCTGCCAAGGGTTATACCTTCGTGGCTCACCAGCAGGAAGTGGGTACCGGCTATTTCGACGACATGACGACCGTGATTCAGGGCGGCGTATCGTCGGTAACCGCACTCACCGGGTCGACCGAAGAAGAGCAATTCCACTGATACACCGCGCAACGCGTTGAAAACACAGGCCGTCCGTCAGGGCGGTCTGTCTTTTGTGTCAGAAGGTGCCGGTATTGATTTCGGACAATATGCAGTTGCCGGGCGAATGCTACAAAAGGCGTACTTTATAATCAGTACCGTTACCCACTATGCGCCGACTACCGAACGCTGAACTATCAAGACCACTTCAAATGATATTAATTATCATTCAAATTGCGTTTTCCTGCTTTTCTCGGTCAAGAAACATAATTAACGAAATCCCCGCTGATGCCCGCCCGGCAGGCCCTGCAGCCTCCCTGAAAGGCCTTGGGCAATTAATTCCGTAAATAAATTTGATGTAGAAAATTTACTTGCCAACTGTTTGCACATAAAATCAATCCGTTGACCGCACTGCGACATTTCGTCACTGCCTCGACTCTTTATCAAGCACAGAGACCTTTGCTCTCTAACAAGGACTGACAGCATGCCCGAATCGACAGGTCTGATTGCCCATAACTGGGGCTTCGCCATTTTCCTTTTGGGTGTTGTCGGCCTTTGCGCCTTCATGCTCGGTCTCTCCAGCCTGCTCGGAAGCAAGGCCTGGGGCCGCAGCAAGAACGAACCTTTCGAATCCGGCATGCTGCCTACCGGCAGTGCGCGCCTGCGTCTCTCCGCAAAATTCTATCTGGTCGCGATGCTTTTCGTGATCTTTGACATTGAAGCCCTCTTTCTCTTTGCCTGGTCTGTGTCCGTCCGCGAAAGCGGCTGGACCGGATTCGTCGAAGCTCTCGTTTTCATAGCAATTCTGTTGGCAGGTCTTGTCTACCTATGGCGGGTTGGTGCTCTTGACTGGGCTCCTGAAGGTCGCCGTAATCGGCAAGCGAAGCTGAAACAATGAGGCTTTGGCGATGCAATATAATCTCACCAGGATCGACCCGGACGCTCCTAACGAGCAGTACCCCATCGGCAAACGGGAAACCGTTTCCGATCCGTTAGAAGATCAAGTCCACAAAAACATCTACATGGGCAAGCTGGAAGACGTGCTGAACGGTGCGGTCAACTGGGGACGTAAAAACTCCCTGTGGCCCTACAACTTCGGCCTGTCGTGCTGCTATGTGGAAATGACCACCGCCTTCACGGCACCCCACGACATCGCGCGCTTTGGCGCTGAAGTGATCCGGGCGTCGCCACGACAGGCGGATTTCATGGTCATTGCCGGTACCTGCTTCATCAAGATGGCGCCGATCATCCAGCGTCTCTACGAGCAAATGCTCGAACCCAAGTGGGTCATTTCCATGGGTTCGTGTGCCAACTCCGGTGGCATGTACGACATCTACTCAGTGGTCCAGGGGGTGGACAAATTCCTTCCCGTGGATGTCTACGTGCCCGGCTGCCCGCCCCGCCCCGAAGCGTTTCTGCAAGGCTTGATGCTGTTGCAGGAATCCATCGGCAAGGAGCGTCGCCCTCTTTCCTGGGTCGTTGGCGATCAAGGCGTGTATCGCGCCGAGATGCCATCGCAAAAGGAACAGCGCCGCGAACAGCGTATTCAGGTGACCAACCTGCGCAGCCCCGACGAAGTCTGATCCAGCCCGTTCTTCTTATAAAAAAGACAAGAACCGGGGTTGATTCTGTACGTTGACCGAAGTGATTGAGACCTATGACTGCAGACAACGCTCTGTACATCCCGCCTTACAAGGCTGACGACCAAGATGTCGTCGTTGAACTGAACAACCGTTTTGGTGCCGAGGCTTTCACTGCCCAGCCGACTCGCACCGGCATGCCCGTGCTGTGGGTCGAGCGCGCCCGACTGTTTGAAATTCTGACGTTCCTGCGCAACGTGCCCAAGCCCTACTCCATGCTCTATGACCTGCATGGCGTGGACGAGCGTCTGCGTACAAACCGTCGTGGTCTGCCCGGTGCAGACTTCACCGTGTTCTATCACCTGCTGTCGATCGAGCGAAACAGCGACGTGATGATCAAGGTAGCGCTTTCCGAAAGCGACCTGAGCGTACCGACGATTACCAGCATCTGGCCGAACGCCAACTGGTACGAGCGTGAAGTGTGGGACATGTTCGGCATCGACTTCCCAGGCCACCCGCACCTGAGCCGCATCATGATGCCGCCGACCTGGGAAGGTCATCCGCTGCGCAAGGACTTCCCTGCCCGTGCAACGGAATTCGACCCGTACAGCCTGACCCTCGCCAAACAGCAACTGGAAGAGGAAGCCGCACGCTTCCGTCCGGAAGACTGGGGCATGAAACGCTCTGGCGCCAACGAGGACTACATGTTCCTCAACCTGGGGCCGAACCACCCTTCTGCTCACGGCGCGTTCCGTATCATTCTGCAACTGGACGGCGAAGAGATCGTCGACTGCGTTCCGGACATCGGCTACCACCACCGTGGTGCCGAGAAAATGGCCGAACGCCAGTCCTGGCACAGCTTCATTCCCTACACTGACCGTATCGATTACCTGGGCGGGGTGATGAACAACCTGCCTTATGTGCTCTCGGTCGAGAAACTGGCAGGCATCAAGGTGCCGGAAAAAGTCGACGTCATCCGCATCATGATGGCCGAGTTCTTCCGTATCACCAGTCACCTGCTGTTCCTGGGTACCTACATTCAGGACGTAGGCGCCATGACACCGGTGTTTTTCACGTTCACCGACCGCCAGAAAGCCTACACCGTGATCGAAGCGATTACCGGCTTCCGTCTGCACCCTGCCTGGTACCGCATCGGTGGGGTCGCTCACGACCTGCCGCGTGGCTGGGAAAAACTGGTCAAGGACTTCGTCGACTGGCTGCCCAAGCGCCTGGACGAATACACCAAGGCTGCCCTGCAGAACAGCATTCTCAAGGGTCGTACCGTCGGCGTCGCCGCCTACAACACCAAGGAAGCCCTCGAATGGGGCGTCACCGGTGCAGGCCTGCGCTCCACCGGTTGCGATTTCGACCTGCGCAAGGCGCGCCCTTACTCGGGCTACGAGAACTTCGAATTCGAAGTGCCGCTGGCCGCCAATGGCGATGCCTATGACCGCTGCATGGTCCGCGTCGAAGAGATGCGCCAGAGCATCAAGATCATCGACCAGTGCATGCGCAACATGCCGGAAGGCCCGTACAAGGCGGATCACCCGCTGACCACGCCGCCGCCGAAAGAGCGCACCCTGCAGCACATCGAAACCCTGATCACGCACTTCCTGCAGGTTTCGTGGGGCCCGGTCATGCCGGCCAACGAGTCCTTCCAGATGATCGAAGCGACCAAGGGTATCAACAGCTATTACCTGACGAGCGACGGCGGCACCATGAGCTACCGTACCCGGATCCGCACCCCGAGTTACCCGCACCTGCAGCAGATCCCTTCGGTGATCAAAGGCAGCATGGTCGCGGACTTGATCGCGTACCTGGGTAGTATCGATTTCGTTATGGCCGACGTGGACCGCTAAGCATGAATAGCCCGCTAATCCAGACAGACCGTTTCGCGCTGAGCGAAACCGAGCGCTCGGCCATCGAGCATGAGATGCATCACTACGAGGACCCGCGCGCGGCGTCCATCGAAGCCCTGAAAATTGTTCAGAAGGAACGTGGCTGGGTGCCCGACGGCGCGATTTACGCGATCGGCGACCTGCTGGGCATTCCCGCCAGCGACGTCGAAGGCGTTGCCACCTTCTACAGCCAGATCTTTCGCCAGCCGGTCGGGCGTCACATCATTCGCGTCTGCAACAGCATGGTGTGCTTCATCGGCGGCCACGAAAACGTGGTCGACGAGATCAAGAACTCACTGGGCATCGGCCTGGGTCAGACCACCGCCGACGGTCGTTTCACACTGCTGCCGGTCTGCTGCCTCGGCAACTGTGACAAGGCGCCGGCCGTGATGGTCGACGACGACACTTTCGGCGATGTACAGCCTGCTGGCGTTGCCAAGATGCTGGAGGGTTACCTATGACCATCACTTCCTTCGGCCCTGCCAACCGCATTGCGCGCACGGCAGAAACCCATCCGCTGACCTGGCGTCTGCGCGACGACGGCGAACCGGTCTGGCTCGACGAGTACCAGACCAAGGACGGCTATGCCGCAGCGCGCAAGGCGCTGACGCAACAGGCGCCTGACGATATCGTCCAGTCGGTCAAGGATTCCGGCCTCAAGGGCCGCGGTGGCGCAGGCTTCCCCACCGGTGTGAAATGGGGCCTGATGCCCAAAGACGAATCCATGAACATCCGCTACCTGCTGTGCAACGCGGACGAGATGGAGCCCAACACCTGGAAAGACCGCATGCTGATGGAGCAACTGCCCCATCTGCTGGTCGAGGGCATGCTGATCAGTGCCCGCGCGCTGAAAGCCTATCGCGGCTATATCTTCCTGCGCGGCGAATACGTCACTGCGGCCAAGCACCTCAATCGCGCAGTGGCGGAAGCCAAGGCCGCCGGTTTGCTGGGCAAGAACATTCTCGGCACCGGGTTCGACTTCGAACTGTTCGTGCACACCGGTGCCGGTCGCTACATTTGCGGTGAAGAAACCGCACTGATCAACTCGCTGGAAGGCCGCCGCGCCAACCCGCGCTCCAAGCCGCCCTTCCCCGCTGCAGTAGGCGTGTGGGGCAAGCCGACCTGTGTGAACAACGTCGAGACCCTGTGCAATGTGCCTGCCATCGTCAACAACGGCAACGACTGGTACAAGTCGCTGGCTCGCGAAGGCAGTGAAGACCACGGCACCAAGCTGATGGGCTTCTCCGGCAAGGTCAAAAACCCCGGTTTGTGGGAGCTGCCTTTCGGCGTACAGGCTCGCGAACTGTTCGAAGACTACGCCGGCGGCATGCGCGATGGCTTCAAGCTCAAGTGCTGGCAACCCGGAGGCGCCGGTACGGGGTTCCTGCTGCCTGAGCATCTGGACGCCCAGATGTATGCAGGCGGTATCGCCAAGGTCGGCACCCGGATGGGTACGGGTCTGGCGATGGCGGTCGACGATTCGGTCAACATGGTCTCGCTGCTGCGCAACATGGAAGAGTTTTTCGCTCAGGAGTCCTGTGGCTTCTGCACGCCATGCCGCGACGGTTTGCCATGGAGCGTGAAAATGCTTCGCGCCATCGAGAACGGTCAGGGTCAGCCGGGTGATATCGAAACCCTGCTGGGTCTGGTCAATTTCCTCGGCCCTGGCAAGACCTTCTGTGCCCATGCACCGGGCGCCGTTGAACCCTTGGGCAGTGCGATCAAGTATTTCCGCTCAGAGTTCGAAGCCGGTATCGCGCCAGCCAGCGCAGCCACGCTCGTTCCGGGCAAAAGTCCGACAGTGGTCGGCGCATAACAAGACACAACGGTCGGCGGCTGTTCGGGCTGCCGTCCTCGTACCTGCTGACGTCCTCCGGGCTGAACGATACGGGTACTACCGAGATTCCATTAGCCACGCCCGCTGACAACGGGCCAACGAAGACCTTTGAACCATGGCTACTATTCACGTAGACGGCAAAGCGCTCGAAGTCGATGGTGCAGACAACCTGTTACAGGCATGTCTGTCGCTGGGCCTCGATATCCCTTATTTCTGCTGGCACCCTGCCCTTGGCAGCGTTGGCGCCTGTCGCCAGTGTGCGGTCAAGCAGTACACCGACGAGAACGACACACGCGGTCGTATCGTCATGTCCTGCATGACGCCAGCCACCGACAACACCTGGATTTCCATCGAAGACGATGAGTCCAAGGCCTTCCGGGCCAGTGTCGTCGAATGGCTGATGACCAACCACCCGCATGACTGCCCGGTCTGCGAGGAAGGCGGTCACTGCCACCTGCAGGACATGACCGTGATGACCGGCCACAACGAGCGCCGTTATCGCTTCACCAAACGTACCCACCAGAATCAGGAGCTGGGGCCTTTCATCGCGCACGAGATGAACCGCTGCATCGCCTGTTATCGCTGTGTACGCTTTTATAAAGACTACGCGGGCGGCACCGACCTGGGCGTCTACGGTGCCCATGACAACGTGTACTTCGGTCGCGTTGAAGACGGCACGCTGGAAAGCGAGTTCTCCGGCAACCTAACCGAGGTCTGCCCGACCGGTGTGTTCACGGACAAGACCCACTCCGAGCGCTACAACCGCAAATGGGACATGCAGTTCTCACCAAGCATCTGCCACGGTTGCTCCAGCGGCTGCAACATCAGCCCGGGTGAACGCTACGGTGAATTGCGCCGCATCGAAAACCGTTACAACGGCTCGGTCAACCAGTACTTCCTCTGCGACCGCGGACGTTTCGGCTACGGCTACGTCAATCGCAAGGATCGCCCGCGCCAACCATTGCTTGTCGACGGCCAGGTCAAACTGAGCCTGGACGAGGCGCTGGACAAGGCGGCGGACCTGCTGCGCGGCCGTAACATCGTCGGTATCGGCTCTCCTCGCGCCAGCCTCGAAAGCAACTATGCGCTGCGTGAGCTGGTGGGGGCCGAGCATTTCTACAGCGGTATCGAAGCCGGTGAGCTGGAGCGTATCAGACTCATCCTCAAGGTCCTGAACGACAGCCCGCTGCCGATCCCGACCCTGCGCGACATCGAAGATCACGATGCCATCTTCGTCCTCGGCGAAGACCTGACCCAAACGGCGGCACGTATGGCTCTGGGCTTGCGCCAAGCCGTCAAAGGCAAGGCTGAAGACATGGCTGCGGCGATGAAAGTCCAGCCGTGGCTCGACGCGGCCGTGAAGAACATCGGTCAGCACGAGCTCAATCCGCTGTTCATCGCCAGCCTCGCCGAAACCCGTCTCGACGATGTTGCAGAAGAATGCGTGCATGCAGCGCCCGATGATCTGGCGCGTATCGGTTTTGCCGTGGCTCATGCCCTGGACGCCAGCGCACCTGCCGTCGATGGTCTGGACAGCGAGGCGCTGGAACTGGCGCAACGCATTGCCGATGCGCTGCTGGCTGCCAAACGACCGCTGATCATTTCCGGCAGTTCGCTGGGTTCGACAGCGCTGATCGAAGCTGCTGCCAACATCGCCAAGGCCTTGAAGCTGCGCGACAAGCAGGGTTCCATCAGCCTGATCGTGCCTGAAGCCAACAGCATGGGCCTGGCGATGTTCGGCGGCGAGTCCGTAGATGCCGCGCTGCAAGCGGTGATCTCCGGCAAGGCCGACGCCATCGTGGTGCTGGAAAACGATTTGTATCGTCGTGTGGACGCCAAGATCGTCGACGCCGCACTGAGCGCTGCGAAGGTCGTGATCGTCGCTGACCATCAGAAAACCCCGACCAGCGACCGCGCCCACCTGGTCCTGCCAGCTGCCAGCTTCGCTGAAGGCGACGGTACACTGGTCAGCCAGGAAGGCCGTGCCCAGCGCTTCTTTCAGGTCTTCGATCCGACCTATCTGGATGCCAGCATCCTGGTCCATGAAGGTTGGCGCTGGTTGCATGCCCTGCGTGCTACTTTGCTGAACAAGCCGGTTGACTGGACGCAACTCGACCACGTCACCGAAGCCTGCGCCAGCAGCACGCCGCAACTGGCGGGTATCGTCAACGCGGCGCCGTCTGCGTCGTTCCGCATCAAGGGCCTGAAACTGGCTCGCGAACCGCTGCGTTATAGCGGCCGTACCGCGATGCGAGCCAACATCAGCGTGCATGAGCCGCGCACCTCGCAAGACATCGACACAGCGTTCTCCTTCTCCATGGAAGGCTACTCGGGCTCGGCCGAGCCTCGTCAGCAGGTGCCATTCGCCTGGTCGCCGGGCTGGAACTCGCCGCAGGCCTGGAACAAGTTTCAGGACGAAGTCGGCGGTCACTTGCGCGCCGGCGACCCGGGCACTCGCCTGATCGAAAGCCAGGGCGATGGTCTGTCCTGGTTCTCCAGCGTGCCACGTGCGTTCTCTCCAGAGCGCGGCACCTGGCAGGTCGTGCCGTTCTTCCACCTGTTTGGCAGCGACGAAACCTCGTCTCTGGCCGCGCCGGTTCAGGAACGCATCCCGCAGGCCTATGTCGCAGTGGCCAAGTCCGAAGCCGATCGTCTCGGCGTTAACGACGGTGCCCTGCTCTCCTTGAGCATCGGCGGTGAAACGCTGACCTTGCCGTTGCGCATCAGCGAAGAACTGGGCGCGGGCCTTGTGGCATTGCCGGCAGGACTGCCTGGCATTCCGCCAGCACTCTTCGGCAAATCCGTTGACGGTCTGCAGGAGGCAGCGCAATGACCTGGTTTACCCCTGATGTGATCGACGCAATCATTGCAGTGGTCAAGGCCATCGTGGTGTTGCTGGCGGTCGTGGTTTGTGGTGCCCTGCTGAGCTTCATCGAACGTCGTCTGCTGGGCTGGTGGCAGGACCGTTATGGTCCGAACCGTGTGGGTCCGTTCGGCATGTTCCAGATCGCAGCCGACATGCTGAAGATGTTCTTCAAGGAAGACTGGACCCCACCGTTCGCCGACAAGGTGATCTTCACCCTGGCGCCGGTGGTTGCCATGAGTGCCCTGCTGATCGCCTTTGCGGTCATCCCGATCACCCCGACCTGGGGCGTCGCGGATCTGAACATCGGTCTGTTGTTCTTCTTCGCCATGGCCGGTCTGTCCGTGTATGCGGTGCTGTTCGCCGGCTGGTCGAGCAACAACAAGTTCGCCCTGCTGGGCAGCCTGCGTGCTTCGGCACAAACCGTGTCCTACGAAGTGTTCATGGGCCTTGCGCTGATGGGCATCGTGGTTCAGGTCGGCTCGTTCAACATGCGCGACATCGTTGAATATCAGGCGCAGAACCTGTGGTTCATCATTCCGCAGTTCTTCGGCTTCTGTACGTTCTTCATCGCTGGCGTCGCGGTCACTCACCGCCACCCGTTCGACCAACCGGAAGCCGAGCAGGAACTGGCTGACGGCTACCACATTGAATATGCCGGCATGAAATGGGGCATGTTCTTCGTGGGCGAATACATCGGGATCATCTTGATCTCGGCGCTGCTGGTGACGCTGTTCTTCGGTGGCTGGCACGGCCCGTTCGACATTCTGCCATCGCTGGCATTCTTCTGGTTCGCCTTGAAAACCGCGTTTTTCATCATGCTGTTCATCCTGCTGCGCGCCTCCATCCCGCGCCCGCGTTATGACCAGGTCATGGATTTCAGCTGGAAGTTCTGTTTGCCGCTGACCCTGATCAATTTGCTGGTGACTGCTGCGATTGTGTTGTTGAACACACCGGCAGGCTCGGTTCAGTGAGGATTTGACCCATGTTCAAATATATTGGTGACATCGTTAAGGGTACGGGTACTCAGTTGCGCAGCCTGGTCATGGTCTTCGGCCACGGCTTTCGCAAGCGCGACACCCTGCAATACCCCGAAGAGCAGGTTTATCTTCCGCCCCGCTATCGCGGCCGCATCGTCCTGACCCGCGACCCCGATGGTGAAGAGCGCTGCGTGGCATGCAACCTGTGTGCAGTAGCCTGCCCCGTCGGCTGCATTTCGCTGCAGAAGGCCGAAACAGAGGACGGACGCTGGTACCCCGACTTCTTCCGCATCAACTTTTCGCGCTGCATCTTCTGCGGCCTGTGCGAAGAAGCCTGCCCGACAACCGCGATCCAGCTCACGCCGGACTTCGAGATGGCCGACTTCAAGCGTCAGGACCTTGTGTACGAGAAGGAAGACCTGCTGATCTCCGGACCCGGCAAGAACCCTGACTACAACTTCTATCGCGTTGCCGGTATGGCCATCGGCGGCAAGCCCAAGGGCTCCGCACAGAACGAAGCCGAGCCGATCAACGTCAAGAGCTTGCTGCCTTAAGGAAGTAAAGATGGAATTCGCTTTCTACTTCGCATCCGGTATCGCTGTTGTGTCCACCCTGCGGGTGATCACCAACACGAATCCGGTGCACGCCCTGCTCTACCTGATCATCTCGCTGATCGCCGTAGCAATGACGTTCTTCAGCCTCGGCGCTCCGTTCGCCGGCGTGCTGGAAGTCATTGCCTACGCGGGCGCAATCATGGTCCTGTTCGTGTTTGTGGTGATGATGCTGAACCTCGGCCCGGCCTCGGTTCAGCAGGAACGTGCCTGGCTCAAACCCGGCATATGGATCGGCCCGGTCATTCTCGGCGCGCTGTTGCTGGCCGAGTTGCTGTATGTGCTGTTCGCCAACCCGACCGGCGCTGGTGTCGGTCACACCACGGTCGACGCCAAGGCAGTCGGCATCAGCCTGTTCGGGCCCTATCTGCTGGTGGTGGAACTCGCCTCGATGCTGTTGCTTGCAGCAGCCATCACGGCCTTCCATCTGGGCCGCAACGAGGCCAAGGAGCCAAGCCAATGAATGCTATCCCTCTTGAGCACGGTCTGGCGGTCGCCGGGGTCCTGTTCTGCCTGGGTCTGGTCGGCCTGATGGTGCGCCGTAACATTCTCTTCGTGTTGATGAGCCTGGAAATCATGATGAACGCCGCTGCACTGGCGTTCGTTGTGGCCGGCAGCCGTTGGGGGCAACCGGACGGGCAGGTGATGTTCATCCTGGTGATCAGCCTTGCGGCAGCCGAGGCCAGTATCGGCCTGGCGATCCTGATGCAACTGTATCGCCGCTTCCACACTCTCGATATCGATGCTGCCAGCGAGATGCGCGGATGAACCTTCTCTTTCTGACTTTCGTATTCCCCCTCATCGGCTTTCTGCTGCTGTCGTTCTCCCGTGGACGCATCTCGGAAAACCTCGCTGCGCTGATCGGTGTCGGCTCCATCGGCCTTTCAGCCATCGTCACGGCCTGGGTCATCTGGCAGTTCAACGTGGCACCACCTGAAGGCGGTCACTACACGCAGGTGCTGTGGCGCTGGATGGACGTCGATGGCTTCCAGCCCAACTTCGCGCTGTATCTGGACGGGCTGTCCGTCACGATGCTGGGCGTCGTGGTTGGTGTCGGCTTCCTGATCCACCTGTTCGCGTCCTGGTACATGCGCGGTGAAGCGGGCTACTCGCGCTTCTTCTCCTACACCAACCTGTTCATTGCCAGCATGCTGTTCCTGATCCTGGGCGACAACCTGCTGTTCATCTACTTCGGTTGGGAAGGCGTGGGCCTGTGCAGCTATCTGTTGATCGGTTTCTATTACAGCAACCGCAACAACGGCAACGCAGCCCTCAAAGCGTTCATCGTCACCCGTATCGGTGACGTGTTCATGGCTATCGGCTTGTTCATCCTGTTCCAGCAATTGGGCACGCTCAATGTGCAGGAACTGCTGGTCCGGGCGCCGGAACACTTCAAGGTCGGCGATTTCTGGATCGTGCTGGCGACCTTGATGCTGTTGGGCGGTGCGGTCGGTAAATCTGCACAGCTGCCACTGCAAACCTGGCTGGCGGATGCGATGGCCGGTCCTACTCCTGTTTCGGCGCTGATCCACGCAGCGACCATGGTCACGGCGGGCGTCTACCTGATTGCGCGTACTCATGGCCTGTTCGCACTGGCACCTGACATCCTGCATCTGGTCGGCATTGTCGGCGGCGTCACGCTGGTTCTGGCGGGGTTCGCCGCACTGGTGCAGACCGACATCAAGCGTATCCTCGCCTACTCGACCATGAGCCAGATCGGTTACATGTTCCTGGCACTGGGCGTTGGCGCCTGGGAAGGCGCGATCTTCCACCTGATGACCCACGCCTTCTTCAAGGCGCTGCTGTTCCTTGCTTCCGGTGCGGTGATCGTTGCCTGCCACCACGAGCAGAACATCTTCAAGATGGGCGGCCTGTGGAAGAAACTGCCATTGGCCTACGCCAGCTTCATCGTCGGTGGCGCTGCTCTTTCCGCCTTGCCGCTGCTGACGGCGGGCTTCTACTCCAAGGACGAAATTCTCTGGGAAGCATTTGCCAGCGGTAACAACGGCTTGCTGTATGCCGGTCTGGTGGGCGCGTTCATGACGTCGCTGTACACCTTCCGTCTGATCTTCATCGCGTTCCACGGTGAAGCCAAGACCGAAGCACACGCAGGTCACGGTATCGCTCACTGGCTGCCACTGTCGGTGCTGATCGTACTGTCGACGTTCATCGGCGCGTGGATCACTCCGCCCCTGGCCGGTGTGCTGCCGCAGAGCGTCGGCCATGCCGGTGGCGAAGCCAAGCACAGCCTGGAGATCGCCTCCGGCGCCATCGCGCTGGCCGGTATCCTGCTGGCAGCATTGCTGTTCCTCGGCAAGCGCCGCCTGGCGACGGCTATCGCCAACAGCGCTCCGGGCCGTTTCCTCTCGGCCTGGTGGTTCGCGGCATGGGGCTTCGACTGGATCTACGACAAGCTGTTCGTCAAGCCGTATCTGGCAATCAGTCATGTACTGCGTAGTGATCCGTTCGACCGCACCATCGGCTTGATCCCACGTCTGGTCAAAGGCGGTCATGACACCATGAGCCGCACCGAGACCGGCCAGTTGCGTTGGTATGCTGCCTCGATCGCCGTGGGTGCCGTTCTGGTACTCGGTGCCGTCGTTCTGGTTGCGATCTGATATGAACCTTGCGAATTTGCGAAAGGAATTGAGCCCGTCATGATTCTGCCCTGGCTAATCCTGATCCCCTTCATCGGCGGCCTGCTGTGCTGGCTGGGTGAGCGCTTCGGCTCTACCCTGCCGCGCTGGATTGCGTTGCTGACAATGACCCTGGAACTGGTTCTCGGCCTCTGGCTGTGGGCTACCGGCAACTTCGGCTACGCGCCGGTGCCGGGTGCCGATCCGACCTGGACCCTGGAATTCCACCACCCGTGGATCACCCGCTTCGGCATCGACGTGCATCTGGCACTCGATGGCCTGTCGCTGCTGATGATCCTGCTGACCGGCCTTCTGGGTGTGCTGTCGGTGCTGTGCTCGTGGAAGGAAATCCAGCGCAAGGTCGGTTTCTTCCACCTTAACCTGATGTGGATCCTGGGCGGTGTCGTGGGCGTGTTCCTGGCCATCGACCTGTTCATGTTCTTCTTCTTCTGGGAAATGATGCTGGTGCCGATGTATTTCCTCATCGCGCTCTGGGGTCACAGTTCTTCGGATGGGAAGAAAACCCGTATCTACGCAGCCACCAAGTTCTTCATCTTCACTCAGGCCAGCGGCCTGATCATGCTGGTGGCGATCCTGGGTCTGGTGCTGGTGCACTTCAATCAGACCGGCGTGATCACCTTTGCCTACGCCGACCTGCTGAAGACCAAACTGGCACCGGGCACCGAGTACATCCTGATGCTGGGCTTCTTCATTGCCTTCGCCGTCAAGCTGCCGGTGGTGCCGTTGCACTCCTGGCTGCCGGATGCGCATGCCCAGGCACCGACTGCAGGCTCCGTTGACCTGGCGGGTATCCTGCTGAAGACGGCGGCTTACGGTCTGCTGCGCTTTGCCCTGCCACTGTTCCCCAACGCATCGGCCGAGTTCGCACCGATTGCCATGACGCTGGGGCTGGTCGGTATCTTCTACGGCGCATTCCTGGCATTTGCCCAGACTGACATCAAGCGCCTGATCGCGTTCTCCAGCGTTTCGCACATGGGCTTCGTACTGATCGGTATCTACTCGGGCAGCCAGCAGGCGCTGCAAGGCGTACTGATCCAGATGATCGCCCACGGTCTGTCGGCTGCGGCACTGTTCATTCTCAGTGGTCAGCTGTACGAGCGCCTGCACACCCGCGACATGCGTGAGATGGGCGGCCTGTGGTCACGCATCGCTTACATCCCGGCCATCAGCCTGTTCTTTGCCGCCGCCTCTCTGGGTCTGCCGGGCACTGGCAACTTCGTCGGCGAGTTCCTGATTCTGCTGGGCAGCTTCGCCAGCTCACCATGGATCACGGCGATCGCCACCTCCGGTCTGGTATTTGGTTCTGTCTACTCGCTGATCATGATCCACCGCGCCTACTTCGGCCCGTCGAAGTCCGACGAGGTTCTGAAGGGCATGGACGGACGGGAAATGATCATGGTGCTGGGCCTTGCCGTGTTGCTGGTCGTGCTCGGGGTGTTCCCGCAGCCGTTCCTCGACACTTCGGCAGCGACCATGCACGGCGTGCAGCAATGGCTAGGCACTGCCTTCACTCAACTCGCTTCGGCCCGGTAAGAGCGCTATGGACCTGACGATTCAACACTTTATTGCGCTTGCGCCACTGCTGATCACCAGCCTCACCATTGTCGTGGTGATGCTGGCGATCGCATGGCGCCGCAATCACTCGCAAACGTTCCTGCTTTCGGTAGCAGGCCTCAACCTGGCCCTGCTGTCGATCTATCCAGCACTGAAAGTTGCCCCTCTGGTCGTGACGCCACTGCTGCATATCGACAACTTTGCCTGCCTGTACATGGCGATCATCCTCGCCTCTACCCTCGCTTGCGTGACCATGGCGCACGCCTATCTGGGTGACGGCAAGGCCGGGTATCCGGGCAATCGCGAAGAGCTTTACCTGCTGATCCTGCTGGCAGCGGCCGGTGGGCTGGTGCTGGTCAGTGCTCAGCATCTGGCGGGCCTGTTCATCGGCCTGGAACTGCTGTCGGTGCCGGTCTACGGGCTGGTGGCTTATGCCTTCTTCAACAAGCGCTCGCTGGAAGGCGGCATCAAGTACATGGTCCTGTCGGCCGCAGGGTCCGCGTTCCTGCTCTTCGGTATGGCGCTGCTGTACGCAGAGGCAGGTTCGCTGAGCTTCGACGGTATCGGCAAGGCCATCACAGCGACCGGTATGCCGAGCCCGATTGCCAGCCTGGGTCTGGGTATGATGGTCGTCGGCCTGGCCTTCAAGTTGTCACTGGTACCTTTCCACCTGTGGACCCCGGACGTTTACGAAGGCGCCCCTGCGCCGGTCGCGGCCTTCCTGGCAACCGCCAGCAAGGTGGCGGTATTTGCGGTACTGGTGCGTCTGTTCCAGATTTCACCGGCAGCCAGCAGCGGTGTCCTGCATGACGTACTGGCAGTCATCGCCGTAGCGTCGATCCTGGTCGGCAACCTGCTTGCGCTGACTCAGACCAACCTCAAGCGTCTGCTGGGCTACTCCTCCATCGCTCACTTCGGTTACCTGATGATTGCGCTGGTGGCCAGCAAAGGCATGGCGGTCGAGGCGATTGGTGTCTATCTGGCAACTTACGTCCTGACCTCGCTGGGCAGCTTCGGCGTGATCACCATGATGTCTTCGCCTTACAGCGGACGTGATGCCGACGCGATGTTCGAATACCGCGGTCTGTTCTGGCGTCGCCCTTACCTGACGGCAGTCATGACCCTGATGATGCTGTCGCTGGCAGGTATCCCGCTTACCGCTGGTTTCATCGGCAAGTTCTATATCATCGCCACCGGTGTCGAATCGCAGCTGTGGTGGCTGATCGGGGCGTTGGTCATCGGTAGCGCCATCGGCGTGTTCTATTACCTGCGTGTGATGGTCACCATGTATCTGGTCGACAACAAGCTTCCTCGCCACGACGCAGCCATCAACTGGGCTCAGCGCACAGGTGGTGTGATGCTGCTGGCCGTTGCGATCCTGACCTTCGTGCTGGGTGTTTACCCGCAACCGCTGCTCGATCTGGTGGTCAATGCCGGTCTGCACGTAGCAGGCTGATCCTGCGCAAACGCAAAGCCCTGCTCTTGAGCAGGGCTTTTTTTTGTCTCCGAAAACGGTTGGAACGGCTACCCGGCAACGCTTTTCGCGGAACGAACAGCGCCTGGGGATAGGCCCACCGTTCTTTTGAATGCACGGCTGAAGGCGGCCAATGAACCGTAACCCAGTTGACTGGCAACAGCCTCCAGAGAACAGTGTTCACGGCTCAGGCTGTGAAACGCCAAGCGCATTCTCAGCTCCGTCAGGTACTGCAATGGCGGCATACCCGTTGCCTCAAGAAAGCGCTGTGCGAACACAGAGCGGGAATGCCTGGCCTCATGGGCAAGCGTGGCCACCGTCCAGCGTCTGCCTGGACGCTGGTGCATCATGACGATGGCGCGACTCAGCCGAGGGTCTTGCAAAGCACCGAGCCAGCCTGTGGCATTCCCACAGCCACCCGCGACCCAGCCACGCACCAGCAGCGCGGCCACGACTTCAGCAAGACGTGCCAGAATGCCTGCGTGCCCGGCCTGTAGCATCAAGGCTTCACGCTCCATTGCCGCGAGCATGGGCCGCAGTTCGGGGCACGTTTCCAGCAGAGTACTGACCTGCATGACATCCGGCATGGCGGCAACAAGCGGCTGCATGCCGCCCAGTTCCAACTCCATACAACAGCTGAAGATAATCGCCCGATCAACCGCTCCGCCCTCCTCGGCATCAGACCGATCGTGAACGCCATCGCTGATGCCGGTAGACGGGTCAAACAGCTGTACATCGCTTGCAGCCGTGTCTTCGGCCGTCAACACAGCGTGGTGCCCACCGCGCGGAATAAGAACCGCGTCGCCGGTATCGAGCCTGTACAGAACGCTCTCAGCGCTGCGTAGCCAGACCGGCCCACGCCCGACGAAATGAAACTGCGCTCGTCCGATTGCGTTAGTGAAGCCAACACCCAGAGGCGGCACAACTTCCAGCCTGCGGAATTGAACGCCGAAAAGACGCATACCGAGCAGCAGCTCGCTGATGGGGTCATTTGACGGGGCTTGCATAGAGAGAGGCCACTTCGAGTTCAGGACGATCAATCAATTTATCAGGATTTTACGTCATAGACCGTCCTGCGTCATCGACCTACAGTGCGCCCATCACTTCTACCGCGTGGAAATAGCCTCATGAATCACATTCGCTTCGTTCACCTGCTGCGCAATACCTTGCTTGCTGCGCTGCTGACCGGACTATCATCACTGGCCCTGGCAGTAGACAAACACTACACCGTCACAGCCCCTGACGGCGTCAAACTCGCTGTGCAGGAATCAGGCGATCCGAACGGCCCGGCCCTGATTTTCATTCACGGTCTGCTGGGCAGTCGCCTCAATTGGGAAAAGCAGATCGCGAGTCCCCAACTGCAGCGCTACCGAATGATTACCTATGACCTGCGCGGTCACGGGCTTTCCGACAAGCCCGACAGTGTCGAGGCGTACCGTAACGGGCGTCGCTATGCGGACGACCTGGCAGCGGTACTTGAAGCCACCACAAGCAAGCGTCCGGTATTGGTCGGCTGGTCATTGGGCGGCGTGGTCATGTCCAACTACCTCGCCGCCTATGGTGACGCGAAGATCGGCGGCGTTGTGTATGTTGATGGTGTCATCGAGCTTAACGCGGCCCTGATTACAGCCCACCCTCATCTATATGCCGGCCTGAGTTCAGAGGACCTGAAGACCCACCTTGATGCAGTACGTACCTTTCTCGGACTGTGCTTCCACACACAACCGGACGCACCGACTTTCGAGCGGCTGGTGTCGAGTGCTGCGATGGCATCGTGGACGATGACCCGTGCTACGCCTGCAATGACTGTCGATGTGGCCGAAGGCCTGCCCAAGGCAAAGGTGCCGGTATTGATGCTGTATGGCGGCAAGGATGAACTGGTCAACCTTCAGCCCAGCATCGCACGCGCTCGGCAGCTCAATCCTCGAATTCAATCGAAGGTGTACGAAAACTCAGGCCACGCGCCATTTCTGGAAGAAGCATCGCGCTTCAATACCGATCTGGCCGCCTTCATGGACTCGGCTGCGATCGCGGCAAAAAGCTCAGAATGAGACCTGCTCTCATGAAAAAAACCGCGCATGCTCCCTGCCTGATAAATGGCAGGGAGCATGCGCGGGTCTGTGTCGACCACGCGACCTGCCAATGTCAGCCTGGCAGTCTCACGGGTTTCTTGGAGCCGGAGCCGCTGAACAATCCCCAACTGGAGATGAACAGCGCAGCCACCAGAGGTCCGATCACAAAGCCGTTCAGACCAAAGACCGACATGCCGCCAAGCGTGGAAATAAGGATAAGGTAGTCCGGCATTTTGGTGTCTTTACCCACCAGGATCGGGCGCAGTACGTTATCCACCAGACCGATCACGAAGACGCCAAACAAGCCCAGCACCACGCCTTGCCAGATCATGCCACTGAGCAGGAAGTAGATGGCCACTGGCGCCCAGACAATCCCGGCCCCTACCGCAGGCAACAGCGACAGGAACGCCATGATCACCGCCCACAGCAGCGCACTCGGGATGTCCAGCACCCAGAAGATGAAGCCACCCAGCGCACCTTGCGTCACCGCGACCACCACGTTGCCTTTGACCGTGGCACGTACCACTCGGGTGAACTTGAGCTGCAGACGACGCTTCTGCTGTTCGCCCAACGGGAAGGCCGTGCGGATCTTGCGCACCAGTTCCTGTCCGTCGCGCAGGAAAAAGTACAGCAGGTAGAGCATGATGAAGACGCTGACGACAAAGTCGAATGTGCCCTGCCCGAAGCTGAATGCCTGCGTCGCCAGGTACTGACTGCCCTGCATCGCACCCTTGGCGATCTTGTCGCGCAACCCTTCCAGGTCGCCCATGCCCAGACGATCAAGCAGCGCCTGAATGGAGTGCGGCAGCAGGTCCTTGAACTCGGCCAGATAGCCGGCAATATCCAGTTGCCCGGTCTCGACGTTCTTGTACAGCGTGGTGCCCTCCTGAACCAGCAAGGCGCTGATCACGATCACCGGCAGAATCGCGATGACCAGACAGATCGTCAGGGTGCACAGGGAGGTAAGATTGCGTGACCAGTTGAACTTGATCTGCAACTTGCGCTGCACAGGCGCGAAGATGATCCCGAGGATGACCGCCCAGAACACTGCGCCATAAAACGGCAGCAGAATCCATATGAAGGCAATGGTCACCAGTACCAGTAGCAGAATGAGGGTTTTGTATTGCAGCGTGGTTTCGTTCATGTCCTGTCCATGTCATTAGACCGCGCATCGCGCCCGGTCTAGAGCTTAGTCAGCACACGAGCGCACGAGTGCCATCTTCCATGACGGCAATATGACGGCGATGCCAGGTACAGGCTGTGTCAGGGGTTTACACCCCTGCCGGAGAGGTATCAGACCCTGAACTGACCGACCAGACCGTCCAGGCGTGCGCCGAGTTCGGCCAGGCTGCGTGATGTCTGGGCGCTTTGCCGGGTTTCATCGGCGACACTCTCGACTGCACCCGCGATCTGATGGACGCTGCGATTGATTTCCTCGGCAACCGCCGTCTGCTCTTCTGCGGCACTGGCGATCTGCGCGTTCATCGAATTGATGGTCGCGATCAGCTCGCCGATGCTCACCAGCGATGTACCGGCTTCGTTGGCCTGCGCCGAGGTGCCGTCGCCTGCTTCGCTGGAACGGCGCATGGCTGTCACCGCCTCCTGAGTGCCCTGCTGCAAGCGGTCGATCATGCCTTGGATCTCCTGCGTGCTCTGCTGTGTCCGGCTGGCCAGTGCCCGTACTTCGTCGGCGACCACGGCAAAACCGCGTCCTGCCTCCCCTGCCCTGGCGGCCTCGATGGCAGCATTGAGTGCCAGCAGGTTGGTCTGTTCGGCGATCGAGCGGATGACGCCCAGCACACTGACAATGGAAGAAACATCCTTCTGCAAGACGTCCAGTGAAGAGCCGCTTTTGCGGATGTCATCCACCAGCGCGTGAATCTGCCGAATGCTGCCATCCACCACGCGCTTGGCGGCTCGCCCTTGCTCGTCGGTCTGCTGAGCAGCAACGGACGCACCCTGCGCGCTCTTGGCAACCTCTTGAGCAGCAGCCGACATCTGATTGATTGCAGTAGCCACCTGATCGGTTTCGTGACGCTGACGGTCCATGGCCGTTTCCGAGCGCTGTGCCTGCGAGCTGACTTTGCCGACCAGGCCATTGAGCTGCCCGGTCATTTCACTGATTTGACGAACCATGCCATGAATCTTGTCGACAAACCTGTTGAACGAGCCTGCCAGATCACCGAGCTCGTCATTGCTGGTAATCACCAGCCGACGAGTCAGGTCGCCTTCACCTGCCGCGATGTCATCCAGACTGTTTTTCATCAGGCCGAGCGGGCGCAGCAAAGTGCCTGTCAGCACTATTCCGATGATGCCGATAATGACCAGGACCAGAACGGTAATGCCGAGAATGCTGTAGAGCATCTCCTTCAAGCGTGCCTCGACACCCTGCCTGACCACGGCAACCTGAGCATCGATGCCATCGATATTGACGGCAGAGCCGATGACCAGATCCCATTTCGGCAGATAATCCGTATAGCCGATCTTGGGGACCGGTTCAGTCTTGCCAGGCAGGGCCGACGAGTACATTACATAGTGGGTGCCCGCCTTGCCGACCGCCACCAACTCGCGATTGATATAGACGCCGTTCGCATCACGGGCATCAGCAAAACTTTTGCCCACACCGTCAGGGCTGTTGCTTCTGAAAATCCGGATCACCTGAGAGTCGTAGCCAAAGATGTAACCATCCTTGCCGTAACTGACCGAGGAAAGCAGCTTGATAGCGTTGGCACGCGCAGCGTCGTCGCCGGGCGCGGCGGCATCGTAAAGTGGTTTGATGGCGGTCATGGCGATAGCAACGTAGTTTTGCAACGTTGCCTTGGCCTCGTTGAGCAAGCGCTCTCGCGTATCGCTGACCTCTCGCTCGGCCTGCCGATGCAGCATGAATACGGTCGTAGCGCTGATCACCAGCGCAAACATCAGAACCGGCAGGACTGCCAGCGACAGAACCTTGGCTTTCAGACTGAGACGCATAGGATTTGCCTTATGGTTATTTTTATAAGTCAGAGGTGCCCAATCAGGTTATCGGCACTCTCCGATGGACATTAAGACCTGTCCTGCCTTTTGTATGAAGACGCTGAACGATACTGGCTGACGCCCTAGGGGGCAGTCCGCTCGGGCAGGTCGATGCGTACCCGAAGCCCACCTGCCGGGCTCTCCTGCAGTTGCAGTTGACCGCCCCATGCCTCGACGATATCGCGCACGATACCCAGCCCCAGCCCGTGGCCGGTAATCTGCTCGTCAAGACGAGCGCCACGGCTGAACACTTCTGCGCGTTGCGCCTCCGGAATACCGGGTCCATCGTCATCCACCAACAGGCAGAAGCCCTGATCCTGACTGATAATGTCCAGACGCACCTCGCTGTCGGCCCATTTGCAGGCATTGTCCAGCAGGTTGCCGAGCAGCTCGAGAATGTCCTCCCGATCCCACGGCAGGTACATGCCCGCCTCGACATCGTTGATCAATTGGAGATGAGCACCATGGATCATGCCCAGCGTGGAGAAAAGCCCGGGCAGTTCGGCGTCACAATCGAAGCGGGCTCCCGGTAGAGCGTCACCGGAGAGACGTGCGCGATTGAGCTCGCGCTCCAGACGCAGGCGGATATTTTCCAGCTGCTCCTGCAAGGTCCTGCGCAATCCAGGGTTGGCGTCCAATTGTCCGCTGAGGGCCAGGCTGAGCAAGACCGCGAGCGGTGTCTTCAAGGCATGTCCCAGATTACCCAGTGCGTTACGTGAGCGTTTCAGGCTGTCTTCGGTATGCGCAAGCAAGTGGTTGATCTGCGCCACCAGCGGCTCGAGTTCGAGGGGAACCTGGTTGTCCAGTTGTGAACGCTGGCCCTGCTGGAGCTGAAAAATCTGCTCGCGAACGGTTTCAAGCGGGCGAAGCGCTCTTCGCACGGTGATGCGTTGCAATACCAGCACCAGGATCAGCGCGGCCAGCCCAAGTCCCAGCCCGATCTGCTGCATGAGGCGAAAACTCGCCCTGACCGGTGTGTAATCCTGTGCGACGGTGATTGAAACCTCTTTGCCGAACTTGCGGTATTCGCTGGTCAGCATCAACAGCGATTGCCCGGTCTTGCCGAGCTCAAGATTGGCATGCAAACCTACCCCGGGCTGGGGCAACTCGAAATCCCACAGGGAACGGGAGCGCCAGTGCCCCTGCGGCAAGTCCATCCGGAAGTAATGGCCGGACAGTGGACGCTGGTAGGCACCGGACAGGCGATGGTCATCCAGTTGCAGCCCGGCAGGACCTCGCACCAGCGCTACCAGCAGGTTTTCACTCTCGTTGCGCAGACCTGACTCCAGGTAGCGCTGCAGGCCCACTTCGAACAGCCAGAGACTGGTCTGCGCCATCACCAGACCGACAACGACCATGACGGCGATCAGCCCCAGACTCAGACGTCGCTGTATGGATTTCAACCGCCGGCTCCGCCGTACAGATAGCCCTGACCGCGGCGTGTCTCGACGACTGCGCGGCCCAACTTGCGCCTCAGGTGATTGACATGGACTTCGATGACATTGGAATCACGCTCGTTTTCGCCATCGTACAAATGCTCTGACAGATGGCTTTTCGAGAGAATCTGTCCAGGGTGCAACATGAAATAACGCAGCAGACGAAACTCTGCCGAGGTGAGCTGGATATCCACGCCGTCCCGGCTGACGCATTGACGGCCTTCATCCAGATTAAGACCGGCGGATTCCAGCGTGGGCTGGTTGGCCAGCCCGTGCGAACGTCGCAGCAATGCCTGAATGCGCAGCTGCAGTTCTTCAGGATGAAAAGGCTTGGTCAGGTAATCATCGGCACCTGCCTTCAAGCCTTCTATGCGCTCTGACCAGGAGCCGCGCGCGGTCAGAATCAACACGGGGGTCGCCAGACCTTTGCTGCGCCACTGCTGGAGAACCTCAAGCCCTGGCATGCCAGGCAGCCCCAGATCCAGAACGATCAGGTCATACGGCTCGCTTGCGCCTTGATGAACCGCATCGCGCCCGTCGGCCAGCCAGTCGACCGCGTAGCCTTGACGCCCCAGCGCAGCGAGCAGCTCATCGGCAAGGGGAACATGGTCTTCAACCAGTAGCAGGCGCATCAGTCATCGTCCTCGTCTTTCAGCAATCGGCTATCACGCGCATCGAACTTGAGCTCGCGGACAACGCCCTCAGGGGTCAGCAATTCAAACTCATACACGTACACATTATTCTTTTCCTCTAGCTCGGCCTCGAGCAGACGAGAGCCCGGATGAAGGCCCATCGCGCGCTCGATGAACTGTTCGAGAGGCAGGATGACCCCGCGCTGACGCAAACTGAGCGCTTCATCCTGATTCAGATCTCTGGCATACACAAAAGAGCAGGTCAGGCTCAAACCAAGGATGACACAGAGACGCTTGTCGACATTCATTAGTTATCCTGATGATTCCTGTAGACCTGGCCCGTGGCGGCGTCTATTTCGAGGACCCACTCAATACCCTGTTTGTCACGCAGCTCGACATTGTAAACGTACCTGCCGTATATGTTCTTGAACTGCGTGCCGATAATACTGGCATCGGGGTGTTTGCTCAGCGCTTTGGCGTCTAGTTTCTCAGCCGAATGAAGCGTACCTGCATCACTGAGGCGCAGCACTTCCTGCGGGTCGACGCCGTACGCCTGAATGAAACAGGACGTCAAAACCAATGTGAGGGCCGCCAGCAGGGTAGTCAGCGTTTTCATAGAGGGTATCCATAACGATCGGTGCTTCTATGGCGCCCACCTTAACCGGTACAACTTAACTCAAACTGAATAGATCTGGCCGAGTGCCATCAAACACTCTGACAGGTTCACCCTTGCATGGAGTTTCAGGCCATTGCTGTTAAACTCGCAGATTGCATTTATCGCGTCAGCGATCGCCATTTTTCCGGGGCCAATACACAGTGGAAATCTTCAAAGAATTTACCTTCGAGTCAGCACACCGCCTCCCCCACGTTCCAGAGGGGCACAAGTGTGGACGTCTGCACGGCCATTCGTTTCGTGTCGGCATTCATCTGGCCGGAAAGGTTGACCCGCATACCGGCTGGATCCGGGACTTTTCGGAAATCAAGGCGATTTTCAAACCGCTGTATGAACGCCTTGATCATAACTACCTGAATGACATCCCGGGCCTGGAGAATCCAACCAGCGAAAACCTGGCGAAATGGATCTGGAATGAGTTGAAGCCTCTGCTGCCGGAACTGTCGGCCGTCCGTATTCACGAGACGTGCACCAGCGGATGTGAATACCGCGGGGATTGATTGCCCTGAAAATAAAAAACCACCTTGCCGGTGGTTTTTTTGTGCCTGTCGATCGGAAGTACATGTTGAATAACGTGCTCTCACGCTGGTTTTTACAGGCACCAGACAAACAAAAACCCTCAACGCGTAAGCGAA